>NZ_WAAQ01000002.1:0-337636 GCF_008868125.1 Microbacterium maritypicum
GCCTCACAGCGCCGATGGTACTGCAGGGGGGACCCTGTGGGAGAGTAGGACACCGCCGGACTCCTTTTAGTCAAAATGGCCACCCATCGTTGGGTGGCCATTTTGCGTTTACACGCGAGTGCGTACGAAACAGAAGCAAGAGCCATCCCGCAAGGGGTGGCTCTTCTTCGTTAACGTCGCACGTCGAGGGAGTGTTCAGTTCAACGGCGGATCGGAAGACGCAGCGTGAGAACGGTGCCGGCGCCCTCGGCGGAGCGGATCGACACATCCCCGCCGTGATGCCGCATCACCGTGGCGACGAGCGTGAGCCCGATGCCTGAACCCGTGACGTCCCGTGCGTTCTGGGCCCGCGCGAGCTCATCGAAGACCGTCGGCAGGTCTCCCGCAGGGATTCCCCGACCGGCATCCGCGACGTCGATGACAGCCCAGCCGTCTTGTTCACGCAGCCGCACCTCGATCGGACCCTGCGCCGAGTACTTGGCGGCGTTCGACAGCACGTTGTCGATCGCGAGCGACAGCAGGTCGAGGTCTGCATGCAGCGGTGGCACGGGCCACGGCACTCGGGTGACCGTCAACGACATCCGTGCGCCTGCCGCAGGGTTCTGGGCAGCCAACGCCGCCACCGCCTCGCTGAGGACCTGCTCGAGATCGACCATCTCGAGCTCCAAGGGGCGCGTCTCCAGCTCCGCCAGTTTGCGCAGGTCCCGCACCAGAGCGCTCAGCTTCGTCGCCTGAGTGTCCACCACCCGCCACTCGTCGAGTGAGGATCCATCCTGCGCCGCAGCTGCGGCCGCCGTCGCCCGAATGGCGGTCAACGGGTTCTTCAGCTCATGATCGAGCCGCGCAAGGAACCGTTGGTGATTCGCGTGCTCGGTCTGTGTCGCCTGCGCGGCGGCATCGGCCACGGCCGTCTGCATCCTGGTGCGCTCACGACGCCGCGTGCGATGAATGACCAGCATGATCGCCGGAACGGCGGAGACGAGTGCACCCGCGAGCGCCACGGCACCGGGCAGCGCGAGGTCGATCGCGAGAAGGCGCTGGTCCCCCGCTGCAGTCATCACCCCCGCGGCGAAAGCGCACACCCCGACCGGCACGGCCGACGCCACCCCGAGTGCCACGCCCCTGCGGTCGGTCATGCGCCCACCACCCGCGGAACGAACAGGTAGCCCATGCTCTGCGCGGTCTCGATGAGGCGCGCTTCCCCTGCGGAGTCGCCGAGCACCCGGCGCAGCTCGGCGATGCGGTGGTCGACGGCACGGCTCGATGAGGCGAAGTCGAAGCCCCACAGCGCTGACAGGAGCCGCTCTCGCGTGTGCACCTCCTGCGGATGCAGCATCAAGTACTCGAGCAGCGTGAGTGCTTTCGGGGTGAGGGTGAGTTCGGTGTCGCCCCGCCACACGCGACGCGCGGTGCGATCCAGCGTGATGTCCAGGGCCTGCAGCCGTTGCGAGCCCCGGAGGGCACCGGCGCCCTGCGAGCTTCGACGCAGCACGGCGCGGATGCGCGAGATCAGTTCGTGCGGATCGAAGGGCTTGTTCAGGTAGTCGTCCGCGCCCTCGTCGAGGGCCGCGCTGCGCTCCCACGACTCGCCGACCTGGGTGAGCAGGATGATGGGGAGCCAGAGCTGCCGGCCCCGGATGCGACGGACGAACTCGCGTCCGTCGACGTGGGGCATGATCACATCGCACACCACCAGGTCGGGCACCTCGCGCTCCACCTCGGCCAGACCTGCGCGCCCGTCTTCGGCGACGCGCACATCGAAGCCGCTCCTTCCCAGGAACGCGGCCAGCGCCCCGGTGATCGCCTCGTCGTCGTCGACGAGCAGGATCCGGGGGCGCTCAGTCTGTTCGGTGATCATCAGCCCCGCCCGAGGGAGTTCGCGCTGCCGTCGTCTTCCAGCGTCGGTGTCGGCCCCGTCCAGTACACCTCGTTGGCGCTCCCCGACACGGTCGCCGTGCCTATCGTCCCGGCATAGACGACGGTGCCGGAGCCGCGGAGCAGGAGCTCATCGACGTCGTCGGCGATCACGACGCCCGCATCGATGTCGATCACCAGATTCGCGCACGACCCCTCGACGCGCACCACGGCGCCATCGTGGTCCAGCGGCCCGCTCGGGCAGGTCATCGTGATCGTGGCCGCGGCGATCAGCCGCTCGCGTTCGGCCGCGTTCGGTGCGGAGAGCGCCGGTGGCGTCGCGTCGGCATCCTCCTCGTCCGGTGACGAGGTCGCGCGCGGCGTGGTCTCATCCTGCGGTGCGGGGCCGGCCTCCTGTGGCGCAGGCGAGCGGGCATCGTCTGCGGAGGGATCGATGATGCGGACCGTGCATCCGGTGAGCAGCAGCGCCGCGATCACCACGGGAGTGATCGCGGCGATGTGCCGGCGTGCAGCGCGCATGGCATCCATCTTCTCGTGTCAGAAGGTCGCCGGGATGAAGATCTCGACGCGTCGGTTGAGCTGGCGCCCCGCGGGGTTGTCGACGCCATCGATCTCGTTCGCGGCGACAGGGCGGGACTCCCCGAAGCCCTCGGCGGTGAGCGCGGTGCCGACCCCGCGGTCCTGGAGGCCATCGACCACCGCATCCGCGCGATCCTCCGACAGCGTCTGGTTCTCGGCATCCGATCCGATGGCGTCCGTGTGGCCCGACACCGAGGCCTGCGCGACCTCGAGCGCGGTGAGCGCGTCGGCCACGGCATCCAGCGTGGTGGCCGCATCGTCGCGGATGTCGCTCTTGTCGAAGTCGAACAGCACCCCGTCCTCGAATGTGAGGGTCGTGCCGCAGGACTCCAACGGGGCGAGCGTGCCCAGCGGCGGGAACACCCCGAGCGTGGGGACGACCGGCAACGGCTCGGCCTTCACCCGCTCGCCGTTCACCTGTGCCGTGCCGTCTCCGAAGTTCTGGATGGTGATGTCGCGGCTGGTGTAGTTGCCAGAGCCGTCACCGAAGTTCTGGATGGTCACAGCCCCGGCCTCGTAGTTGCCCGATCCGTCGCCGAAGTTCTGGATGGTCACGTCGCCGTCGGAGTAGTTGCCGGAGCCGTCGCCGAAGATCTGCACGGTCTTGGTCGCATCGGTGTAGTTGCCGGACCCGTCGCCGAAGTTCTGGATCGTGACCGCGCCATCGGTGTAGTTGCCCGACCCGTCGCCGAAGTTCTGGATCGTGACGCCGTTGATCGTGGAGGTACCCGATCCGTCGCCGAAGTTCTGCACGGTTCCGTCCGGCCCCGTGAAGGTGCCGGATCCGTCGCCGTACAGCAGCGCGGTGCCGTTGCCGGAGACCACATTCCCGGTCGCATCGCAGTGCGCCGGTGTCGCCGTGACCCCGGGGATGTCGGCGAGCGCATCGTTGACCTCGATCGCGAAGGCGGATGCCGACGAGTCCAGCAGTGACAGGTCGGGGAGCACGAACAGCGGCACGGGCGGGAACTGGCCCACGTCGTATCCGGGAACCGTGGCGACGGCGGAAATCGGGGCATCGGGCGACGTCGGGGCGCCGCTCGGCTTCGGGGCGCTCGGCGGCGTCGCGGCACACCCGGTGACGACGAGGGAGGCCAGGAGTCCGAGTGCGACGCCCTGGCGGCGACGGCGGGAGGCAGACGAGGCGGTGCGTGCGGCGGTGGTCATGGATCGAGCGTATCCAGCCGGTGTGGCGATACTGTCGCGGAGTTGTCGCAAGCCTGCGACACGTCCGCTCACCGTTTGACCCGCGACTCCAGAACCCCTGCGGTGTCGATGACGGCATCCGCGAGCGTCCGCTCATCAAGTCCTTCGCCGCCCCACGTGACAGCCACTGCGGCGACCGGCCAGCCGGTGTGGTCGCGCACGACGGCTCCGACCGATCGGAGCCCGTCTGCCACCTCGCTATCCTCGACCGCATAGCCGCGTGCTCGTACCTCCCGCAGGAGTTCGCGCAGCTCTGCGGGGCGACGCGGCCCCAGCCCTGTGCGGTCGGGGAACGACGACGCGCTCGGATACAGCGCGCGCACCTGTTCCCGGGGCAGGGCGGCCAGCATCGCCCGTCCGCTCGCGGTGAGGTGCGCAGGAAGGCGTACGCCGACATCCGTCACGAGGGCGGGGCGGCGGGGTGCGCGCTCCTCGACGATGTAGAGCACGTCGCCACCGCTCATCACGGCGAGGTGGGCGCTCTCGCCCAGGCGGTCGGACAACGCGGCGATCAGCGGTCGGCCGAGTCGGGCGAGCGGCTGCTGGCGGGTGTAGCCGCCGGCCAGCTCGAACGCGGAAGTGCCCAGACCCCATCTCTGCTCCTCGCGGAGATGAAGCACGAAGCCGTGCGCAGCCAACGTGGTGAGCAGGTGATAGACCGTGGAGCGCGGCAGGTCGAGCTCGCGCGCGATCGCGGATGCCGCCACAGGAGCCGGGCGTCCGGCGAGGTAGCTGAGGATGCGGAGGGTGTTCTCGGCCGCCGGGACCTGCGGTTCGGCTGCGCGAGAGGCCGCACTCCTGTCTGGGATCACAGACACAGCATCGCACGAACGGGTATCCCCGTCGACACTGCGGGTGTGGAATCAGAACATGACCGAACTTGCCCCCGTGCTGGTCGGAGCAGCCCCGCTGTCTCCCGCCGATGTCGTCGCCGTCGTCCGCCACGATGCGCCCGTGCAGATCGACGCGGAGGCACTCGCACGCGTCGCCGACACCCGCCGCGTGATCGACGGCCTCGCGGCTGATCCGAACCCGCACTACGGCGTCTCCACCGGCTTCGGGGCCCTCGCGACCACGTTCATCGCTCCCGACCGCCGCCTGCAGCTGCAGGCCAGCCTGATCCGCTCGCACGCCGCCGGCACGGGCGCCGAGGTCGAGCGCGAGGTCGTCCGCGGTCTTCAGCTCCTGCGCCTGCAGACGCTCGCCTCCGGGCGCACGGGTGTCCGCGCGGTCGTCGTCGAGACCTACGCAGCCCTGCTCAACTCCGGCATCACGCCCGTGGTGCGCGAGTACGGCTCGCTCGGCTGCTCGGGCGACCTCGCGCCTCTCGCCCACATCGCCCTGGCCACGATGGGCGAAGGCGACGTGCGCGATGCCTCCGGCGCGCTGGTTCCCGCATCCGACGCCCTCGCCGCCGCGGGCATCGAGCCGCTCACCCTCGTCGAGAAGGAGGGGCTGGCACTCATCAACGGCACCGACGGCATGCTCGGCATGCTGGTGCTCGCACTCCACGACCTGGAGACCCTTCTGCTCACCGCCGACATCGCCGCGGCGATGTCGGTCGAATCGCAGCTCGGCACCGACGCCGTGTTCGCCGCCGACCTGATGGCGCTGCGCGCCCAGACGGGACAGTCCGAATCGGCGGCGAACCTGCGCGCGTTCCTTGGCGACTCCCCCATGGTCGCGAGCCACAAGGGACCGGACGACGGCCGCGTGCAGGATGCCTACTCGCTGCGCTGCTCGCCCCAGGTGCACGGCGCCGCGCGCGACACCCTCGCCCATGCGACGCTGATCGCCGGGCGCGAGCTCGCCAGCGTGATCGACAACCCCGTCATCACCCTCGACGGCCGCATCGAGTCCAACGGCAACTTCCACGGCGCTCCCGTCGCGGCCGTCCTCGACTTCCTCGCGATCTCGGTCGCCGACGTCGCCTCGGTTTCCGAGCGTCGTACGGACCGCGCGCTGGATCCGGCCCGCAGCCACGGACTCCCGCCGTTCCTGGCCGATGAGGTGGGCGTCGACTCCGGTCTCATGATCGCGCAGTACGCGGCCGCCGGAATCGTCTCCGAGCTCAAGCGCCTCGCGGTGCCAGCATCCGTCGACTCGATCCCGTCGTCCGCCATGCAGGAGGACCACGTGTCGATGGGGTGGGCCGCTGCGCGCAAGCTGCGACGCGCGATCGACGGACTCGGACGCGTGCTCGCGATCGAGATCCTCACCGGCGCCCGCGCCCTCGACCTGCGCGCCCCGCTGCAGGCCGGACCCGCGACCGGTGCCGTGCGCGACCTGGTGCGCACCGTAGCCGCCGGTCCCGGCCCCGACCGCTTCCTCTCGCCCGAGATGGAAGCCGTCACCGCACTCGTCCAGTCGGGCGCCGTCGCCCGCATCGCAAAGGAGCACACCCATGGCTGAGTCCCCCGTATCCGGGCCCCGCGTCGTCCGCGCCGCCCGCGGCAACCAGCGCACCGCGAAGAGCTGGGGCGCCGAAGCCGCCAAGCGCATGCTGATGAACAACCTCGATCCCGAGGTCGCCGAGCACCCCGAAGACCTGGTCGTCTACGGCGGCACCGGCAAGGCCGCGCGCAGCTGGGAGGCGTACGACGCGATCGTGCGCACTCTCGACGAGCTCGAACCGGATGAGACCCTGCTGGTGCAGTCGGGCAAGCCGGTCGGCGTCTTCCGCACCCACGAGTGGGCGCCGCGTGTGCTGATCGCCAACTCCAACCTGGTGGGGGACTGGGCGAACTGGCCCGAGTTCCGCAAGCTCGAAGAGCTCGGCCTCATCATGTACGGGCAGATGACCGCCGGATCCTGGATCTACATCGGCACGCAGGGAATCCTGCAGGGCACGTACGAGACGTTCGCCGCCGTCGCCCGCTCGCTCGGCCGCGACTCGCTCCGCGGCACCCTCACCCTCACCGGTGGAGCCGGTGGCATGGGCGGCGCCCAGCCGCTCGCCGTGACTCTGAACGACGGAGCGGTGCTGATCGTCGATGTGGATGAGTCGCGTCTCGCTCGTCGCGTGGAGCACGGCTACCTCGACGAGTACACGACCGACCTCGATGCGGCCGTCGCCCGGGTCGTCGCCGCCAAGGAGGCGGGCGAAGCCCTCTCGGTCGGCGTGGTCGGCAACGCGGCCGAGGTCTTCCCCGAGCTGCGGCGCCGCGGCGTGCCGATCGACATCGTGACCGATCAGACCAGTGCCCACGATCCGCTCGCCTACCTGCCGCTCGGCATCACGGTCGCGGACTGGAAGGCCGAGGCTGCGCGCGACCCGGAGGAGTTCACGCGCCGCTCGCGCGAATCGATGGCCGCGCACGTCGCGGCGATGGTGGCCTTCCAGGATGCGGGGGCCGCGGTGTTCGACTACGGCAACTCGATCAGGGCCGAGGCGCAGCTGGGCGGGTTCGACCGGGCGTTCGAGTTCCCCGGGTTCGTGCCGGCGTACATCCGCCCGCAGTTCGAGGAAGGACGCGGGCCGTTCCGCTGGGCTGCCCTCTCCGGCGACCCGGAAGACATCTACAAGACCGACCGGGCCATCGCCGAGCTCTTCCCCGAGGATGCCGCCCTGCACCGCTGGCTCGAGAAGGCCGGGGAGAAGGTGCACTTCGAGGGGCTGCCCGCCCGCATCTGCTGGCTCGGCTACAAGGAGCGCCACCTCGCCGGGCTCAAGTTCAACGAGATGGTCGCCTCGGGCGAGCTGTCGGCCCCGATCGTGATCGGTCGCGACCACCTCGACGCAGGCTCCGTGGCATCGCCGTACCGCGAGACCGAGGCCATGAAGGACGGCTCCGACGCGATCGCCGACTGGCCCCTGCTGAACGCCCTGCTCAACACGGCATCCGGCGCCTCCTGGGTGTCGCTGCACCATGGCGGCGGCGTCGGCATCGGCCGCTCCATCCACGCCGGTCAGGTCACGGTCGCCGACGGCAGCGCCCTCGCGGCGGAGAAGCTCGAACGCGTGCTGACGAACGATCCGGGCACCGGAGTGATGCGGCACGTCGACGCCGGATATGAGCACGCCCGTGAGGTGGCGCGCGAGCGCGGCCTCAACGTGCCGATGCTCTGAGAGGGTGAGGGCATGTCGACGCTCATCACGAACATCGCGGAACTGACCACCAACGTCTCCACCGGCGGCGACCTCACCGGGACCGTTCTCGATGCCGCGGTGCTGATCGAGGGCGAGCGGATCGCCTGGGTGGGCGCCGCCGCGGACGCACCGGAGGTCGATGAGGTCGTCGACGCCGGTGGGCGTGCGGTGATCCCCGGGTTCGTCGACAGTCACAGCCACCTGGTCTTCGCGGGCGACCGCGCGGCCGAGTTCGAGGCCCGCATGGCAGGGCAGAAGTACGCTGCCGGCGGCATCCGCTCGACCGTCGCCGCGACCCGGGCCGCCACTGATGACGAGCTGCGCGCACGCCTTCGCGGCTTCCTCGACGAGATGCTCGCGCAGGGCACGACGACCGTCGAGATCAAGAGCGGCTACGGGCTGAGCGTCGCCGACGAGGAGCGCCTCGTGCGCCTGGCCGCAGAGGTGACACCCGAGGTGACCTTCCTCGGAGCGCACGTCGTGCCCGCCGAGTATGCCGACCGGCCGGACGAGTACGTCGATCTGGTCACCGGGCCCATGCTCGATGCCTGCGCACCGCACGCGAAGTGGGTCGACGTGTTCTGCGAGACCGGCGCCTTCACGGTGGCGCAGTCACGCCGGGTGCTGGAAGCCGGCATCACGCGCGGCCTCGTGCCCCGGGTGCATGCGAGCCAGCTCGGTCCGGGGGAGGGTGTGCGTCTGGCGGTCGAGCTCGGTGCGGCATCCATCGACCACGGCACCTATCTGACGGATGCCGACGTCGACGCGCTCGCCGGCTCCGACACCGTGCTCACGCTGCTGCCGGGGGTCGAGTTCTCGACGCGGCAGCCGTATCCTGACGCCCGCCGCCTGATCGACGCGGGAGTGACCGTGGCCCTGGCCTGCGACACGAACCCGGGGTCGAGCTTCACCTCATCGATGCCGTTCTGCATCGCCGTGGCCGTGCGCGACATGGGGATGACTCCGGCCGAGGCGGTCTGGGCGGCGACCGCCGGGGGCGCGAAGGCGCTCCGCCGCGACGACGTGGGCGTGCTCGCACCCGGTGCGAGGGCCGACCTCGTGCTGCTCGACGCGCCGACCCGCATCCACCTCGCCTACCGACCCGGCGTGCCGCTGGTGCGGGCGGTCTGGAAGGACGGGCGAGCGATCGGCTGAGGCCACGGGGCGCTCAGCCGATCGCTCCGGATCACCCGAGCGCCTGCGTGACGACGACGGCTGCGGCGGCCGACCACGCCTGCGGGCGACAGGCCGCGGGGTAGGGCAGGGGCGCGCCACCGGGCACCAGGGCATCGCCGGAATGCAGCTCGGGCACGCGGTAGTCGAAGCCCTCTGCGAGGTCGAGCAGCTGCCCCGCAATCATCCTCGCCTCGGAGTCGAGTCCGGCTCGCATCATGCCGTGCACGGCGATGGCGGTGTCATGCGCCCACACGCTGCCGCCGTGATAGCTCAGCGGCCAATAGCCGGCGGCTCCGGTCGACATGGTGCGGATGCCGTAGCCGCTGGACATGCTCGGTGCCGTCAGGAGCGCAGCGCACGCCTGCTCCTCTTCGGGATCGAGGATGCCGGTGCCGATGAGGTGGCCGATGTTGCTCGTGAGCGTGTCGACCGGGGCGCCGTGCGCGTCGAGGGCGATCGCCGGGTAGCGGCCCTCGGGCGTGGTCACCCAGTACGCGGCGCGGAAGCGTTCGCGGAGGTCTGCGGCCCAGACCCGGAGCTCGGCAGCACCGGGTTCGCCGAAGGTGTCGAGCAGGTCTGCGCCGCGGATCGCCGCCTCATACGCATAGCCCTGCACCTCGCTCAGGGCGATCGGCCCCTCGGCCAGGCGGCCGTCGCGCCACTGGATCGAGTCGCCGGAGTCCTTCCACCCCTGGTTCGCGAGCCCGTGGCCCGACTCGTCCGCGTAGTCGATGAATCCGCTGCCCGAGGCGTCGCCGTGCACCGTCATCCAGGTCAATGCCGCACGCAGCGCGGGAAGCAGTGCCCGCACCTCGCGCTCGGACATCCCCCCGGCGTGGGCGTCGGCGAGCAGGCAGATCCAGAGCGGGGTCGCATCCACTGTGCCGTAGTACAGCGGGGGGAGGTGCACGTCCTCGTGGGGAAGCGACAGGACACCGCTGCGCAGCTCATGGGCGATCTTGCCCGGCGCCTCGGCGGCCGATGCGTCGTGCGCGGCGCCCTGGAGCCGGGCCAGCACCCGCAGCGTCGAGGCCGCGATGTCGGGGTCGACGGCGAGGGCGAGCCGCGCGGCCCAGAGCGAATCCCGCCCGAAGAGGGTGAAGAACCAGGGCGCACCGGCGGCATAGAACGCGTCATCCGGATGTGCGGGAAGAGCGAGGCGCAGGGCGGAGAGGTCGGCGATCGCCTGCTCCATCCAGCGCGCGGCACGTGAGTCGGCGGGGGCCTCGAGTCTCGGGGCACGCGATGGCCGCGCGGCCGTGACCACGAGGCTCGGGTCATCGAGGTCTGCCGACCAGTCCACGGCGACGGATCCCCGCGGGGGCACCACCACGTCCCACCGCAGCACCAGGGCGCCGGCGTCGTGCGTCACGGTGGCCGCGGGGGCGGTGAGCGTGAAGGATGCCTCTCCCGCGCGGCAGACGGATCCGTCCCAGCTCCACGTTTCATCGGCGCCGAGTCCGGCCTTGACCTGCTGCATCGGGGCGAAGTCGGGGACGACGCGCACCGTGATGGCCACCGGGATCTCGGTGACCAGGTGGGAGGCGACCGTGATGCGCTCGGTGAACGAGCCCGCGGCGACCCGCCGGTCGCGGTCCATCCGCACCTTCGGATCGGCCGATCCGTCGTCGAGCCCTCGGAGCAGATCCGTCAGGACCGTCTGCTGCGGCACCGGCGAGGCGCAGCCGATGGACTCGAGTGCGGTGCCGTCGACCTCGATCTCGATGCTCCGGATGTGTCGCACGTCGCCGTGATAGATGCCGTGGATCGGCGCGGTGCCCATGCGGCCGACGTCGTCGGACCATGCCTGGGTCGGCGCCTCGAGCATGATCATGGCGTCGTCCAGCAGCGGCTGGAGGGGCGGGGAGGGGGTCATTCCTTGACGGCTCCTTCTGTGGAGTTCATGATGCGGCGCTGGAAGACGAAGAACATCACGGCGACGGGGATCGTCATGATGAGCGCCGCCGCCAGCTTGAGCGGGTACTGGGTGCCCTGGCTGAGTCCGCCGCTGGCCAGCGACGCGACGCCCTTGGTCAGGGTGGTCAGCGCGGGGTCGTTGGTCGACACGATGAAGTGGCTGAGCTCGTTCCACGAACCCTGGAACGACAGGATGACGATCGTCACGAGGGCGGGCGTCGCCATCGGCAGGACCACGGACCAGAACAGCCGGAACGTGCCGGCGCCGTCGATCCGTGCCTGCTCCTCGACCGACTCGGGGATCGATTCGAAGAAGTTCTTCATGATGAACACCCCGGCCGCATCGACGAGCAGCGGCAGGATCATCCCGGCATAGGAGTTGAAGATGCCGAGCTGGTTGATCACGAGGAACTTGGGGATCAGCAGCACCACGGCCGGCACCGACATCACGGCGATCAGCGCCGCGAAGACGACACCGCGTCCGCGGAAGCGCAGCCGGGCGAGAGCGTACCCGGCGAGGGAGTTGAAGAACACGCGGCCGATCGTGACGAAGATCGTCACGATCGCGCTGTTGACGAACCACGACGGGAAGTCGGAGTTGCGGAACAGCCGCTCGTACGCCGCGAACGTCCAGACCTCGGGGATGAGCGTGACTCCGCTGGAGGCGGCATCCTCGTCGGTCTTGAAGCTCGTCGCCACCTGGATGAGGAACGGGTAGATGTAGATGATCGCGAGGACGATCAGCAGGGCGTAGAGCGCGATCTGCCAGGTCAACTGCTTGGGGGAGAGCCGTTTCATGACGATGCTCCCTTCGAGGAGGACTGGTAGGCGCGGATGCGACGCTTCGAGACCGGCCGATCGCGCAGCACCCACCGTTGCAGGAGCGTGAAGATCACGATGATCACGAAGAGCATGAATGCGATCGCCGCCCCCTGCCCCCACTCCTGGTTCTGGAATGCGGTCTGATACGACAGATAGGCCGGGGTGAGCGTGGTCTTGCTGGGCGCTCCTCGGGTGCCCGTGTAGATCTGGTCGAACACCTGCCAGCAGCCGATGAGACCGAGGGTGAGCACGGTGAAGAGCGTCGGACGCAGCTGAGGGAGGGTGATGCGCCAGAAGCGCTGCCAACCGTTCGCGCCGTCCATCATGGCGGCCTCGTCGACGTCGGCGCCGAGGTTCTGGAGGCCGGCGAGGAAGATGAGCATGAACGTGCCCGAGGTCGTGAAGATCGCCATCAGGATGTAGGCGCTCATCGCGACGGAGGGGCCCGCGAGCCACTCCCACCACGACACTCCGAGCGTGCCGCCCTGCGTGAGGGCTGCGGGGCCGGCATCGACGCCGACCGTGCCGAGTGCGAGGTGGAGGATGCCGCGCGGATCGTTGAACCAGTTGGGACCGTTGATGCCGAACCACGAGAGCACGTCGTTCACGGCTCCGCTCGCGGTGAAGAGGAACATCCACAGCACGGTGATCGCGACGGAGCTGGTCACGGACGGGAAGTAGTAGGCCGTGCGGAAGAACCCGCGGCCGCGGAGCATGGCGCGGTTGACGAGGATGGCGAGGAACAGGGCGAGGGCGGTCTGCAGCGGGACGACGAGCAGGACGTACCACGCGTTGTTGCGCAGAGCCGTGCCGAAGTCCTTCGTGGCGAGACCGCCGTCGGTGAGCACGGCGGCGAAGTTGTCGGCGCCGACGAACGACACCGATCCGGAGAGGGGGCTGCCGCGTCCGGCCCAGTCCGAGACGCTCACCCAGAGCGCCATCACGACGGGGATGAGGAGGAAGACGCCGAGGATCACGATCACCGGCGCCGTGAACAGCCATCCGGCTGCCGCCTCGCCGCGGCGGAGCCCGGAGGCCCTGCCGCGACGAGGCGTTGCCTTGACCGCCATGGTTACTCGACGACCGCTTCGAGGTTCGACTGCACCCCGTCGAGGATCGTCTTCGGGTCGGTGGTCTTCAGCGACTCGAGCTGCGAGTTGAAGTCCGCGATGACGTCGGCGGTTCCGGCCTGGTTCGGCGGGAACTGCGCGTAGTCCGCGCCGGCGAGGAAGGCCTCCAGGGTCGGGTTCGCCGACGTCCAGTCCGCGGCGGCGGACTTGATCGACGGCATCGGGCCGAAGGCCTTCGAGAATGCGAGCTGGCTGTCGGCGCTCGTGAGGTACTCCACCAGGTCGAGGGCTGCCTGCTGGTTCGGGCTGTCGGCGGCCATTCCCCAGCAGTTCGTGAACTGGAGCGTGCCCTTGCCACCGGCGCCCTCGGGGAGCTCGGCGACGGTGTACTCCAGGGTGCTGTAGTCGTTCGAGAGCGCTCCGGTGATCCAGTTGCCCTCGATCACCATGGCCGCGGACTGCTTGCCGAGGGCTTCGCCACCCCAGCCCGCCCCGACGTCCTTGGCATACGCGAACGTGCCGTCGACGAGGTGCGACTTCACGTATTCGAGCGCCTCGACGTTGGCGGCGTCATCCGCGATGACCGTGCCGTCGCTGACGAGACCGCCCCCTGCCTGTGCCATGAAGACGCCCACGCGCTGATACTCGGCGCCGAAGGCGAGACCGACGTGCTCGGCGGTCGTGAGCTTCTGCGCGACGGCGGCGAGGTCGTCCCACGTCTTCGGGAGGTCGGCGTCGGTGAGGCCGGCCTCGGTCCACATCTGCGTGTTGATGATGAGGGACAGCGTCGAGAAGTCCTTGGGCGCGCAGTAGAACGTGCCGTCGACCGTGAAGTTCTCCACGAGCGAGGGATAGAAGTCGTCCTTGTTGGCGAGCTGGTCGCCATAGGCCTTGAGCGATCCGTTGGCCGCGTAGCCGGAGGCCTGGTCGGTCGAGAGGTAGAAGAGATCGGCCGGGTCGCCGGCGGCGAAGCCCTGCGACAGCTCCTGGTCGAGGTTGCTGGCCACCTGCACCGTGACCTTCGTCCCGGAATCGGCCGACCACGCGTCGACGGCGGACTGCACGGCGGCGGTCTCGGCGTCTCCGGACGAGCCGATCAGGACCGTGAGCGCGTCGTCGGAGGAGGTGAGGCCCTCGGCGTCCGCCTTCGTGTCGTCTCCTGCGAAACCGGATCCGCAGCCGGTGAGCACGAGCGCGCCGGTGAGGAGCACCGCCCCGGTGCCGAAGACTGCGCGAGTGGTGTGCCGTGTCATGGTCTCTCTCTCCTTTGATGAGTCACTGCGGGCGACGGTCTCGGGAGGACCGTGCGGGATCGTGCGCAGAAATTTGAACGATCAAACTCTGCGTGGAATAGGCTAAGGGCGAGTCGCGGGAAGTGTCAACCCGTGCGCGAGCGAGGAGGTTCGATGGTGAAGGCGCCGACCGTCGAAGACGTCGCCGAGCGCGCTGGCGTCTCGCGACAGACGGTCTCGAACGTGCTCAACACCCCGGACATCGTCCGACCGGCGACCAGGGAACGCGTGATCGCGGCGATCCATGAGCTCGGCTACCGACGTCATGCGGCCGCACGGCGGCTGCGGCTGCGGCGGAGCTCCACGATCGGCATCCGCCTCGATCCGTATCTCGGCGGGATCTCCGGCGTCGTCCTCGATCGATTCGTGCATGCGATCACCGAGCGCGCGAGCGAGCGCGGCATGCGGATGCTGGTCTACGCCGCCCGTACGCGCGAAGAGGAGATCCAGCGGCTGTCGGAGCTCTGGGAGGGGTCGGAGATCGACGCCGCGATCATCACCGGCACCTCGCGCGACGACCCGCGCGTGCGCAGTCTGGATCGGGATGGCCTGCCCTTCATCTCGTTCGGCCGGCCGTGGGGCGAGGACGACATCGCCGATCCGCATCACCTCTGGGTCGACGTCGACGGCGCCGCAGGCACGCGCGCCGCGACCGAGCACGCGCTGAACCGCGGCAGCGACGTCATGTTCCTCGGATGGCCGGCGGGCTCGGGGACCGGCGACGACCGCGAGCGCGGCTGGCGTGAGGCGATGGCTGCGGCCGGAGCGCACGGTGCGCGGCTGACGGCGGAGGAGGGTGTTCCGCTCGCGCGGGCCTGCGTGGAGGCAGCGCTCGCCGCGGGGCCGGCACCGGATGCCCTCGTGTGCGCCAGCGACTCGCTCGCCGTCGGTGCGCTGCTGGCCGTCGCCTCGGCAGGACTCTCCTTGCCCGTGACAGGCTTCGACAACACGCCGACCGCGGAGGCCCTGGGCTTTACGAGCGTCGAGCAGCGGCCGGAGGATGTGGCAACGGCGGTCCTCGAACTGCTCATGGGCCCGACGGGCGAGATCGTCGCTCCGCGCACCTTGGAGGCGGGTTCCGCCCATGCGCTGATCACGCCGGAACTGGTCGTGCGCTGAGGAGCGCCACGGAGGAGACAGCTGCGGGCTCGAAGGAGACGGAATGCTCTCTGATCATTCTCCGGGGCTTTTGTTGATCAACATGTGAAACAAAAGCCCTTTGCGAATTGTCGCTCTGCTCTCGGATTTGGAGCAGGCGCCGAGAAGGGCGGATACTTCTGGCACCCGAACCGCGTGATCCGGACCCGGGGCATCCCATGCAGACACCCTCTTCTCTCGCACCAGGAACGACCATCGCCATCGTCGGCGCCGGGCGTCTCGGACGCGTACTCGCGCAGGCACTGCGCGCGGCGCGGCTCGACGTGCTCGGCCCTTTCGGCCGCGCGGAGCAAATCCCGGATGCGGACATCGTCGTGCTCTGCGTGCCGGATGCCGCGATTGCCGAGACCGCCCTCACGGCTCGCCCGCATGCCGGTGTGCTCGGACACGTCTCCGGTGCGACCCCTCTCGACGACGTGGATTTCAGCCTCCACCCGTTGCAGACCTTCACCGGCGCGGAGTCGGCTAAGGTGTTCCACGGCATCGGCGCCGCTGTCGCCGGCCGTACGTCCGCAGCGCGCGAGGTCGCGGAACAGCTCGCCATCGCCCTCGGCGCTCGTCCGTTCCCGGTCGACGACGCTTACCGTGCGAGCTACCACACGGCCGCGTCCTTCGCCTCGAACTTCCTCCTCACCGTCCTCGACTCCGCGGAGAGGCTCGCCTCCGCCGCGGGTGTTCCCGGCGACGACGCGCGGGCGCTCCTGGCGCCGCTCGTGCGGCGGACGGTCGAGAACTGGGAGGCGAGTGGTGCTCCTGCGGTTCTGACCGGACCCATCGCCCGGGGCGATGAGGCGACCGTCGCGCGCCAACGTGCCGCCGCGGCGGAGCTCGAGCTGTCCGACCTGTTCGACGCCCTCGCCGCCGTCACGCGCACGATCGCCGCCCGCCCCGCCCCTGCAACCGAGGGGCCCTCCACATGAGAATCCTCCGCACGATCCCCGAGGTCAGAGCCGCTATCCGCGAAGCGAGGGTCAGGGGCTCGATGATCGGTCTCGTGCCCACGATGGGTGCCTTCCACGACGGGCACCTGTCGCTGATGCGGGCCGCGCGCGCGGCATCCGACCTGGTCGTCGTCTCGCTCTTCGTCAATCCGACCCAGTTCGGCGCGAACGAAGACCTCAGCGCCTACCCGCGCGATGAGGCGCGCGATGCCGCGCTCGCGGAAGCTGCAGGCGTCGACATCCTCTTCGCTCCCGCACCGTCGGAGATCTACCCCGAGGGGTTCGCGACGAACATCCACGTCGCGGGCCTCACCGACGTGCTCGACGGTGCGAGCCGTGGGGCGCACCACTTCGACGGGGTCGCCACGGTCGTCACGAAGCTGTTCGGCATCGTCCGGCCCGACACCGCCTACTTCGGGCAGAAGGACGCGCAGCAGGTGCTCGTGGTCCGCCGTGTCGTGCGGGACCTCGACCTCGACGTGCGGATCGTCGCCTGCCCGATCGTGCGGGAAGCCGACGGGCTCGCCATGAGCTCGCGCAACGTGTACCTCGACCCCGCCGCCCGTGTGCGGGCGACCGCGCTCAACCGTGCCCTCGACGCGGGCGCCGCGGTGTTCGAGGCGGGTGACGCCGCCGCCGGGAGCATCCTCTCCGCCGCGCGCGACGTGCTCGGCGACGCCGGGATCGACCCCGAATACCTCGAGCTTCGCGACGCCGAGACACTGCGCCCCCTCGCGCGGGTCGACCGCGACGCCCTGCTCGCCGTCGCCGCGCACGTCGGGGCCACCCGACTGATCGACAACCACGTCCTGCGCGCGGCGGAAGCTCCGAACGACAGAGAGACGGAGGCCGGCGCATGAGCGCTCATGCTTCTCCCCGCACGCGTGTCACACTCGCCGGCCTCGCCGCGAAGAAGGCGGCCGGAGAGCCGATCGTCATGGTGACCGCGTACGACCATCCGAGTGCGCAGATCGCGGAGGCCGCGGGTGTCGATGTCGTCCTCGTGGGTGACTCGGCCGCGATGACCGTGCTCGGCTACGACAGCACGGTGCCTGTCACGATCGACGAGATGCTCATGCTGACCAAGGCTGTTCGACGCGGACTCGCGGCCCCGTTGCTCGTCGGCGACCTGCCGTTCGGCTCGTACGAAGCCTCCGACGAGGTGGCCATCGCGACCGCGCAGCGCTTCGTGAAGGAAGCCGGCTGCGACCTGGTGAAGATCGAGCGCGGCGGCACCACCGTCCACCGCGCGCGAGCGCTCGTGCAGGCGGGCATCCCCGTCGTCGGGCACGTCGGGCTCACCCCGCAGACGGCCGTCGCGCTCGGCGGCTACCGCGCGCAGGGGCGCACCGCCCAGGCCGCTCTCGCCGTGATCGACGATGCGCTGGCGTTGCAGGATGCCGGGTGCTCGATGCTCGTGGTCGAGGCGGTGCCCGCCGAGGTGACGGCCGCCCTCGTGCCGCTGCTCGACATCCCGGTGATCGGCATCGGAGCCGGCGCGGATGCCGACGGACAGGTGCTCGTGTTCCACGATCTGCTCGGGCTCTACGACGGCGGAGCCGCCAAGTTCGTCAAGCGCTACGCCGACCTGCGCGCAGCGGCGATCGCGGGTGTCGAGGCGTATGCGGCCGAGGTGCGCTCCGGCGCCTACCCGGCGGCCGAGCACGGGTACTCCATGCCGCGAGAAGAGGCCGTGCGCCTCGAGGAGCTGCTCGCGGGACGTTGAGGGCCTTCGTGATCTTGTATTTACTTCTTCCGGCGACATGCCTGGCCCTCTTGGCCAAGTTGTTTACCTAACGTTCCTGCTTTCGCTGTTCTCTGTCTCGAACGGCTCCCTAGCGTCGATCTCAGCGCCGGTTCGGTGAGTCGTAGATATACACGTGGAAGAGGATCAAGTGAAGAGACAGATCGCAGGAGTGTGCACGCTCGCGGCCGTCGCCGCAGCCGTCGCGTTCCCCCTCGCGGCGAACGCCGCTGACGGACTGGCCGCACCGACGTTCAGTCAGGAGGGCGGCCGGTTCACCGAGTCGGCCACCGTCGCGCTCACCGCGCCGCAGGGCGCCGAGATCAGGTACACGCTCGACGGCTCGACGCCGACCGCGAAGAGCCCGATCTACAAGAAGCCGCTCGTCATCGAGGAGACGTCGAACCTCGCTGCGGTCTCGATCAAGGGTGGTGTCACATCGCCCGCCGAGATCGAGGGCTACATCATCAAGACGGAGGAGGAGCCGCAGCTGTCGTTCTTCGTGATGAGCGACGTGCACACGTCGTCCCTCGACGACAAGAACCGGGGCATCTGGAGCAGCCACTTCGACACCCTGGCCTCGATCAACCCCGATCCCGACCTGATCATCTCCAACGGCGACCAGATCAACGACAACAACAACAACACCGCGCCCGACCACCAGGTCGTGAAGACGATCTTCGACGAGAACATCGATCGCCTCGGACTCGACGACACTCCGATCCTGATGTCCCACGGCAACCACGACGTGGGCAACGCCGACATGGCCAAGTACTACGGCGACTGGTTCCCCAACGCGTCCGGCGGCTACTACGAGAAGACGATCGACGGTCAGACCTTCCTCGTGACCGACACCGAGCGGTACTCGGGCGCGCAGCGCACGTGGCTGCAGGGTCGTCTCGCCGCCCTCTCGGCCGAGTCGGGCGCTCTCAACACGCCGATCTTCGTCGTCGGCCACCGACCGACCGCCAACACGGTCTACGACGGGGCCCAGGCCTCGAACGCCGCGCTCACGAGCGACCTCTCCGGGTACCCGCAGGCCGTCTACTTCTCCGGCCATTCGCACCTGCACCTGAACGACGAGCGCTCCATCTGGCAGGGGGCCTTCACGGCTGTGAACGACGGATCCATGTCGTACACCGAGACTCCCCACGATGCGTACCAGATCTACGGCGATGCGCTCTGGGACGAGTTCACGATCCCCACCGCGCAGGCCCTCTACGTCGAGGTCTACGCAGACCGCACCGAGATCGACCGGATCAACTTCGCCGCCGAGGACGAACGCACCTACACGAACGGCGCGTGGGGCTACCAGTCCGGCTACCCGTTCGCCAGCGCGGGGACGCTCGCAGGGCCGACGTGGACCGTCCGCCTCGACGGCAGCACCGCCGAAGAGGTGCGCGCGAACTTCGACTACACGGCCGCCGCGCGCGATGCGGTCGCTCCGGTGCAGCAGGGAGCACCCGAGCACATCGTGACGAACGGGGCCGATGTGCTCCGCTTTCCCGCCGCGACCGATGACGAAGCGGTGTACGGCTACGACGTGCGGGTCCGCGACGCGGTCACGGGCGCCGAGGCGCTGCCGATCAGGGCCGGGGCGAAGGTGCTCGCCGACTTCCAGATCGCGCCGCGCCCGAGCGTGCTCGAGATCCCGCTCGCCATCCGCAACGGCCGACAGGCCGATGCTCCGCTCCTCACCCTCACGAAGGGGACGAGCTACATCGCCGAGGTCACCGCGGTCGACATGTACGGCAACCGCTCTGAGAAGACCTCGGTCGCATTCGTCGCCGGCGAGGTGCCGGACACCACGCGCCCGCAGGTCACGCTCGTCAGTCCGGCGTCGGCCGGCCCCTCGAAGTCCATCGACATCCGGGTCGATGCGACCGATGAGGTGGGGCTCGCCCGCATCGTCGCGAACATCTACCAGGGCGGGAAGCTCGTCAAGAGCACGCAGTCGGCGGTCTCAGGTGCGAGCGGCTCGCATGTCGCGACGGTCAAGCTTCCCGACGGTGCGTACACGGTCAAGTACAACGCCCAGGATGCGGCCGGCAACATCTCGAAGACCTCGACCTTCGATGTCGTCGTCGACGCCACAGCCCCCACGGTGACCGTGAAGACCGGCGGCTCGTTCACGGTCGGCGATGCAGCGGGATATGACAAGGTCAGCTTCAAGCTCAACGATGCCGGCAAGGTCGACCGGATCGCGCTCAACGGCGTCGAGAAGGATCTGACGAACAACGCCTGGTCCGACCTCAACTTCGTGAAGCCGGGGACCTTCGGCGGGGTGAAGGGCGAGAACACGCTTCTCGTCTACGACGTCGCCGGCAATGTCACGACGGTGGAGTTCGTGCTGCGCTGACATGCAGAGGTGGGGCCCTGTGGTGAGGCGAGGCCGTGTCCTCTCGCACCGCAGGGCCTCCCGGCGTCCGCCGGAGGACCGGTGCATGCTCCGAGTCTTCCTGCACGACCAGAAGGTTCGAAAAGTTCTCGACAGTTCGTGCTTTCGTGGCGGGGAGCAGGGCCGGGAGAGGTCTAGCGTTGCGCGGATGAACCTCTCCGAGCACGTCCACGTCACCTGGGCTCTTCACGTCGAGATGTCGGTGACCGATCGGCCTGACCTCACCCGGGTCATCGGTGTGCCGCGCGACGCGCCCTCCTATTGGATCGTGGAGGCCTACCGGCTGAGCCTCGGGCTCGAGCCCGAGACGCCCGACTCTGAAGACGGGCCCGACCACTCGCCCCTCATCGATCTCGTGTCCTGGAGGGGCAACACGCAGCGGGTGTCGATCCCCGGCGTCGCTGACGTGGTCGACGTGACGATCAGCGGACCGTTCGAGACCAGGATGGGGGAGCCGCGCGTCACCGTCGTCGATGCGGGTCGCGTTCAGGCGGAAGAGCAGACGGAGGCCGCGGGCTGGCAGGTGCAGCGACCACCGTTCCGGGCGGAGCATGTGGCGTTCGAACTCGCGCAGCGCTTCGGACTGGTGCAGCCGCGACTCGACCCGATCACTGCGAGTGAGCGGGGCGACGGCCTGCGCGCCTCCTCCTCGCTGGTGACGCTGTGCGAGTCGTTGACGCCCGTCCGTCGACTGGCGCTTCTCGCACACCTCGAAGGCACGGGGCTCATCGACGCCGCTCCGCCCGGCCAGGTGGCCGCGGACTCGGCGACCGTGGAATCGGCGACCGCAGGACTGCGGGGTCTCGTTGCGCGGATCGGCCCCGACGGCGTCGAGCAGGACCCGGTAGCCGGGTGGCTGCCCCGCGCGGCCGTCGCCGAGGCCGCCGAAGACCTCGGGTGGCACGACGCGGAGGCGTCCGACGTGCCAGACCCCGTCGATGCCCTGGCATTGCTGGCACGGCAGACGAAGGCGGTGCGCAGGCTGCGCGGTCGCATCGTGGTCACGCACCTCGGGCACGCGCTGGCGAACGGTGAAGCGCGCGGCTTCCTCCAGGTCGTCGGCGTCGTGAGAGCGCACGGCAAGGAGCGGCTGTTCCCGCATGGGCAGCTGCGCGCCGTCACCCTCGCACTGCTGGCCGTCGCCGACGGGTCGGTCATGGCGTTCGACGAGCTTCCCGAAACCGTCACGCGCGGTGAGGCTGCGGTCGACGAGGGGCGAGACCACGGCGGGAGGTTCTCCGAGTGGTCACTGCGATCGCATCGGGAGGGCGACGCGGAGCGCGGATCCGGAGATCGATATGCGGTGCGGCGGGTGGTCGAGAGCCTGTGCGCCCTCTCGTCGCCCGGAGCATTCGCATCGATCTCTCCAGCGATGCGCGCCGTCGCGGGCGCAGCTCTGTGGTGAGGGCGGTGGCGATCGCGGTCGACGGCTGACGGCTGACGGCTGACGGCTGCTGGAGCGCCGTCGCTGTGATGTCAGTCTGCGCGGCCCGCGCTCCCATCGGGCTCCCAGCGCAACAGGTCGCCCGGCTGGCATTCGAGCACGGCGCACAGCGCGTCGAGCGTCGTGAACCGCACGGCCTTCGCGCGACCATTCTTCAAGACGGCGAGGTTGGTCGGGGTGATGCCGATCCTGTCGGCGAGTTCGCCGACGCTCATCTTCCGTCGCGCCATCATCACATCGATATCGACCACGACGGGCATCAGATCACCTCGTTGTCGAGCTCTGAGCGCCACGAGCGCGCCTCTGCCTCGCGGTCGATCGCCTGCCGCAGCAGCGCCTTCATCACGACGACCAGCAGCGCCATTCCGGCGAGCACCACTCCTGCGCCCCCGATCAGCGCCACGACACCGGGAGCGATCGAACCCTGTGCGAGCAGGGCCGCCAGGATCCAGGTGAGCAGCGCAGCCGTCAGGATCGCTCCGATGATCACGTCGACGTACCGGAAGGAGGACTCCGAGAAGATCGAGCCGGCGCGCACCCTGGTCAGCAGCATCCACACGCACACGCCGAAGACCTGGAGTGTGCCGACACCCAGGACGACGAGGGAGACCAGGAAGATCCGGCCCCACAGCTCGTTCTCGCCGAGGTCGAGCCACAGCAGAGGGACGATCAGGGCCTGTACCGCCACGGAGCCGAGCATCGCCACAGCGATCACGATGCGCAGCACGAGGATCGTCAGTTTTCCCATGGAGTGACCTTTCATCGAAGAACATGGGAAATCTATCGATATTCGTTCGATCTGGCAAGTCGGATCACGCGGAGCGACGGTCGAGACCCCGCGAACGGAGACCTCGGAGGGGTCTCAGTGCTTCCGCAGGAGCGCGCGGAGTCTGCGGGCGGTTCGTCCGGCGAAGTCCTTCACACGTCCACCCGGCCATTCGCGGCGGAGCTCGACGCGGCCGTCATCCGTCGCCACGAGAGCGCATGAGCGTCCGGCGAGCAGAGGTGACCGCCCGGCGCGGGCGAGCACGGCGGGGGTGGCCTCGAGTGGGGTCTCGAACGTCCACCCCGCGCGGCGGACCTTCACGGTCAGCGCGCCTCCGCGCGACTCGTCGCTCGGGCCGAACACCTTCAACGGATCGATCGCGACGCGGGCGGCGTCGAGATTGCGGGGGTGCCGGCCGCCGATGTGACGTTCGGCGCCGGTCTCTCCATCTCGCAGGAACAGGTCGACCCGGTCGTTGCGCAGTTCGCGGCCGACGACCAGCAAGTTGTCCGGAAGACCCTCGATCGTGGAGACGGGGAGGGAGACGAGCCGGGTGATCTTCTTCGAGCGCGTGGGCGTGGATCCGGCATCCGCCGCACCGACGCTCTTCGCCGCGGCGTCCTGGTGTGCGGAATCTGAGCCGCCGTCGTCGGTGGGCGCCGAGGACGTCACCTCGGAGCGCGACGTCTCGAAGACGAAGGCGTCGTGGCCGTCTCTCGTGAGGGTCACGCGGAGGGTCAGGTGAAGGCCGCCGCCACGAGACCAGTGCGCTTCGGTCACGACGGCCCGGCACACGGTCTCGGCCTCGAACCGCGCAAGGCCGAGCAGGTCATCGCGACGGCCGGCACGGAGCAGGGCCGCGCGGATCCGGTGGGGGAAGCCGAGGCCGGCATCGACTCCCGGGCCGAACTTCTCCTGCACCAACGGGGTCACGACGTCGAGGAGGCGGTCGCGGTAGTCGTCGGGATACCGGACCATCTGTCGTCCGGAGAGCCGTTTCAGGATCTTCCCGCGGAACCAGTGCCGCAGCAGGCGGTCACGCAGCTTCCCGGGTTCGGTGTGCGCCTCGACGAGATCGAGCACCGTCTCCAGGTGGGGGAAGTACGTGTCGGGGTCGATGCGCGACGAGCTCGCGCTGCCGGGCTCCTTCACCCAGGCGTAGCAGGGCTCGCTCGCCAGGATCGAGATCGTCGATGCGGCGAAGTAGGCCTGCATCACGAACAGATGATCCTCGAGTCGCACCTTGCCCTCGGGGAAACGGATGCCGTTGGCCCGGAGGAACGAGGTGCGGAACATCTTGTGCGGTGTGAGCATCTCCAGCAGGGGATCGGTCCCGAGCACCGCGCGAGGGACGTCGTGGCTGAAGATCCGGCTCGGGAGGCGACGACCGATGCCGACCTCCTTGCCCACGATCACGTCGGACGAGTTCAGGTCGGCGTAGTCGCACAGTTTCTCGAGCGCACCGTCGAACAGGTAGTCGTCCTGGTCGACGAACTGCACGTAGGTTCCGCGGGCGGCATCGACTCCGTGGTTGCGGGGCATGCCCGGCCAACCGGAGTGCTCCAGCGAGAGCACGCGCACGTGGGGGCGATCGCGGGCGATGGCCGCCAGGCGTGCGCCGGTCGGCTCGCCGGAGCCGTCGTCGCACAGGAGCACCTCGAAGGCCGAGGTGCCCAAGGTCTGGCGATCGAGCGAAGCGATGAGGTCGTCGAACGAGGGTCCGGGTCGGAACACCGGGACGACCACGCTCACGCGGATGGCGTCTCCAGTGCTGGTGCTGTTCTCCGGTCGATCACTCTGTGACAAACGTCTCACTCCCCCAAGTCGACAAGTCACCGAGCTAACCACGACTTCCTGTGTGCGTCACCGGGCTTGCGCGACGCCCGGGCGTGTGCACTCCGGGCTCGGAGACTCCCACCCCACACACAGCATGAACGATATATCGTTGAGTATCGTTCACCACAGCAGGAGGCCATCATGAACAACGCATTCCCCTCCAACCCGTTCGGCGGCAACGGCGGCTCCGGGAGCAACGGCGGGCCCGGCGGACTCTTCGGCGGCTCCGGCTTCGGAGCGGGCCCCGGTGGTCCGGCCTCCGCGATCTTCGAGGCGATGGACCAGCTCCGCAAGTCCTTCGAGTCCCGCCCTTCCGGAGGCTCGCGTATGGCCCGCGGCGACGTCCGCACGGCCGTGCTCTCGCTCCTCGCCGAGAAGCCCATGCACGGCTACCAGATCATCAACGAGATCGCCGAGCGCAGCGGCGGCACCTGGAAGCCGAGCGCCGGCTCCGTGTACCCGACGCTGCAGCTGCTCGCCGATGAAGGACTCATCGAGGCCGAGGAGCAGAACGGTCGCAAGACCTACTCGCTCACCGAAGCAGGGCGAGCGATCGCCGACGAGAGCTCCGAGACCCCGGCTCCGTGGGAGTCGTCGTCCAGCAAGGACGGGAACCGCGACAGCGCCCGCTTCCACGCGCTGCCCAAGGCGGGCGTAGACCTCGCCGCCGCGGCCGCCCAGGTCGGTCGTAGCGGAAGCCCGGAGCAGGTGCAGGCGACCATCGAGATCCTCGACGAGGCGCGCCGTAGGCTGTACTCGATCCTCGCCCAGGACTGATCGCGCAGTGCGGCATCCGGTGAGGAGCGGCGAAAAGAGGATGACGCGATGAAGGATGCCGCGGCGCAGGGCGCCCATCGTGCCCGCTACCGCCGCATCCTCTCGTTCGCGGCGCGAGAACTCGTCAAGATCTGGTGGTTCGAGCTCGTCCTCCCGCGGTTCGGGATGAGTGCTGTCGCGGAGCGCACGCGTGGACCGCGCATGCAGAAGTTCGCACGGCGCTTCCACGCGCTCGCGATCGAGCTCGGCGGTCTCATGATCAAGGTCGGGCAGTTCATGTCGTCGCGCCTGGACGTGCTGCCTCCGGAGATCACCGCCGAGCTGGAGGGGCTGCAGGACGAGGTGCCTGCCGTGCCCTTCGCCGACATCCGCCGCGCTGCCGAGGCGGAGCTGGGCCGACCGCTCGCGCAGGCGTATGCCTGGTTCGACGAGACGCCGGTGGCTGCGGCGTCCCTCGGTCAGGTGCACCGTGCCCGTCTCTCGGAGCTCGACGCCGCCGACACCGGCCTCGACGGCGTCGTGGTGAAGGTGCAGCGTCCGGGCATCGATGAGATCGTCGCTGTCGACCTGGCGGCGCTTCGACGCGTCGCGCGGTGGCTGACCCGTGTGCGCCTGGTCGCCGACCGCGTCGACGCCCCGGCGCTCGTGGAGGAGTTCGCCGAGACCAGTCTGGAAGAGATCGACTACCTTCATGAGGCTGCCAGCGCCGAACGGTTCCGCGAGAACTTCGCCGGCGACCCTCGCGTCGGCACCCCCGAGATCGTGTGGGAGCGCTCGACGCGTCGGGTGCTGACGCTGTCGGACGTCACGGCCATCAAGATCAACGACACCGACGCTCTTCGCGCGGCCGGCATCGATCCGTCCGACGTCGCCGCCGTGTTCGCCGAGGTCATGTTCGATCAGGTCTTCACGCACAGCTTCGTGCACGCCGACCCCCACCCCGGCAACATCTTCGTCACGCCATCGCCCTCTGCGGAGGGCGCGGTCGAGCAGGGCTCTGATCGGGGCTTCCGGCTCACCTTCATCGACTTCGGGATGATGGCCGAGATCCCTGCGAGTCTTCGCGACGGGCTGCGCATGCTCCTGATCGCCGTCGCCGGGCGCGACAGCCGCGGCCTCGTCGCGGCGGCGCAGGAGATCGGCGTGCTGCTGCCCTCCGCCGACACCGCCGAGCTCGAACGTGCGCTGACGGCGTTGTTCGCCCGCTTCGGCGGCATGGGCTTCGCCGAGCTGAGCAAGGTCGATCCGCGCGAGTTCCGCGACTTCGCCGAGGAGTTCGGCGACATGGTGCGCTCTCTCCCGCTCCAGCTGCCCGAGAATATGCTGCTGCTCATCCGTGCCGTGTCGCTCACCTCGGGCATGTGCAGCGGGCTCGACCCGGCCTTCAACGTGTGGGACGCGGCCGAGCCCTACGCCGGGCGCCTGCTGCGCGACGAGAGCGGCAACATCGTGCAGGCCTTCGCGAGTCAGGCGATGGACACGATGAGCACGACCTGGAGCCTGCCCGGTCGCATCGACAGGATCATCACCCGCATCGACGACGGCAACATCTCCTTCGACACATCGCGTCTGGAACGTCGCCTCGATCGCCTCGAAGGCATCGCTCGTCGCATCGCCTCGGGAGTGCTCTTCGCGGCCCTGCTCATCGGCGGTGCGCTGCTGGTCCCGTCGATCGCGCCCTTGGGCATCACGCTGATCTGCGTCTCGGCGCTTCCGCTGCTGCACGCCCTGTTCGCAGGGTTCGGCCGCCGCGGCCCGCGCTGACCGCGGCGCGCCCGGGAAACCCGCACCACACGGCATCGGGTCGCCGCGCCGTTCCCCGATACGCGGCGGATCGGGCCGATGGTCCCGGTCCTCCGCTTTCGCGGGCCCACGGCTCGCATGACAGGATGGGATGCCATGGAGACCCCTGACGAGAAGCCCGACGATCGCTCCGCAGGACACACACCTCCGCGTCCTCGCACGGATGCCGTCGGCACAGGCGCGAACCGCCTCCCGACCAAGGCCACCGCGACGGCGCGGAAGATCGTCCGCGACATCGCCGCCGTCCCCCCGCGCAGTGTGCACCCGGCCCTCGTGCCCGGCGTCTCGGTCGAGGAGACCGGACGCACCTACCGCACCGACCCGCTCGTGTTCGGAGTCGCGGTCACCCTCGTCGTCTCCTTCATCGCCTGGGGCATCTTCGCCGGCGACAACCTCTCCGGCACCACCTCTGCGGTTCTCGGCTGGGTCGTGGAGTACTTCGGTTTCTTCTTCACCACCATCGCCACGATCGTGTTGGTGTTCATGCTCTTCGTCGGCTTCAGCCGATACGGTCGCATCCCCCTCGGCCGCGACGACGAAGAGCCCGAGTTCTCGATGTTCTCCTGGATCTCGATGCTCTTCGCCGCGGGCATGGGCATCGGACTCGTCTTCTGGGGCGCGGCTGAGCCGCTGACGTTCTTCGAGAGCCCGCCGCCCGGCACCGTCGAGGCGAACACCCTCGAGGCCATGCACACGGCCCAGGCGCAGGTGCTGTACCACTGGGGTCCGCAGGCATGGGCGTTCTATGCCCTGGTCGGCGGCGCCATCGCGTATGGGGCGTTCCGCCGCGGTCGCACCCCGCTCATCTCCTCGATCTTCGCGCCGTTGCTCGGCGAGGGGCGCACGGCCGGACCCCTCGGTCGCACGATCGACGTGTTCGCGATCATCGTCACGCTGTTCGGTACCGCCGCCTCGCTCGGTCTCGGTGCTCTGCAGATCGGGCACGGCGTCGAGCTGGTCAGTGGGATCGGCGAGCTCGGAAACGGTGTGCTGATCGCCGTCATCGCGTTGCTCACAGCGTGCTTCATCGCGTCGGCGGTGTCGGGAGTCTCCAAGGGCATCCGTGCGCTGTCGAACATCAATGCGGTGATGGCGCTCGTGCTCGCCTTCTTCGTGTTCTTCGTCGGTCCGACGATGCTCATCCTGAACATCATCCCCTCCATCGCGGTGCAGTTCGTCGGCGATCTGCCGCAGATGATCGCACGCTCGGCATCACAGGGTGAGGAAGCTCAGGCCTTCCTGTCGAGCTGGACCATCTTCTACTGGGCCTGGTGGATCTCGTGGTCTCCGTTCGTGGGCATGTTCATCGCGAAGATCTCACGCGGACGCACGCTCCGTCAGTTCGTGTCGGTCGTGATCCTCGTCCCCTCGGCCATCTCCCTCGTCTGGTTCGCGATCTTCGGCTCGACAGCCATCCAGCAGCAGATGGATGGAGCGGGGCTCACGGTGGACCCCCCGGAGGAAGTGCTCTTCGGTGTGCTGGAGAACCTGCCGTTCCCGCTGATCACGAGCGTGCTGCTCATCCTGCTCATCTCGATCTTCTTCATCACCGGTGCGGATTCGTCGTCCCTCGTGATGGGCACCCTGTCGCAGCAGGGGCGACCCGAGCCGACCCGCTGGGTGACGATCGTTTGGGGATCGCTCGTGGGTGTGATCGCCGCCGTGCTGCTCGTCACCGGCGAGGAGGGGAGCGGTCTGAAGTCTCTGCAGAACGTGACCATCATCGCCGCGCTGCCGTTCGCGATCATCATGGCGTTCATGATGGTCGCCTTCATGAAGGACCTGCGGCGTGATCCGCTGATCCTTCGCGAGCGCTACGCCAAGGCCGCGGTGCGGCACAGCGTCATGGCAGGGCTCGAGGAGTACGGCGACGACTTCGCTCTCGTGGCGGTCGAGTACGACCACTCCGAGGACGACCTCGACTGGATCGACGAGTCGACCGTCGACGACTCGCTCGCCGAGGTGTACGAAGCGGCGACCGAGGCGATCGACATCATCCCGCCGGCCGACGTGGATGCGGTGGTCGATGCGGCTCTGGAGGACGGCCCCGTCGCACCGGATGCGGCAGATGCTCCGGAGCGTCCTCGCGCCGACTGAGCGCTACTTCGCCTTCGCCGCTTCCGCGGTGGCGGTGATGCGCGCGGCCATGCCGGCGAAGATCGCCCCGTGGAACGGGAGCACGGCGAGCCAGTACAGCCGTCCGGTCAGCCCGCGGGGGAAGAAGATCGCGCGCTGCTCGTAGCGGGCGCCTTCTTCGTCGGGAAGGGCGCGCAGTTCGAGCCATGCCTCGCCTGGGACCTTCATCTCGGCGCGCAGGCGCAGCAGCGAACCGGCATCCGCCGTCTCCACGGCCTCGACGCGCCAGAAGTCGATCGCATCGCCGACGCGCGCGGCCGTGCGATTGCGGCGGCCGCGGCGGAGTCCGACACCGCCGACGATGCGGTCCATCCACCCGCGCACCGCCCAGAGCAGCGGCGAGGAGTACCAGCCGTTCTCCCCGCCGATGCCGAGGATCACGCGCCACAGCTCGTCGGGTGAGGCGCTGGTGGTCACGGAGCGGGAGTCGGTGAACACCGTGCGTCCGGCCCACTCCGGGTCGCTCGGCAGCGGGTCGCTGGGCGCTCCGGAGACCTCGGAATCCTGCCAGCTGGTCTCGATGGTGTCGCCGCGCACCCGACCGAGCGCGAGGTCCACAGCGCGTCGGTAGGGTGTCAGGCCGTTCTCGGGGCGGGGGATGAGCTCGTCGACCTCGTGGTCCTTCATGATGCACTCGTTCTGCAGCGACGCCACGAGAGGGCGCGCGATCGAGCGCGGCACCGGGGTCACCAGGTTGACCCAGTGCGAGGCGAGCCCGGGCGTCAGCACCGGGAGGGCGGCGATCGCGCGCTGGCGGAGTCCCGCCTCGACCGCATAGCCGTTCATCATCTGGCCGTAACGCAGCACGTCGGGGCCCCCGATGTCGACGGCGCGGTTCACATCGGCGTCGACTCGCGCCGCCCCGAGCAGGTAGTGCAGCACATCGCGCACGGCGATCGGCTGGATGCGATTGCGCACCCATTTCGGCGCCGGCATGTAGGGCAGCACGTCGGTGAGGTGGCGGATCATCTCGAACGACGCCGACCCCGATCCGATCACGACTCCGGCCTGCAGCACGAGGGTCGGCACGCCCGACCGCAGGAAGATCTCACCCACATGCACACGCGAGCGCAGGTGCGGCGAGAGCTTCGCGTCGTTCGGATGCAGGCCACCGAGGTAGACGATGCGATGCACGCCCGCGTGGGCCGCGGCGGCGGCGACGGTCTGCGCCGCACGCTCATCGCTCTCCTCGAAGCCCTTGCCCGCCGACATCGAGTGGATCAGGTAGTACACGACATCGACGTCGTCCATGGCTTCGGCGACGGCATCCGCATCGTCTGCCGAGCCCTCGACGATCTCGCAGTCCGCCCCCCAGGGGAACGACGCCGCACGCGCGGCATCCCGTGCCAGCACCCGCACCCGGTACCCCGCGTTCAGCAGGCGCGGCGTCAGCCGACCGCCGATGTATCCGGTCGCGCCGAGCACGAGCGCGAGCGGTGCGGATCCGTCGTCGCGGGGGACGGCGCGCAGAGTCTCTTCGCGGCCGGTGGGCTGGGTGAGTTCGGGCATGCCACGAGCGTAGGCCGGGAGGGCGCCGAGAGGAACGGGGTTGCGGGGTGTGACGGCGATCGGTAAGGGATGCGGTGAGGTGTGGCGCGGGGCGGAGGGGCGGAGGGGCGGACGGGCGGACGGGCGGCGTCGGACGGGAGGGCGGGGGACGGAAGGCGTCGGGCGTGCGGTCCGACGCGGACGGTTCAGATGTCGGAAGGATGCACGCATGCAGGGAGCCCGCACGGCGATTCCTCCTGCATCCGTCATTTCCTCCGACAAGTGGTGCGACTCGAGGGGATCGGCGCACCGTGCTCGACGGCCTCGGTGTCGGTGCGACCGGCACGATGACGTTCCCGGACCACGACGTGATTCCGGTACGCGTCTGGCGGAAGGCGAAGCGTGATCTCAGAAGCCCTGCTGCCCATGTTCGTGGCACTCGCGGACGAGACACGCTGGAGCATCCTGACGGCTCTCGGCGAGGGGGATGCTTCGGCATCCGCCCTCGCCGGGCGCCTTCCGGTATCTCGCCAGGCAATCGCGGAGGGGCTGTAGGTCTCAGAGGGCGGTGTATCCGCCGTCGACCAGGTGGTAGCTGCCGGTGATGAAGCTCGCCGCGTCGCTCGCGAGGAAGGCGATGAGGTTCGCGACCTCGTCTGCCTGCCCCAGGCGGCCGATCGGGTGCTTGCTCACGAGGAACTCCTTCGCCTCGTCGCCCATGTTCGCCAGCAGCGGGGTGTCGATGAAGCCGGGGCCCACCGAGTTCACGCGCACGCCCTTGGCGGAGTACTCGAGCGCCGCCGACTTGGTCATCCCGACCACGCCGTGCTTGGCCGTGACGTAGGCAGGAGAGCCGGCGAAGCCGACGCTGCCGAGGATCGAGGCGATGTTCACGACCGAGCCGCCGCCGTTCGCGAGGATCGACGGGATCTGCGCCTTCATGTTGCGGAAGACCGCGTTGAGGTTGATCGCGATGACCTTGTCCCAGGCCTCGTCCTCGTACTCGGCCGTCGGAGCGGTGGCACCGCCGATGCCGGCGTTGTTGACACCGATGCGCAGGGGTGCGAGCGAGTTCGCGAGTTCGATGGAAGACGCGATCCACGCCGCATCCGTCGCGTCGCCGACCGAAGCCTCGGCCGTGCCGCCGGCCGCGCGGATCTCCTCGACGACCGCATTCGCGTGATCCGCATTCAGGTCGTTGACCACGACCGATGCGCCGTTCTTCGCCAGCAGGAGGGCGGTCGAGCGACCGATTCCGCTTCCTGCTCCCGTCACGATCGCCGAGCGGTTCGAGACGTCGTACTGAGCCACGAGTGACTCCACTTCCGGGCGGGCACGGTGCCGGGAGATCTTCTCGGACGGTCCGTCCTTCTCTCCAGCCTACGCCCGAAACGCGGGGTGGATTCACGTGAATGGATGCCGCACGTCGGCGCCTCGTGCGTCAGCTCAGGTGGCGGATGGAGGCGCGGACGATGACGGGCATGGGGATCAGCATCGCGCTCAGAGGGCGGTCGCCGAGCAGCATCTCGACCGCGGTGCGCCCGATCACGTCGTAGGGCAGGCGCGCGGTCGTGAGCCCCGGTCGTTGGAAGCTCGCCAGCTCTTCGTCGTCGAACGACGCGACCGAGATGTCGTGCGGCACCGTGAGTCCGCGCTCTGCGATCGCCTGATACGCCCCGAATGCCACGCCGTCGTTTCCGGCCAGGATCGCGGTGAGATCGGGGTGGGCATCGAGCATCCGCATCGTCTGCGTGTAGCCGACGTCGGGGTTCCAGTCGGACACGTCGACGACGACCGGTTCTATGCCTGCCTCGGCGAAGGCGGCGTGGATCCCGTCGAATCGGGGGCCGATGGTGACCGAGTGGCGCGGTGACGAGACTGCGCGGGGGTTGTTGCCGATGACGCCGATCCGTCGGTGTCCGGCGTCGGTGAGCAGCTTCGCCATCGCGTGCCCGGCGGTGCGTTCGTCGGGGAGCACCGAGGCATGTTCCGTCGTCGAGGTGCCGTTCACGATCACGACAGGTACGTCGTGCGGCGTCTGCGGCACATCGATCATGCGGGCGCCGAGCAACCCGATCAGGATGCCGTCGACGCGCCGATCGATCATCGCCTGGATCTCATCCGCGATCTTCGCGTCATCGCCCTCGGTCTCGGCGATCAGAACGGTGTAGTCGTGCTCCTTGGCTGCGGAGAGGAGGCCGCGGATCATCTCGGATGCGTAGCGGGTCACCGTGATCTGGTCGGAGATGAAGCCGAGCGTCTTGGTCTTGCCGAGCCGCAGGCTCTGAGCTGCGGGATTGGGTCGGTATCCGAGCTCCTCGGCGGCGGCGCGGACCCTTCGTGCGGCATCGGCGGAGAGGCGCGAACCCGGCCGATCGTTCAGGATCATGCTGACGGCGGTCTTCGACATGCCCGAGAGCGCGGCGACATCGGCGAGCGTCGGCCTGCGATCGACGTTCTTCGGCACCGGCTTCCTCCTGTCGTGACATCTCCAGCTTAGGCAGTGCGGGCGCTCCCGCGGAACCACAAGCGTTGAATTGATTTAGCAAACTGCTTGCAGCCCCCGGTCCGCGATGCTAATGTCGGCGTGCTGAATCAATTCAGCATCTCCGTGCGGATACAGCTTCCCGCCTGCGGAGTCACGAAAACAGGAGAGAACATCGTGGTTGATCTCACTCGCAGGGCGCTGTTCGGGGCGATCGGACTGGGCATCGTCGGCACCGTGGTCTCGTGGCCGCGGCTCACCGGATCCGACATCCCGGGTCGCGGCACCGACACTCTGACGGTCGCCCTCTTCGGCACGGCGCAGGACGCGGTGGCGCGTCAGTCGCTGATCGACGGATTCCAGCGCAAGCATCCCGGCATCGAGGTGCGCATCGTCGCCATCCAGGGTCAGGACTGGAGCGAGTACTTCGCGAAGATCCTCACGATGATCGCGGCGGGCACGCCCCCGGATGTCGTCACGGTCGCGACCGAGGGCTCGCAGCTCTTCGCTTCGCGCCTCGCGCACCCGCTCGATGACTTCGTGCGCAGGGACGCGGCCGAGATGCAGGAGTACTTCGACGACGTGAATCCGACGCTCATCGAGGCGTTCATGTACCAGGGCAGCCTGTTTCAGATGCCCGACAACTTCAACGCGGCGAACGTCTTCTACAGCACCCAGGCCATGGAGCGCGCGGGGCTCGAACGCCCCGCCGACAACTGGACTCTGGAGGAGTTCCTCACCACGGCCCGCTCGATGAAGAAGAGCGCTCCCGAGCAGTTCCTCCCGTACTTCTGGAACAACCGGCTCTGGGGTGGTGTCGTGCCGTGGCTCTACGTCAACAACACGAGCTTCCTGCGCGAAGAGAAGGCAGGCGGAGGTGACTGGTTCTGGGATCGCTTCTACCCCGACCAGCCGTCCCGCAGCGGAGGCTACGTGTGGAAGCAGGCCGACGCTCTGAACGAGCATGCCGTCGAGAGCTTCTCCGTGCTGGAGCGCATGGTCTCGGAGGGTCTTGCGGCGAACCCCGCGCAGGGCGGTGGAAACGAGCTGGTCTCGCTGTTCTCCACCGGCTCGGTCGGGATGACACCCGCAGGAGGATTCTGGGTGCGCGGCCTCGAAGAGGCCGGCGTCGCGAACGACGCGTATGACGTCACCTACTTCCCGCGGATGTCGGGACAGCGGCATCAGTTCGGTGCGGGCGGCTACGCGATCATGGAGACCTCGCCGCGCAAGGACGAGGCCTGGGAGTGGCTCAAGTACTGCGTCTCGGTGGAGGGGATGAAGATCGCCCACCCGCGACCCGACTCTTCTCTGCCCCGCCGCTCGCTCAACGCCGAGCTGTACGGCGCGGGGGTGGGACCTGCCCACTGGGAAGTCTTCTACGACACCCTCGACAAGTTCCCCGACACCGGCCCGATGCCGGCCCCGCCGCAGCAGGCCGCAGTCGAGTCGGCCCTGCTCAAGAACGTGGTGTCGACCATCACCAACGGTCCTTCCGGCGTACGCCGGGGCCTTGAGACGATGCAGCGAGATCTCGAGATCGCGCTGGGAGGACGATGATGTCGGAGAGCACTCGCACCCTCACCGTCCCGCCGGGAGCACGCGGCGAGACCGGCACCGCAGCTCGATCCGGGCGAGCGATCGTGTGGATCTTCCTGGCACCCACCCTGATCGGCCTCGGGCTGTTCAACCTCGTACCGATCGTCGGATCGTTCGTCCTGGCGTTCTTCCGCTGGGACATCATCTCCGATCCGGTGTTCGTCGGAGTCGACAACTTCGTCGACCTCGCGATGAACCCGACGGTGCGCGTGTCGTTCCTGAACACCATCGGCTTCGTCATCGTGGCGGTCATCCTGCAGCTCACGGTCGCATTGGTGCTCGCCATCCTCGTGCAATCGAAGATGCCGACGTGGTTGCGCACCTTCTTCCGGTCGTCGCTGTTCTTCCCGCTGATCCTGTCGGCCGCATCTGTCTCCCTGATCATGGCCTATCTGTTCAATCAGGAGTTCGGGCTCGTGAACCAGACGCTCAACCTGCTCGGCATCGCCGACGTCGGGTGGCTGACGACCGGCTTCGGGGCGAAGGTCGTGGTGCTGCTGGTCTACGTGTGGCAGAACTTCGGCTTCACGTTCCTGCTCTTCATCGGAGGGCTCGCCGCGATCCCGAGCGAGGTCTACGAGGCGTCGTCGCTCGACGGCGCGGCCGGGTGGACGCAGTTCCGTATGATCACACTGCCCCTGGTGAGCCCGACCCTGCTGGTCGCATCGGTCATGGCCATCATCAACGCGCTGCAGATCTTCGATCAGCCGTGGGTGCTCACCCGCGGCGGGCCCGGCGATGAGACCCGAACCGCCGTGATGGTGATCTACGAGTCCGCCTTCCGGGAGCTCGACTTCGGTGGCGCCTCCGCCATCGGAATCGTGCTGACGCTTCTCATCATGCTCGTCACGGCCATCCAGTTCCGGCTGAGCCGCCGATTCGTCTTCTACGGGTGAGGCCATCATGACTACGACAATCATCACGAAGCGCTCGTGGGCACACAGCCTCGGCACGGGTGGCAAGTTCGTCATCCTCGGGTTGGCGGCCTTCCTCACTCTCGGGCCCGTCGTGTGGACCCTCGTCACGGCGCTCTCGCCCACCGACAGCGTCACACAAGAGGTCACGGTCGGATTCGGTGCGTTCGCCGACGTCTTCACCAAGATCCCGCTCTGGCTGTATGCCTGGAACAGCGCGCTCGTGGTGATGCTCGTCGCAGCGGGGCAGATGCTCTCTGCCGCGATGGCGGGCTACGTCTTCGCCAAGTTCGAGTTCCGCAGCAAGAAGATCCTGTTCGCCCTGATTCTCGCGACCATGATGGTCCCGCTGCAGGTCACGATCGTGCCCGTGTTCATGCTGGTGAGGGGCATGGGTCTCGCCGACACCCTGCTGGCACTCATCGTGCCCGCCCTGCCCACCGCATTCGGCACGTTCCTGATGCGGCAGTACTTCATGGGGATCCCGACCGAACTGGGTGAAGCCGCTCAGCTCGACGGCGCCGGCCCCTGGCGCACGTTCTTCGGCGTGTACCTGCCGCTGGCGACGCCGGCTCTCGCGATCGTCGGCATCCTCGCCTTCAACTATCACTGGAACGAGTTCTTCCGACCGCTCATCATGACCATCAGCGATCAGAACTTCACCCTGCCACTGGGACTCGTGACGCTGCAGGGCAACCTCGGCACCGGCAGCATCTCGACGGTGCTCGCCGGCGTGATCCTCTCGATGATCCCTGCGCTCCTGGTGTTCTTCTTCGGGCAGAAGCCGCTGCGCGAAGGACTCACAGCGGGCGTCGGCAAGTGACGCACGCCCCCATCAAGTAGAAAGACGACTGCCCCGGTGACCCCTACTGACCTTCCCCCGGTCCGCACCACGAGCCCGCGCATGCACTTCGCTCCGCGCAACAACTGGATGAACGATCCGAACGGTCTCGTCTTCCACGACGGCCTGTACCACCTGTACTTCCAGTACAACCCGCAGGGTGTCGAACACGCCAACCTCAGCTGGGGACATGCGACGAGCGCCGATCTCCTGCGATGGACCGAGCACGACCCTGCGATCCTGTGGGACGACACGGCGCAGATCTACTCCGGCTCCGTCGTGGTCGATCACGGCAACACCTCCGGCTTCGGCACCGACCAGGATCCGGCGTTGGTGGCGCTCTACACGGCAGCTGCGCCTGGACGCCAGGCGCAGGCTATCGCACACAGCACGGACGGCGGGTACGTCTGGACGAAGTACGACGGTAATCCGGTGCTCGACCGCGGCACGAGCGACTTCCGCGATCCGAAGGTGTTCCGGTACGACGACGGAGGGGACGGGTACTGGGTGATGGTCGCGGTCGAGGCCGAAGACCGCCAGGTGCTGTTCCACCGCTCCGACGACCTCACGACCTGGACCTTCCTCTCGTCGTACGGTCCCGCGGGCCCAGTCGGCGGTGTGTGGGAGTGTCCTGACATGTTTCCGCTCGCGGTCGACGGTGATGACGACGATGTGCGCTGGGTGCTGTTGATCAGCCTCAACCCCGGCGGTATCGCAGGCGGTTCGGGGACGCACTACGTGGTGGGCGATTTCGACGGTACGACATTCCGCGCCTCCGTTCCCCACCCCGCTCCGCCGCGTGAGCTGCTGAGAGACGGCAGTCAGTCCCGCGACGAGCTCGAACGCTATGGCTGGATCGATTTCGGACCCGATTGCTACGCCGGTGTCACGTTCGACGGCCTGGCTCGCGACGAGCGGACGCTCATCGCCTGGATGGACAACTGGGAGTATGCCGGTCGCATACCGGGTGGGGACTCCGACGAACACCGCAGTGCGATGACGCTACCTCGCCGGCTCTCGCTCACGCGCGACGAAGTGGGGGCCGAACGCCTGCGGCAGCACCCGGCGGTCGACCTCGATCCCGGCGAGAGCATCGACCTCGCCGGTGTGACCGGCAGCGTCGTGCTCGCCGAAGGGGTCGCCGGAGCCGCGCGGGTCGGCTTCACCGCGACGTTCGGCGATGCGCAGAGCGTCGAGCTGCACATCGAGTCGGCATCGGATGACGGTCGGGTCGTGATCCGTCAGGACCGTACGAGCGGACGCATCGAACTCGTCCGCTCCGGCGAGAGGATGCCGTTGGGCTTTCACAGGTCTCCGTCGATGCGTCTCGACCGGCCACGCGAGGTCGGATGGGACCTCTGGATCGACGATCTGAACGAGCGGGTGTCGTCCATCGAGCTGTTCGCCCAGAACGGCGAGAGGGTGCTCACCGCGCTGGTCCCCGTCGCGTCGCCGCGCACGTACACCGTGGCAGCCATCGGAGGAACGCTGCACGGGGCGCGCGCCGATGTCGCGGAGCGGGGATGCTGACCACCCGCTGCCTCGTCGTCGGTGAAGCTCTCGTCGATGTCGTCGACGGCGTGCCCCACCCGGGCGGATCGCCCATGAACGTGGCCATCGGCCTCGCCAGGCTGGGGATCGATACGAGATTTCTCACCCGGATCGGAGACGACGAGTACGGTCGGATGCTTGGCGAGCATCTCGTCCGTGAGGGCGTCGCTCTGACCGCGGCGAGTCTCAGGGTCGGGGAGTGCACCTCTCGTGCCACCGCCGTGATCGGCACGGACGGCGCGGCCGTCTACGACTTCGACATCGAATGGACCTTGTCCGAGTCGACCGCGATCGCCGAGGCGGCGGAGGCCGACGTCATCCACGTCGGGTCGATCGGTGCGTCGCTCGAACCCGGGGCGACCGCCGTCCGCGCGATGCTCCGAACGGTCTCGAGCCGCACTCTGCGCACGTACGACCCGAACATCCGGCCGGCGCTTCTCCGACCGCGAGCTGCAGCCGTGGCGCGCGTCGAAACGATCATGGCCGCATCGCACGTCGTGAAGCTCAGCGACGAGGATGCCGACTGGCTCTACCCCGGTCGCGCTGTCGATGATGTGCTCGCGCACCTGCTCGCTCGGGGTGCCAGGATGGCCGTTGTCACGAGGGGCGGGATCGGGTGCACCCTGGCGATCGCGGGTGGTGGGCGGCCGGTGACGAGGCAGGCGGTCCCGGTGAGCGTGGTCGACACGATCGGTGCCGGTGACGCCTTCATGTCCGGCCTCGTTTACGGACTCGTCTCTGGGGGCCTCGTTTCGGCGCTCACCGCCGAGGTCTTCGCCCCCGACGCCGATCTCCTGAGGGCGCTCGAGCGAGTCGTCGACACTGCGCTCGCCAGTGCGGCCGTCGCGGTGTCTCGCACCGGCGCTGCCCCGCCGCACCTGGGCGAGTTGGCGCACAGTTCGGTGTCCTGACGCGGTCTCGCGCGGTGACGGCAGCGTCGGTGTCGCAGAAACCGCTTGACACCCGATCCGCTCAGGCATAACGTACAACCAAATGGTTGCACAAAGAGAACTGAGCGAAGCGGAGGTCGACCGTGTCTTCCACGCACTGGCCGCGTCGACCCGGCGCGACATCCTGCGCCGGACGATCGAGCGCGAGCAGTCGGTCTCGACCCTCGCCGCAGAATACGAGATGTCGTTCGCCGCGGTGCAGAAGCACGTCGCCGTGCTCGAGGCCGCGAACCTCATCGTCAAGCGCGCCGAGGGACGCGAGCGGCTCGTCCGCGCGAACCCCGAGATGATCGCCCGCGCCAAGGCGCTCCTCGCCCGATACGAAGAGTTGTGGCGGTCGCGCATCGCCCGACTCGACGACCTGCTGGCCGAGACGCCTCGGTCCGGCTCATCCGACACCAGCGACAACTACAAGAACGAGCAAGGAGACTGAACATGCCTGTCACCGACGTCACCACCGATGCCGAGAACCTGACCATGACCGTGGTCGCCGACTTCGCAGCCCCCATCGAGCGAGTGTGGAGCGCGTACTCCGACCCGCGTCAGCTCGAGCGCTTCTGGGGTCCTCCCGGGTGGCCGGCCACCTTCACCGCCTGGGACCACACCGTCGGCGGGCGTGCGGTCTACTCGATGAGTGGTCCGCGCGGGGAGAAGTCGTCAGGGGCGTGGGAGTTCGTGTCGATCGACGCGCCGAAGAGCTTCGAGGTCATCGACTCGTTCGTCGATGAGAGCGGTAAGCCGCTCGACGGCTTCCCCGCGCAGCGGATGTCGTTCGTCTTCGAGCCCACCGCCGAAGGCACCCGCATGGTCACCACGAGCCACTTCGACTCGGTCGATGCGCTCGAGCAGGTCGTCGAGATGGGTCAGGTCGAGGGCCTCAAGATGGCGATGGCGCAGCTCGACACCGTGCTGCAGGACCTCCGCGACTACGCACAGGGCAAGGGCACGCGCGTCGAGCTGCTCGACGACACGCACGTGCGCATCACTCGTCTGGTCGAGGGGCCGCGCGAGCTGGTGTGGCGTGCCCACTTCGAGCCCGAGCTCATCCGCAAGTGGATGCTCGGACCCGACGGCTGGGAGATGACGGAATGCGTCGCCGCCACCGAGGTGGGCCAGTCCTACCGCAACTCGTGGGCGCCGGTCGGCGACACCGAAGGGGAGCCGTTCGGCTTCGAGGGGCAGGCGCTCCTGATCGACGCCCCGCGCCGCGCCGTCAGCACCGAGCGGATGCAGGGCATGCCTGTCGAGACGCTCAACGACCTGAACCTGTACGAGGAGGACGGTGCGACCCTGGTCACGCTGCTCATCGAGTACCCCGACAAGGAGACGCGCGACATGATCCTCGCCACCGGCATGGCCGACGGCATGGAGTCGTCGTTCGCCCGCCTGGAGCGGGAGCTGCTCTCCGTCTGAGCGCGCACAACTCCGGACGAACCGGCCGGATCCGCCAGGATCCGGCCGGTTTCGCCGTCTGCGGGCACCCCTCTTCCTGAGTTGTGAACGCGGCAGGCGGACGCCGACAGGCGGAACCCGGCCGCTCGGGATAAAGTGGCGACACGATGAGGATCACGCGCCGCACTCTGCTCCTCGGCGCCGGAGCCGGTGTCGCTTCGGTTCTTCTCGCCTCCTGCACCCCGGAACCGACACCCACGCCGACGCCCACTCGCACCCGCGAGCCGGAGCCGCCGCCCGGCGTCCCCGCCGCAGCCGGCAGCATCCGCAGCACCTGGACCACCGATCCCTACGCCCTCGGCGCCGCCAGTTTCACACCCGTCGGCGTGCTCGCCGGCACGCGCCTCGCGCTGGGCGCCCCCGTGGACGCACGCCTGTTCTTCGCGGGCGAGGCGACGGATGAGGACGCTCCCGGCACGGTGCGCGGCGCGATCAGCTCGGGCACGCGCGCGGCAGAAGAGCTTCTGGTCCCGGCGACCTCAGGGGAGCGCGTCGCGGTCGTGGGGGCGGGGCTCGCCGGCGCCACCGCTGCCGCTGTGCTCGCCGAGGGCGGCATGGAGGTCACCGTCTTCGAGGCGAGGGACCGGGTCGGCGGGCGCATGCACTCCCGCGTCGACGACTCGTGGCCCCTGCCGGTGCAGCTCGGCGCCTGGCTCTTCGGCACGGACGACGCCGAGGTGCTCGACCTGATGAGCAGCGGAGACGTCGGCGTCGTCGAACTGGCGGGTCAGCTCTGGCACGGGCCCGAGGGCGACCTCGACCCGATCGACCCCCAGCCTTTCGACGCGGCGATCACAGCGGCGCAGGCCGCCCCCGAAGACTCCTCGGTCACCGATGCGTTGACCGCCGCGGGTATCGATCCGAGTGATCCGGCGACCGCGGCCCTGCTCGCGATCCTCGCCGCCCGCACCGGTGCCGGCGCCGACGAACTGTCGAGCTGGTTCGCGCCTCCCCTGCCCACGGGAGACCCGAAGGCCGCGACCGGCGACGTCGCACCGTTCATCGAGCAGGCCCTCGACGGGGTCAAGGTGGGGCTCAACTCTCCGGTCGCCCGCCTCGCCTACGACGATTCCGGGGTGAGCGTGCGCCTCGGCACCGGTGAGGCGCTGTCATTCGATCGGGTCATCGTGACGGTTCCACTCGGAGTGCTCCAAGACCGCAGCATCGAGTTCGACCCGCCCCTGCCATTCTCCAATCGCGGGGCGATCTCGGCACTCGGCATGGGCGCGATCGAGACGGTCTGGCTGCGGTGGGACGAGCCGTTCTGGGAGAACGACGAGGCCATCTGGCACTCCGTCGGCGCCGACGTGGCCATCGCGACCTGGATCAATCTGCGACCCGCGACCGGCGAGAACGTGCTCGTCGGGATCGTCGGCGGCGCGGCGGCAGCGGAGTTCGCGAAGCTCGACGAAGACGAGGCGATCGAAGCGGCCCTCGCCTCGCTCGCCCTCTACGTCTGACCGACCCGTTCGCCGGCTCTCGCCTGCTCCGGCGTCGATGCCTGCGCAGTGCCCTCGGTTTTCCCGCGCAGCCGTTTCGGTACCGGCATGCGGCTGATGAGCACGAGGAGGGTGGCGACGGCGGCGAACGTGCCGAGCGCGATCGCCGATGAGATCAGGAACTCCATCGGACCGCTCACCTGCCGCGGATCGAGGAAGTAGTACGGGTACCAGCCGATCAGCGGGCCGCGGATCATGGTGGCGACGCCCCAGATCACCGGGTACGCCAGCGACACCGGGATCACGCGCCACGGGACGGAGCGGTGACCGGGTGCGAGTGCCCAGGCCGCCACGGTCACTGCGGGGAGCCAGAAGTGCAGCACCTGATCCGACCAGGGCACGTCGATGCGGATGCCGCGGATGCCGGCCTGCCAGACCAGGATGGCGAACACGAGTCCGGCCGTGATCGTCCAGGTCAGAACGAGTGCCAGGGCGACGGTGAGCCAGCGAGGATCCTTCGCGCGGCGCAGCGCGAGGATGCCGGCGACGGTGAGCAGCACCACGAAAGCGATGTTCGACTGGTTCGTCAGATAGGCGAAGAAGTTCTGGCTCGCGATCGTGTTCGATGCGAGACCCCAGGCGAGCCGGTGGATGAGCGCCACGAGACAGACGGCGGCCGCGCTGAGGCGGAGCAGGCCGAAGACGGTACGCGCCTTCACCGCTGCGTCACCCGCGATTCCTTCATCTGCCGAGTCTACGGACCTCAGCTCGGAGGACCCGTTGTGCCGCAGAGGGCACGCGTCCCTGACAGTGGTGAGTCCGTGCGGGTGGTCCGGCCCGTCAGCGTCGGGGTTCGCGGGTCGACCACAGCGCCAGCGCGACGAGCACGGGCTGGAAGAACAGCCGCACGAAGCGCTTCATGTCCGTGTCGAGACCGAAGCCGTCGCGGTGGTGCATCCACTGCGCCACGTTGCCGGGGAACACGGCGACGAAGAACAGAGCGGCGATCGTGCCGACCGTGCGCCGACGGCGTCGTGTCAGCAGCAGGGCGGATCCGAGTGCGATCTCGGCCACGCCGGAGGCGAGCACCGTGGTGTCAGGATCCAGCGGCAGCGACTCGGGGACCTGCGCCTGGAACTCCTCGCGCGCCACCGTGAGGTGCGAGACGCCCGCGAAGACGAGGGAGGCGCCGAGGAAGATACGGCCGATGGTGCGGGTGGGAGTCGACATGGTGCGAGTGTACGCCGCGGTCGCTGCGCTCAGATCAGGCGGCGGAGCGCCTCTTCGAGCGAGATGCCCTGAGCCTCGGCCCGGTCGCGCAGCCGTGCGTGCTCGTCGGAGGAGAGGGGGATGCGCAGCTCGATCGGGTCGTCCGCCGGTGCGTCCCACCCGTCGAGGAGGTCGGCGGCCTCGGCCCAGAGCGGCTCAGCGACCGACGTCGGGGCCGCGGGGGAGGGCGCGAGTGCTGCGGCAGCCGACGTGCTCGACGATGCGGATGACGATGCGGCTGATGACGGCGCGGCGGACGAGGAAGCGGCGACCGGTGCCGACGCGGCGACGGCGGCTCCGGCGTCTGCCGCGCGGGTGAAGCCGGGCCCTCGTCGCGGTTCCTGCTTCGCCTGGTAGGCCTTGGCCGCGGCGTTCGCGCGCTCGTCGGCGGCTTCGTTCAGCGGGTGTCCTGCGTGGCCCTTGACCCAGGAGAACTCGACGTTCCGGCCACGGATGGCCTCATCGATGCCCTCCAGCAGGTCGCGGTTGAGCACGGGCCCGCCGTCGGACTTGCGCCAGCCCTTGCGCTTCCACCCCGGCATCCACTTGGTCACGGAGTCGATCACGTAACGGCTGTCGCATTCGATCAGCAGCTTCTCGTCGGTGCCCGCCGTCGCGAGCAGCAGCTCGAGCACGGCCCGCAGCTCGCCCTGGTTGTTGGTGCCGTGCGGGGATCCGCCGGCCGCCCAGTTCTCGTCGTCGATGTACCAGGCCCAGCCGTTGGGGCCGGGGTTACCCAGGGCGGAGCCGTCTGCGGCGGCGGTGATCGTCATCCCTCAACCGTAGCCGCGCGCCCGTCCTTCATTCGCACTCGGGCCGCAGGGATCGGACGCCACGCGCGTCGCGGAGGAGCCTCGCCGATCCGGCGATCCTGCCGCGAGGCGTCAGTCCTCTTCGGGATCTTCGCTCAGCGGCTCGGCGTTCTCGGTCGAGGCGGCCTCGGGGACGGGAGGTGCGACCGGGAACAGGACAGAGCTCAGGTCGCCGCTGGCCTCCGCGCCGAGGCCGATCGACAGCGGATCGACGACCGGCGCCGAGTCGAGCACATCCGTCTCGGAGCGCTCGAGCGGCTCCGAGGGCAGCACCCACTGGTTCTCTTGCTCTTCAGGCTTCTGCTGAAACAGTCCCATGGGTTCCATTGTGAACCCGCATCGCGGCGAAGAGGCCGGACTCACACAGGATTGATCGGATGCGGCCCGCGCGGGTGACGACGTCAGGCCGTGGCCGCGCGGCGGAAGGTGAAGTATCCCGAGACGGCACCGTGATTCACCACGCCCGTTCCGGTGCTCATCACCCGATCGGATGTGGTCGCGCCCGAGTCGACGAAGGCGTATCCGGTGTGCTCGAGTCGCCAGCCGACGCGCTCGACCTCGCCGAGGAAGTAGCCGACGCTCTCGTTCTGGTGGCACTCGTTCGCCGCCGAACCCCACGATGACGGGGCTCCGGTGAGACGGCTGACCTCGACGTGCAGGTGCAGCAGGGGGTCGCCGCGGGTGTGTGCCTCGCGTGCCGCGCCGAGCAGTCGTTCGGCTTCGTCTGTCGTCAGCATGATCCCCCTTCGATGCGCCGTCGGTCACGGCTCATCTGAGAGCGTACGTCGGGGCCTCAGGCTGAGGCCGCACGCACGGCTTCGACGAGCGCGCGCCAGGGGCCGTCGAGCTCCGAGTCGGGCAGCTCCCGTTCGCGGCGCTCCGACGGTGTGCGGGCCCGGATGCTCCACACGAACCGGTCGGCGCCGGATCCGGCGTCCGTCTCCTGGTCCCACGGGCAGCGGTCGATCAGGTCGATCCAGTGCACCGCATCGTCGGGCGCGGCCTCCACCCGCCATTGCCGGCGGATGCCGGCGATACCGCCGGTGCGCACCACCGCGATCGCGACCTGCGCGTCAGTCGGTGGAGAGGACTCGCTCATCTCCATAGACTCCCACGGTCGTCCACGCGCGTCGAGCCGCTGCGGCTGTGGCGGCGTCGACGGCTGCGGCCGCGGCGACGGTGGCATCGGCGAACTGCGTGAAGGTCGCGGTGCTCGACAGGCCGCCCGTGAGCGCGCGATACCAGACGGTGCCCGCGCGCTCCCACGCCTTGCCACCGAGGTCGATCGAGAAGAGGGCGAACGCGCGGTTGGGGATTCCGGAGTTGATGTGCACTCCGCCGTTGTCTTCCGTGGTGCGCACGAAGCCGCTCATGTGGTCGGGCTGCGGGTCTTTGCCGAGCTCGTCGTCGTCGTAGGCGGTGCCCGGCGCGATCATCGAACGCAGAGCCGCGCCCTCGACGGCGTCGGTGAAGATCTCGGCGCCGATCAGCCACGTCGCCTGGTCGGCCGTCTGGCCGAGGGCGTACTGCTCGGTCAGGGCGCCGAACACATCGGCGATCGACTCGTTCAGTGCGCCGGGCTGGCCCTGGTACTCGAGGTTCGCGGTGTGCTGCACGACGCCGTGCGCGAGTTCGTGTCCGATGACGGTGAGCGAGCCGGTGAAGTGCTGGAACACCTCGCCGTCGCCGTCGCCGAACACCATGCGCTCGCCGTCCCAGAACGCGTTGTCGTAGTCGACGCCGTAGTGCACGGTCGCATCGAGCGGCGCCCCGGCATCGTCGAGCGAGTTGCGATCGAAAGCGGCCAGGAGCATCTCGAACGTGGCGCCGAGTCCGTCGAAGGCCTCGTTGACCGCGGGGTCTTCGACGGGCCCGTCGTCTTCGCCGCGCACGATCGCGCCCGGCAGCTGCTGCGTGTTGCCCGCATCGCTGATCGTGCGGTTCGGGGCCTCGGACAGCTGGGCCACGAGGTCGCCGTTCTCGTCGATCGAGAGGTCGATGCGCGCGCGGAACGGCGGGCGGCCGGCCGTGAGCGTCTGCCGTGCGGCGGCCGCGGCCTTCGGGAAGCGACCCGACTCGGCCAGGCGCGCGAGCAGGTAGGAGGGGACCACTCCATGATGTTGTGCGGATGCTGTGCTGCTCATGCTGCGACCCTACGCCGGAGGGCCGACGTTCGAGCGGTCTCGCCCGCGTTCCGGGGAACTTCTCCGGTCGACGCCGCGGTCAGTCGCGCTCGATGCTCAGAACGGTCGTACGCAGTCCGCCGGACTCGTACTGCACGGGCATGCCCGGGTGGTCGATCGAGAACCAGAAGATGCCGTCGTCGGTGTCGTACCGGCGGCAGGTGAGCGCGCCGAGCGGTGTCGACAGGCTCACGGTCGACACGCTCGTGGTGCCGGCGTCGAAGGCGGCATGGCCCTGCAGCTCGGCCCAGGTCACCCGGTTCGAGACGACGGCCTTGGGGTCCTCCGCGGCCCAGCGGTCGAGGGTCGCTCCCTCGTCATCGGTGTCGTGGAAGCGGTTGACGTGCTCGGCCATCGGGCCGTCGGGGCCTTCCAGCAGAAGCCGGATCACGGTGCCTGTTCCGGTGGCGTCGCGGATCTCGGCGGCGGTGAACGGCGTCGGCAGGAGTCCGGGGCCGAGCAGGTGCGGATCGGAATCGGTCATGCATCCAGTCTGCGCCACGGGTGACCGGCACGTCACGGGATGGTCTCGATGGAGCGATCCGGACCGGCGATCCTTGACAGGATTGCGTTCTGTATACAGAATACCAGTACGCCCGAAGGGGTGATCCCGACCTAGATCTTCCAATGATGAAAGAGGTAGCGAGATGGCACGTGCGAACGTGACGCGGTATCTGGCACTGGGTGCCGCCGGCGCTCTGGCACTCGGACTCGCCGCGTGCAGCGGTGGGGGCGGAGGAGGCGGAGGGGGCGTCGACGCCGACGGCAAGGCCACGGTCGTCTGGTCCACCTGGGGCACGGCCGACGAGCTCACCCGCTACGAGGAGTTCAACAAGGACTTCATGAAGCGCCACCCCGACATCACCGTCAAGCTGCAGCCCGTCGCCGACTACGGCGACTACCACTCCAAGCTGCTCGCGCAGCTCACCAGCAACACCGCGCCCGACGTGTTCTACGTCGGTGACGACAAGATCGGTCAGTTCGTCGACTCGAAGCGCCTGATGCCGCTCAGCGAGCTGATGGACTCGAAGGACAGCAAGACAAAGAAGGACGACTTCTTCCCCGGTCTCTTCGGCGCCGCCGAGAACGACGGAGAGGTCTACGCTGCTCCGAACGACTCCAATCCCGACGTGTTCTGGTACGACAAGCAGGCGCTGGCGACCGCCGGGATCACCGAGGACCCCGCGACCCTGGCCGAGAACGGCGAGTGGACCACCGACAAGTTCCTGGAGATGAACAAGAAGCTCCACGACGCGGGTCTCACCGGCACCATGTACTGGAACTACTGGGCGACGCACTGGAGCTGGCTCTCGTCGCAGGGCCTCGATGCTCCCTATGACGATTCCGGAGCCTTCGTCGCGAACAAGGATGCCGACACCGTCGAGTCGGTGCAGCAGCTCGGCGACCTGTTCGAGGACGGCACCTTCGTCGTCGCCGACACGCTCCCTGACGGCGCCGGCGCCGACAGCGTGTTCGTCACGCACAAGGCCGGCTTCTTCGTGCAGGGCCGCTACACGATCGGCACGGTCGATGCGACGGGCGAGCAGGACAGCTACGACATCGTGCAGTGGCCGACCCCTGACGGCGAAGCCGCTCCCACGGGCGTGGCGACCAGCTTCCTCGCGATCAACGGCAAGACCAAGGTGAAGGACGCGGCCTTCACGTTCTGGACCGAGTTCCTCTCCGCCGAGGGGCAGACCTTCCGTCTGCAGGGCGGCGGCAACGCGGTCCCCTCGATCAAGGGCGCCGACGAGGTCGTGCTCGAGGGCGACTATCCCGCACACGCCCAGACCTTCCTCGACATGCGCGACATCGGTTTCGAGGACTACCCCGCCGAGGCACGCGTGCCCGGCCTGCCGACCGCCATCGCCGATGAGTTCCTGAAGCTCTACCAGGGCAAGGCCGACGCACAGGAGACGCTCGACACCATCGCCGACCTGGTCAAGGAACGGTCGGAGTAGAACGAGTGAGCACTCTCACCGAGAACGGGCGGATGCCGCAGGTCACCCCTGCGGCATCCGCCCCGCCCCTGCGCAAGGAGGCGCTCTGGCGTCGCCGCGACCGCCTGTGGGGCTACGTCTTCGTCGGCCCTCAGATGATCGGCATGGGGCTGTTCGTCGTGCTGCCGTTCGCCGCCAGCCTGGTGCTCGCGTTCGCGGACTGGGACGGTCTGACCGACCTCACCTGGGTGGGTTTCGCCAACTTCGCCGATCAGCTGACCGACCCGCTCCTCGGTCGCGCGATCCTCAACACGCTCATCATCGCGATCGTCACGGTGCCGATCGGCCTCGGACTCTCGGTGATCGTCGCCGTCGCGCTCGAGAAGCTCAAGACGCGCACGCTCTACCTGATCCTGTTCTTCGCCCCGGTCGTGACCTCCACGGTCGCGGTGGCGATGATCTGGCAGCAGATGTTCCGCTCCGACGGGCTGCTGTCCACGACGATCTCGAAGGTCTTCGGGGTCACCCCGCCCGATTGGCTGCAGGACCCGAAGCTCGCCCTCCTCGCCGTCTGCATCGTCACCATCTGGTCGTCGATGGGCCTCAACGTCGTGATCTTCCTCGCCGGGCTGCAGAACATCTCCCCCTCGGTGATCGAGGCCGCCCGCATCGACGGCGCAGGGCCCTGGAGGCTGTTCACGAGCATCCGCCTGCCGTTGCTCTCCCCGATCGTGTTCTTCTCGTCGGTGGTCGCCTTCATCTCTTCCCTGCAGACGTTCGACACGGTCTACGTGCTGGTGCAGGACGCCGGCCCCGACAACGCGACCCGCACCATCGTGTATCACATCTTCGATCTGGGCTTCGGGCGCTTCGAGTTCGGTCCGTCGAGTGCCGCGAGCATCATCCTGCTGCTGCTGACGCTCGTCATCACCGCGGTGCAGTTCGGCGCGCAGAAGAAGTTCGTCCACTACGAGGATGACCCCGCATGAGCATTCAGACTCCTCCGCTGACCGGCCCCGCTCCGGCGACCGACTCCACCATCGCCATCACCGCGCCCGGATACCGCTCGCGCGGGCGTGGAGGCCCCTCCGTCGATCGCGCGCGCCGCCGGTTCGGGTCGACCCTGCTGCACGTGGTGCTCGTGGTGGCCGGGATCGGCATGGTGTTCCCGTTCGTCTGGATGCTGCTGACCTCGTTCAAGACCCTGCCGCAGCTGCTGAAGAACCCGCTGCAGTTCCTTCCTGATCCCTGGACCTTCGAGAACTACACGCAGGCCTGGAACGCGGTCCCGTTCGGTCAGGCGTACCTGAACAGCGCGTACATCGCGATCCTCGTGGTGGTCGGCACGCTGCTCACGGCGTCGATGGCGGGATATGCGTTCGCGCGGATCCGGTTCCGCGGCAGCAAGGTGCTCTTCATCGTCTTCCTCGCGACGCAGATGATCCCGAAGCAGGTGACGCTGATCCCGTTCTACCTGCTGATGTCGAACCTCGGCTGGGTCGACTCGCATCTCGCGCTGATCGTGCCCGGCATCATGGCGAACCCCTTCGCGGTGTTCCTGATGCGGCAGTTCGTGCTCGCCCTGCCGCGGGAACTGGAAGAGGCGGCCATCGTCGACGGCGCCGGCCGCTGGCGCATCTTCTGGAGTGTCGTGCTCCCGAACCTCAAGCCCGGTCTCGCGGCACTCAGCATCATCGTCGCACTCGACGTCTGGAACGCCTTCCTGTTCCCGCTCGTGCTGCTGAACTCGCCCGACCTGTTCACGGTGCCGCTCCTGCTGAACGCTTTCGAGGGCCAGCAGGGATCCATCAATTACGGACTCGTGATGGCGGCTTCCGCGATCGCGACCGTGCCGATGCTGATCGTGTTCGTGATCGGTCAGCGCAAGATCCTCAACAGCATGGCCGCCTCGGGACTCGGAGGGCGATGATGACGGATGCCGCCGCGCTCGCCGGGCGCCGCCTCGACCTGGTGTCCGCGCCCTTCACGTTGCCGCGCTCGCGCGTGCTGGTGTTCCGCGCCGACGACGGCGAGGGCGTGCGCGTGCACACCTCGGAGTACGAGCGGCGGCTGTCGGACTGCCGGGTGCTGGATGCGCTGACCGTGATCGGCGCCGGGGGCGAGGTGCTTCCGGTGACCGACGTGCATCCTGCGCGAGTGACGTTCGGCGCTGCTGCGGCGACGCTGACCTTCGCCGATCCGTCGACGCTGAGCCTCGGGGGAGAACCGGGGGCGCGGGTGCGGCTGCGGCGTCCGGACGGTCATGTCGAGGAGCATCTGCTCGGCGGCGGCATCCGGTTGCGCGTCGCCGCGGATCGTGCCGTCGCGGTGGAGAGCGGAGACCACTGCGCAGCGCTCGCCGCGACCGAGGCGATCTGGGCCGAGTGGTTCGCGAAGTGCCCGAGCGTGCGCGACGATCTGCAGGAGATGGCGGCGTTTTGCTGGTGGGTGCTCGGTGCGAACATCGTCGAGCTGCCGTCGCTGGGCGATGCCAGGGCGATCGTGCCGTCGAAGATCGGCTACGTCGGTCTCTGGCAGTGGGATGCCTACTTCATCGCCGTCGGCCTGCGGCACGGCGACCCCGAGCTCGCTCGTGAGCAGCTCGATATCGCCTTCCGGTTCCCGCAGCCCGACGGGCAGCTGCCCGATGTCGTGCACGAGCTTGGAGTGCTGGCGACCAGCGACGACCTTCCCGAGAGCGACCGCGCGAACTTGCGTCGTGCCGGATCGCAGATCGCCGATCCGAGTGCGCCCGTGCCCCTGACCAAGCCGCCGCTCGCCGCGTGGGCGTTGCGCAAAGTGCTCGAGGTCGAGGATGCTCCCGACTATGCGCGCACGCAGCTGGCCCGCATCGTGCGCTCGCAGGACTGGTGGTTCGCCGGGAGCGACCTCGACCACGACGGGATGCCCGAGTACGGGCATCCGTACTCCTCTGGGCTCGACGACAGCCCGATCTTCGACGGTCCCCTGCCGACCGCGGCTCCCGACCTCGGTGCCTACCTCGTGCAGCAGGATCGGGAGCTCGCCTCCCTGCTGGTGAAGTACGAGCCGGATGCCGACGTGGAGCGGTTTCGTGCGCGGGCCGAGACCACGCAGGAGCTGCTGCTGCGCACGTGGGATCCCGAGCGGAGCCGGTTCCTCGCCTTCGGCGGCGGAGAGCCGCAGCTCAGCGACACCGTCGTCGGGCTGATGCCGCTGCTCACGGGCACGCTGCCGGCTCCGATCGCCGCGGCGCTGCGTCAGGCCGTCGACGACCCCGAGCGCTTCGCCCTGCCCTGGGGGCTGCCGACCGTCGCGGCCTCCGATCCCGATTTCTCGGAGGAGCGCATGTGGCGCGGACCGGTGTGGGTCAACACGAGCATGCTCGTCGCCGAGGGGCTGGAGGCGTCGGGGTATCCCGAGCGCGCGCGGGAGCTGCGTGAGCAGACCGTGGCCCTGGTGATCCACGGCGGGGGCCCGCACGAGTACTTCAATCCGCAGACGGGCGAGAAGGCCCGCACCGCCACCACGGCATTCGGCTGGTCGGCCGCGCTGTTCGTCGACCTCGCGGTGCAGCTCAGCTGACCCCGCGTCGCGGAACACCGCGGGGCTCTGCGCCCTCCTGTTGTATTCAATATTCATTTCACGGACGAAGGAGTCAGTCATGAAGAAGAAGCTCACCGGAATCGCCGCGCTCGTGGCAGTGGGAGTCGGCCTCGCCGGATGTGCGGCCGGAGGAGTGCCCGGCGGCGGATCCGGCGTCGCGCTCGACCCCGATGCGACGCTCGACGGCGAGATCACGGTCTGGTCCTGGGACGTGGGCGCCGTCGCGCTCGAGCGTCTGGCCGCCGACTTCGAGAAGGCTCACGATGGCACCACCGTGAAGGTGGTCGACGTGGGATACGACAACGCGTACGACAAGATGTCGGTCGGCTTCCAGGCCGGCACCGGGCTGCCCGACGTCGTCACGATCGAGACCGATGCGGCCCCCGGCTACATCACGCAGTTCCCGAAGGGCATGCTCGATCTGAACCCGATCCTGGGCGACGACGAAGCCGACTTCGACCCGTTCAAGTGGTCGGCGGGATCGGATGCCGAGGGCTCGCTGCGCATCGCCCCGTGGGACTCCGGCACCGTCGCGCTGTACTACCGCACCGACATCGTCGAGCAGGCGGGCGTCGACATCGAGGCCGCGGAGACCTGGGACGATCTGATCGCGGCGGGCAAGGTGATCAAGGAGAAGACCGGACACACGCTGCTGTCCACTGACCTCTCCGCCGGTGGCGGCTTCCAGATGCTGCTGCAGCAGCTCGGGCAGGGGTTGTTCAACGAGGCGGGGGAGATCACGCTCGACTCGCCGGAAGCCGTGCGCGTGCTCACCATGCTGCAGGAGATGAACGAGGCCGGTCTCATCAAGAACGTCACCGGATGGGACGGGCGGGTCACGTCCGCGAAGGACGGCGACTCCGCCGTGACCGCAGACGCGGTCTGGTGGATCGGCACGCTCCAGGGCGATGCCCCCGAGCTGAGCGGCAAGTACGCCGTGCTCCCGCTCCCGGTGTTCGACGAGGGCGGCGCCCGCACGTCGAACAACGGCGGATCCGGCCTCGCGGTGCCTGCGCAGGCGAAGAACCCGCAGCTGGCCGCGGCGTTCGTCGACTTCGTGCTCGCGGATGCCGACAACCAGGTGTCGATGATGACGAACGAGGGGCTCTTCCCGTCGTACCTGCCCGCACTGGAGTCGGAATACTTCTCGAAGCCGGTCGAGTACTTCGGCGGTCAGCCGGTCTACGAGACCTTCGCCGAGCTCACGGGCCAGATCCCGCCGATCGTCTACACCTCGGACAGTGCAGAGGCCTCGGACATCGTCGCCAACGCCGTCGCCGCCGCCGTGCTGAACGGCGCCGACCCCGCCACCGTGCTCGCCGACGCGGCCGCGCAGCTCGCCACCTCCACCGGTCGAGAGGTCGCGGAGTAACCATGGCCTCTCGGACCTCGCCCGGGTCCGGCCGTCGACGGCTGGACCCGGGTAGGGCCGGACGCTGGTTCGTGCTGCCGGCTGCCGCCCTGCTCCTGTTCTTCTTCGCCTATCCGCTGGGCGCCTCGCTCTGGCAGAGCCTGTTCCGCACCGAGGGCGGCGTCACGAGCTTCGTCGGACTGGGTCAGTACGAGCGGCTGTTCTCCGATCCGCTGATCGCGAAGAGCCTGCTCAACGCCGGACTGATCCTCATCGTCCAGGTGCCGCTGATGATGGCGCTCGCCGTGGGTCTCGCCTACCTGCTCAACCAGTCGTGGCTGCGCTGGCGATCGGGATTCCGTCTTCTCACGTTCCTCCCGGCGGTGACCACTCTCGTCGCGTACGCGGTGGTGTTCCGGGTGCTGCTCGCCACCGACGGCGGCGCCGTGAACCAGATGCTGGGTGTGCTCGGCGTCGCCCCGATCGACTGGCTGAACAACGAGTGGTGGGCACGGGTCTCGGTGATCGCGGCGGTGACCTGGCGGTGGACCGGCTACAACATGGTCATCATCCTCGCCGGCCTGCAGTCGATCCCCCCGGAGCTCTACGAGGCGGCCAAGGTCGACGGCGCCGGACGCTGGCAGACGTTCTGGAGCGTCGTGCTGCCGCAGCTGCGACCGGTGCTGATCTTCACGGGGATCACCTCGACGATCGGCGCACTGCAGCTGTTCGACGAGAACTTCATCCTCACCGGCGGCGGCCCCAACGACGCCACGCTCACCCCGGTGCTCTACCTGTACAAGGTCGGGTTCCGACAGTTCGACTTCGGCTATGCATCAGCCATCGCCTGGATGCTGGTGCTGATCACCGCGATCATCGCCGTCGTGCAATTCCGGGTCATGAGGGAGAAGCCATGACAGATCTCGCCACCCGCACCCTGGTCACCTCCGGCCGCGAAACCCGCAGCCTCGGCGCGGGGGAGCGCGGCGCCCGTTCGCGCATGCTGCGGCTGCCGCTCTACCTGCTGCTGATCGCCGCCTCGGTGGTGTCGATCATCCCGTTCCTGTGGATGGTCATCGCCTCCACCCATCCGAGTTCTGAGCTGTTCGGCACGCCGCTCCCGGTGCTCCCCGGCGACGCACTGTGGGAGAACCTCGCCCGCCTGGAGGAGAGCATCGGCTTCAGTCGCGTGATGCTCAACAGCCTCCTGATCGCGGTGATCTACACGGTCTTCAGCTCGATCGTCAGCATCATGTGCGGCTATGGGCTCGCCACCTATCGATTCCGTGGCCGCGGCGTGCTGCTCGCTCTCGTGCTCGTGACGATGATGATCCCGATGCAGGTGCTGCTGGTGCCGCTGTTCCAGATCATGGCCGGCATGGGGTGGATCGACACCTATCAGGCCGTGATCCTGCCGTTCCTGGCGAACGCGTTCGGGATCTTCCTGATGCGCCAGGGCTTCCTCGACTTCCCGCCGAGCCTGATCGAGGCGGCCAGGATCGACGGCGCGAGCGAGCTGCGCACGTTCTATCGGATCGTGCTGCCAGTCGCGAAGCCGCAGATCGCGGCGCTCGTGATCTACACGTTCATCAGCCAGTGGAACGCGTTCATCTGGCCGCTGCTCATGCTCAACACCGAGGCGAACTACACGGTTCCGGTCGCGCTGAACACGATGATCGGCATGAGCCGCGTCGACTACTCGGGTCTGATGCTGGGGTCGCTGCTGGCCACCCTGCCTCTGCTCCTGCTGTTCCTGATCTTCCAGAAGCAGTTCGTCGCAGGTCTCCTCGGTGGCGCGGTGAAGGGGTGAGGGGATACGGGGGCGGTCTACGCCGTGAAGTACGAGCTCGTGGCGTTGTCGAGGATGCGCTGCATGCCGTGCATCCAGTTCAGCTTGAGGGCCTCGACGGCGCCGGGGATGTCGCCGTCGGCGAGGTGGCGGGCGATCTCGACGTGCTCGGCGGCGACGCGTTCGACCTTGACGTCTTCGGGCACGAGCAGCGACTCGTAGCGGTGGAACGAGCTGCGCACGTTGTCGATCACCGCCAGGAGCCGGGCGTTCGGGCAGGCCGACAGCATCACGCTGTGCCACTCGTCGTCCTTGGTGATGACGAGCTGATGCTCCACGAGCTCATCGGCGAAGGCGTCGGCCATCTCCTTGAGCCGTCCGCCGATGCGACGCAGCTCGTCGGGCGGGCTGAGCTCGATCGCGAGGCTCTCGAGCGCCGCCAGGACAGGAGCCAGATCGCGGAACTCGGAGGCGCTGAGCGGCACGAACCGGAAGCCCTTGCCGTTCTCGCTCTCGATCTGCCCCTCCGACTCGAGGGCGATGAGCGCCTCACGCAGGGGCGTGCGGCTCACGCCGAGTTCGGTGGCGAGCTGGACCTCGTTGATGCCCTCGCCGGGCTGCACGAGTCCGGCGCGCATGCGGTTCAGCAGCTCCTGCCGAACCTGCGAGCGCAGGTTCTTGCGTTCGATCGCCATGCGTCCCCTCTTCTGCCGCCTGCCCGTCAGCCTATGGGTTGACGGGCCTCGGACGACGTCCTAGTGTGTTGTATACAGAATACAGCTGATCCGGGATTCGCACCAGTGCACCGCCGGATCGGCCGGTGACGACTCAGAGAGGAGACTTCGTGCCCGCACCCGATGGCGACCAGCCCACCCGACGCGTCCGCCTCGATGCCCTCGCCTACGGTGGCGACTACAACCCCGACCAGTGGTCGGAAGAGACCTGGCACGAAGACATCCGTCTGATGCGCGAAGCCGGCGTGAACATGGTGAGCCTGCCGATCTTCAGCTGGCCCCAGCTGGAACCGGAGCCCGGCGTCTACGACTGGGCGTGGCTCGACCGCATCATCGAGCTGCTCTGGAAGGCGGGCATCGCGATCGACCTCGCCACAGCGACCGCGACCCCGCCGTCGTGGCTGCTGCGCGCTCATCCCGAGATGGCACCGTGGGATGCCGACGGTCACCGCCTGGAGTTCGGATCCCGTCAGACCTACTGCCCGTCGTCGCCGATCTGGCGTGAGAACGTCGCGCGGATGACCCGGGCGATGGCAGAACGGTACGGAGACCATCCGGGTCTCGCCATGTGGCACATCTCCAACGAGTACGGCGATCACACCTCGCGCTGCTGGTGCCCCGAGTCGGCACGGCACTTCCGTCGCTGGCTGCAGGACCGCTACGGCGACCTCGACGGACTGAACGAGGCGTGGGGCGTGAACGTGTGGGGTCAGCGCTACACGTCGTGGGAGCACATCGAGACGCCGAAGAAGGCGCCGGGGCCGGTCAACCCCACCAAGCTGCTCGACTTCGAGCGCTTCTCGTCCGACGCCCTGCTGGAGCTCTTCCAGGTCGAGATCGACGTGCTGCGCGAGGTCACACCCGACATCGCGGTGACCACGAACTTCATGAGCATGTTCCGCGACCTGGACTACTGGGACTTCGCCGCTGTCGAAGACGTCGTGACCGATGACGCCTACCCCGAGCCCGCCGACCCGACCTCGCACGTCGGCGCGGCCCTCAACTACGGCCTCATGCGCTCGCTCAAGGGCGGGCAGCCGTGGCTGCTGCTGGAATCCTCGGCCAGTGCGACCAGCTGGCGCGACGTGAACGTGCCCAAGGCGCCGGGCAAGATCCGCATCGAGAGCCTGCAGGCGGTCGCGCACGGCTCCGACGCCGTGATGTTCTTCCAGTGGCGTCAGGCCAAGTACGGCCAGGAGAAGTTCCACTCCTCGATGCTCGGTCATCGCGGAGAGCGCTCGCGCAGCTTCCGGGAGACCAAGGCGCTGGGCAACGAGCTGAAGAAGCTCGAACCCGTGCGCGGCACCCGGGTGCGCTCGCGCGTGGCGCTGGTGGTGGACTGGGACTCGTGGTGGGGCACCAGCGCCGTCGAGTCGCTGCCCTCGCAGCGTCTGCAGTGGGCGCAGCAGGCCCGAGCCTGGCACCGGGCGCTGTACACGCTCGGCCAGCCGGTGGACGCCGTCAGGGCGACCGGTCCCTTCGACGCGTACGACGTGGTCGTGGTGCCGAACCTCTACATCGTGGAGCAGTCGCAGGCCGATGCCCTGCGGGCCTTCGTCGGGCGCGGAGGGCACCTCGTGGTCGGACCGTTCTCCGGTGTGGTCGACGCCACCGAGAAGGTGCACGACGGCGGAGCGCCGGGACCGCTGCGCGACCTGCTGGGCATCGAGGTCGACGAGCAGTGGCCGATCGCCGACGGTCTGACCGAGAGCATCGACTACGCGGGCGACACCCTGACCGTGCCGTCGTGGAGCGAGTGGCTCGAGGCCGACGACGACGTGGAGGTGCGCGGCACCTATGCGAGCGGCGAGCTCGATGGCCTGCCCGCGGTGACCCGTCGCACGGCGGGGGCGGGCTCGGCCTGGTACGTCAGCGCGATGTTCGACCCTGAGGGCCTGCTCCCGGTCTTCCGCGATGTGCTGCGCACGGCCGGCGTTCCCGCCCGCGCGCACACCGACATCGAGGTCGAGGTCGTCACGCGCGCCGACGACACCACCGACTACACGTTCTATCTGAACCACGGACGCTCCCCTGTCGCGTTCGAGATCCCGACCCCGGGCGTCGACCTGCTCACCGGCATCCGTCACGCGGACCGGCTCGAGCTCGACCGCTACGGAGTCGCCGTCCTCGCCGCGCCCCGCGCCGAATCCATCCCCTTCGCCACCCCGATCGCGTCTTCGCATGACACGTCCCTGAGCAACAACGATGAGAAGGAGGACGCATGACCGCCCCGTTCGTGCATCCGTACATCCCCAACACCGCCCCGGAGTCTCGAGCGGCTATGCTCGCAGCCGTCGGTGCCGCGTCGGTCGACGAGTTCTACGCCGACATCCCGGCATCGCTGCGACTGAGCCGTCCGCTCGACCTTCCGGCCCCGTTCGTGGCCGAGCAGGACCTCGCCCGCCACGTGCGGGGGCTGCTCGCCAAGAACCGTTCGACCGCGGAGCGGCTGAGCTTCCTCGGCGCGGGCACCTACAACCACTATGTGCCGGCGGTCGTCGACGAGGTCATCGGGCGCAGCGAGTTCCTCACCGCCTACGCCGGTGAGCCCTATGAGGACCACGGCCGGTTCCAGGCGCTGTTCCAGTACCAGTCACTGATGGCCGAGCTGCTCGAGATGGACGTCGTGAACGTGCCGACCTACGACGGCTACCAGGCCACGGCGACGGGCCTGACGATGTCGGGGCGCCTCACCGGCCGCGGCCGGGTGCTGGTCGTCAGCGACGTGCTCCCCGCGAAGCTCGCGAAGGTGCACGACTACGTCCGCGCGCACCTCACGCTCGATCACGTGTCGACCGTCGGCGGCACGGCCGACGTGGCCGCCGTTCGTGCGGCACTGGGCGATGACGTGGCCGCGGTCTGGGTCGAGACGCCCAGCGCCACGGGAGCGGTCGAGGCCGCGCTGTCGGAGATCGCGGATGCCGCGCACGCGGCGGGCGCCGTGGTCGTCGTCGGCACCGACCCGATCGGCTACGGCGTCCTCACCCCTCCCGCGGTGGCCGGAGCCGACATCGTCACCGGTGACATCCAGTCCCTCGGCCTGCACCAGTGGTTCGGCGGCGCCCACGGTGGCTTCATCGCCGTGCACGACGACCCGACCTTCGTGATGGAGATGCCGTCGCGGCTGTTCGGGCTCGCCACCACCGATGTGCCCGGCGAGTACGGCTTCGGCGACGTGGCCTACGACCGCACCTCGTTCGCCCATCGCGAGGACGGGAAGGAGTGGGTCGGCACGGCCGCGGCCCTCTGGGGCATCGCCGCCGGGGTCTACCTCGCACTCATGGGACCTGCCGGCATGGCCGAGCTCGGCGAGGTGCTCCTCGCCCGCACCCGGTACGCGCAGCAGGCGCTCGCCGCGGTGCCCGGTGTCGCGCTCGACGACGATGCCGTTCATCTGCGGGAATTCACGGTGACCTTCGCCGACGTCACGGCGCAGGCGGTCGTCACCGCGCTGCGCGCCAGGGGCATCGAACCCGGGGTGGTCGTGGACGAGCACCGCCTGCTCGTCTGCGTCACCGAACTCACCTCCCAGGCCGACATCGACACTCTGGCGGGCGCACTCGCCGAGGTCACGGCATCCGATCTCTTCGCGAAGGAGCAGAACCGATGAGCCTCCCCGTCGCCCCGAAGCCGGCGCTGCGCCGCTTCCAGCAGGCTCGCTGGGACGAGCCGATCATCTTCGAGCTGACCACGCCCGGCGAGCGCGGCGTACTGGTCTCGCAGGTCGAGCCCGGCGTGCGCGAGGCGGTGGGCGACGTGGTCGCCGCACTCCCCGCCTCCCTGCGCCGTGCGTCGAAGCCGAAGCTGCCCGAGATGGGGCAGATGCGTGTGCTCAAGCACTATCTGCGTCTGTCGCAGGAGAACCTCGGCGCCGACTTCAACGTCGACATCGGGCAGGGCACCTGCACCATGAAGTACGCGCCGAAGATCAACGACCAGCTCGCGAACACCCCGCAGCTCACCGCGATGCACCCGCACCAGGACCCGGCCGACGCACAGGGTGTGCTCGAGATCGTCTGGCAGCTGGAGCGGATGCTCGCCGAGATCTCCGGCATGGACGAGGTCTCGCTGCACACGCAGGGCGGATCGGCCGCGATCTGGGCGAACATCGCCATGATCCGCGCCTTCCACGAGGCCAACGGCGAGGGCGAGCAGCGCCGCGAGGTCATCACCACGATCTTCAGCCACCCCTCGAACGCGGCCGCCGCGAAGGCTGCGGGCTACGAGGTCATCACCGTGTATCCCGACGCCGAGGGCTACCCCTCGCTCGACGCGCTGAAGGCGGCACTGTCGCCCCGTACCGCGGCGATCATGGTCACCAACCCCGAGGACACCGGCATCTACAACCCGGCGATCCGGGAGTGGGTGGATGCCGCGCACGCGGTCGGGGCCCTCGCCTCGTACGACCAGGCCAACGCGAACGGCATCCTCGGGGTCACGCGAGCCCGCGATGCCGGCTTCGACGTGTGCCACTTCAACCTGCACAAGACCTTCGGCACCCCGCACGGCAGCGGCGGACCCGGATCGGGCGCGAACGCCGTGAGTGCGGCGCTGGCCCCCTTCCTGCCGGGGCCGCGGGTGGTGCGTGACGATGACGGGACCTTCGCCGTCGCCGAGGGCGGCGAGCTCTCGATCGGTGCGGTCGGGCCGTTCTTCGGCGTCATCCCCGCCCTCGTGAAGGCCTACTCGTGGATCATGGCGCTCGGAGCCGAGGGGCTGCTGGCCGCCGCCGAGACCGCCGTGCTGAACAACAACTACCTGATGGCTCGCGTTCTCGGGATTCCCGGAGCGTCGGCCCCGTACGCCACCGGCCGCCGTCGCATCGAGCAGGTGCGCTATTCGTGGGAGGAGCTGTACCAGGAGACCGGCATCTCGTCGGAGGAGATCGGCGTGCGCATGACCGACTTCGGCATGCACTACTGGACCAGCCACCACCCCTACGTGGTGCCGCAGCCCTTCACGCTCGAACCGACCGAGTCGTACTCGATGGCCGAGCTCGACGAGTACGCGGCCACCCTGGCCGAAGTGGCGCGAGAGGCGCGCGAGACCCCCGAGGTGGTGCGCACCGCCCCGCACAACCAGACCGTGCACCACACACACCACGACGATCTGGACGACCCCGAACGGTGGGCGATCACGTGGCGCGCGTACCAGCGGAAGTACTTCCCCGCGGAGTCTGTCGCGTCGTGATCGGCCTCGTCGTCAACCCTGTCGCCGGAGTCGGCGGGCCTGCGGGCCTCGCCGGCTCCGACGGCGCGGACGTGCAGCGCCTCGCCCTCGCGCGCGGCGCCCGTTCGCGCGTGCAGGAGCGGGCGGTCCTCGCCCTGACGATGCTCGCCGAACGGCATCCCGGGCTCGTGGTGGCGACCGCCGCCGGTGCGATGGGCGCCGACGCCGTGCGCGCGGCCGGGCTGGTTCCGCGTGTCGTGGCTCCCGCGCTCGGTGTAGAGCGGAACGAGACGGAGGCGGGGGACACCTCGCGTGCGGTGGCGGCGCTCGCCGCGGACGGCGTCGACCTGATCCTCGTGGTCGGCGGTGACGGGACGCTGCGGGATGCGGTCGCGGGGCTCGAAGGGGCCGAGCATCCGTCGGGAGCCGGAACGGATGTCGGGAGACACGCCGAAAGATCCGCACCCGGGGGCATGGACGCCCGACAGGTGCACGCGGATGCCGAGCACGCGGATACGCGGATGCCCGCCGTGCTCGGGGTGCCGGCCGGAGTGAAGATGTACTCGCCCGTGTTCGCGGTCAGTCCGCGGGCGGCGGGGGCGATCGCCGCGGACTGGATCGACCTGGGAGGGCTTCCCACCGACGAGCGTGAGGTACTCGACATCGACGAGGCCGCGATGCGGCGCGCCCGCGTCGACCCCACGCTCTACGGCATGCTGCGGGTGCCGTACCGGAGCGGCCGCACCCAGGCGCGCAAGGCGCCGACACCCGTGACCGAGGCGGCGGCGGTCGAGGCGGCGGCGCGTGGCGCCGTGGCCCGCATGCTCCCGGGCGTCCGCTATCTGCTCGGTCCCGGCGGCACGACCGCCGAGATCGCCCGGCAGCTGGGCGTCGAGGGATCCCCGCTCGGAGTGGATGTCGTGCTCGACGGCACGATCGTCGTCTGCGGCGCGAGCGAGCAGGAACTCCTCGCCGAGATCGCCGAGGGGCCGGCTCAGGCCGTGGTCACCGTGATCGGCGGCCAGGGATTCCTGCTCGGGCGCGGCAACCAGCAGCTCTCGGCTGCCGTCCTGCGTGCTCTCGGCGACGACCCGCTCCTCGTCGTCGCCCCCGAGCAGAAGCTCATCGACTTGCACGGCCGCCCGCTCCTCGTCGACACCGGCGACCCGGAGCTGGATGCGAGACTCGCCGGACACGTGCGCATCGTCACCGGCGCGGGTACCAGCAGCCTGTACGCCGTGAGCGCCCCCGAACTGATCCCCTGACTGCGTCTGACATCTTCTGAACGAACCCGAAAGGACACCCCATGCGTCTCGAGAACAAGAAGGCCATCGTCACCGGCGGTGCCGGCGGCATCGGTCGTGCCACCTCGCTCGCGCTCGCCGCCGAGGGCGCGGCCGTCGCTGTCGTCGACCTGAATGCGGAGGCGGCCGAAGCCGTCGCGCAGGAGATCCGTGCCGCGGGCGGCACCGCCATCGCGATCGCGGCCGACGTGGCGAGCGAACCCGACATCGAACGCGTCGTCGCCACCTCTCTCCAGGAGCTCGGCGGAGTGAACGTCGTCTTCAACAACGCGGGGATCATCCGTCGCACCACGGCGGTCGAGACGACCGTCGAGGAGTGGGATCGCGTGTTCGGCGTGAACGTGCGCTCGATCTTCCTGATGTGCAAGCACGTCGTGCCGATCATGGAGGCGGCGGGCGGAGGCTCGATCATCAACACCGGATCGGGCTGGGGCCTCAAGGGTGGCGGCCAGGCCCTCTCGTACTGTGCCTCGAAGGGGGCGGTCGTGAACATGACGCGTGCGCTCGCGATCGACCACGGCCCTGCCGGCATCCGGGTGAACTCGGTCAACCCCGGCGACGTGAACACCGGGATGCTGCGCGACGAGGCCCGTCAGCTCGCGCAGGACACCGACGCCTTCCTCGCCGAAGCCGCTGATCGTCCGCTGCGCCGGATGGGCGAGCCGAGCGAGGTCGCGCAGGCCGTGGTCTGGCTCGCGAGCGACGACTCCTCGTACGTCACGGGGTCGGCGCTCGTCGTGGACGGCGGCGGGATCGCGTAGCTGCGGTGAGCCCGCGCACTCCGTCGAGTGCGCGGGCTCTCGACGTCGCGCCGTGCGCTCGACGACCGGCTCATGTGCCAGGCTCATGTGCCCTGCGGGCGGGGCCGGGCGTACCCCCAGGACACTCGCGTAAAATCAGCACAATGACCGACGCCCCCTCCGACGCTGCACCCGACCTCGGACCGGGCGTCGACCCCGACGATCTCGCCACGACTCTTCGCGTACTCGCCGAGCTGCACCAGATCGACAACGAGCATCCGGACTTCGTCGCCGTGCGCCATGCGACCGCGGCGATGTTCAAGGCCGTCAAGCGGGTGCGCCGCAAGGAGATCCGCGATGCGATCGCCGAGGCCGACAAGGCCGTGGTCGCCCGCACCGCCACCGGAGCGCCCAACCGCATCGACGACGAGACGCGCGGCAACGACCTCGCCACGAGCGTGATCGACGCCCCGATCGCGGGCGAGCTGCTCAAGCCCCGCAACTGCTACATCTGCAAGCAGCCCTACACGCAGGTGGATGCGTTCTACCACCAGCTCTGCCCGGACTGCGCCCGCTTCAGCCACGGCAAGCGCAACGCCCGTACCGACCTCACCGGCAAGCGCGCCCTGCTCACGGGTGGCCGCGCCAAGATCGGCATGCACATCGCGCTGCGGCTGCTCCGCGACGGGGCGCACACCACGATCACCACCCGATTCCCGCGCGACGCCGTCCGCCGCTTCTCTGCTCTGCCCGACTCGGCCGACTGGCTGCACCGTCTGCGCGTCGTCGGCATCGATCTGCGCGACCCCGCCCAGGTGATCGGCCTCGCCGACTCCGTCGCCGCGCAGGGTCCGCTCGACATCCTCATCAACAATGCCGCGCAGACCGTGCGCCGCTCGCCGGGCGCGTACTCGCTGCTTGCGGATGCCGAGCTGCAGCCGCTTCCCGACGGACCGCTGCCCGAGATGGAGACCTTCGGTCACACGGCCGACCCGCACCCGCAGGCGCTGCAGGCATCCGTCGACGCGCATCCGCTGCTCTCGGTCGCTGCCCTCGGCGGCACGGTCGCCGAGCAGGGCGGCCAGGCGCTCACGGCCGAAGACCTCGCACGCCTCGCGATGGCCCCCGGATCCTCGTCGCTGGAGAAGCACGCCGACGGCACCGCGATCGACGCCGGCGGCCTTGTGCCCGACGTGAACCGCGTGAACAGCTGGGTGCAGTCGATCGAGCAGGTCGATCCGCTCGAGATGCTCGAGGTGCAGCTCGCCAACACCACCGCACCGTTCCTGCTCATCAGCCGTCTGCGCGCGTCGATGGCCGCCTCGGGTTCGCACCGCAAGTACGTGGTGAACGTCTCGGCCATGGAGGGGCAGTTCTCCCGCCGCTACAAGGGGCCAGGCCACCCGCACACGAACATGGCCAAGGCCGCACTCAACATGCTCACGCGCACCAGTGCCGGTGAGATGCTCGAGAAGGACGGCATCCTGATGACGGCCGTCGACACCGGGTGGATCACCGACGAGCGTCCGCACTACACGAAGGTGCGCCTGGCCGAAGAGGGCTTCCACGCCCCGCTCGACCTCGTCGACGGCGCCGCCCGCGTGTACGACCCGATCGTGCGCGGCGAGGCCGGCGAAGACATCCACGGCGTGTTCCTGAAGGACTACGAGCCCAGCCCCTGGTGAGCCCGCGCTCCCGTATCGGTTCATCCGTCGGGAGAAAGGGCGGATGTCGGGCCGAAGATCCCCATCTGCTCCGGCATCCGGAAGATCTTCCGACATCTGAACCGGGACGGGACGGCAGCCAGGTCAGGCGGAAGGCTCGACCGGGTACGGATGCGGCAGCCACACCGTCACGATCAGGCCGCCGTCCGTCCGCGGGGTGAGCACCAGCGTGCCCCCGTGGGCCTGCGTGATGCGGTCGACGATCGCGAGACCGAGTCCCGCCCCGGCATGGTCGTCGCTGCGGGTGCGCTCGGCACCACGCTGGAAGGGTTCGATGAGCGTCGCCACGCGGTGCGCCGGCAGCAGCTCGCCGGTGTTCTCCACGACCAGTGCGACGGCGTGGGGCATCGAGTGCGTCCGCACGGCGACGGCCCCACCCGACGGCAGGTTGTGCACGATCGCGTTGAGCACGAGGTTCGTGACCAGCTGCGGCAGCAGCGTGGAGGAGCCGAGCACCGGGGCCGGGGCACCGCCCACCTCCACGGCGACGCCGCGACGGTCGGCGAGCGGCACCAGCGCCTCGACCGCTCCTTCCGCGAGGAGCGACAGATCCACGATCTCGCGGGTGAACGCGCGACGGTCCGCCCGGCTCAGCAGCAGCAGCGCTTCGGTGAGGTCGATCGCGCGGGTGTTGACCTCCTGCAGGCGGGCGATCAGCGCATCGACGTCGCGCTCGGGGTCATCGCGGGCGACCTCGAGCAGCGTCTGCGAGATCGCGAGAGGGGTGCGCAGCTCGTGCGAGGCATTGGCGGCGAACCGCTGCTGCTCGGCGACGTGGGCCTCCAGCTGCTCGAGCATCGAGTCGAAGACGTCGGCGAGGTCGCGGAACTCGTCGCGGGGGCCGGGGAGGGCGATCCGGTGCGAGAGCGACCCCTGCGCCGCCAGCCGCGCCGCGTCGCCGATGCGCTCGAGAGGCGCCAGCATTCGACCGGCGAGCAACCAGCCGCCGCCGAGTCCCAGGGCGAGCAGCACCACCATGACGACCGAGGCGACCGGCACGAACGCCCGGATCAGGTCGGAGCGGTTCGGCACGAAGAAGTCGATGTAGGGGATCTGCACGTCCGGTACGTAGCGCAGCAGATACAGCCCCACGGCGGCGAGAAGCAGCAACCCCGACACCAGCACGACAGCGGCGTAGCTGAGGGTGAGCTTGAGGCGGGCGCTCATGCCGGGGCGCCTACGCATCGGCGTCCGTCCCGATCCGGTATCCGACACCCGGCACGGTGAGGATCAGCCACGGCTCGCCCAGTCGCTTGCGCAGAGAGGAGACCGTGATGCGGACCGCATTCGTGAACGGATCGGCGTTCTCGTCCCAGGCGCGCTCCAGCAGCTCCTCGGCGCTGACCACTCCGCCCTCGGCATCGACCAGCACCTCCAGCACGGCGAACTGCTTGCGGGTCAGGGCGACATAGCGGTCGTCGCGGTACACCTCGCGGCGGAAGGGGTCCAGGCGCAGGCCCGCGACCTCGAGAACGGGCGGACGGCTGCGCTGCCGGCGCCGGTCGAGGGCGCGCAGGCGCAGCACGAGCTCGCGCAGTTCGAACGGCTTCGTGAGATAGTCGTCGGCGCCGATCTCGAAGCCGGTCGCCTTGTCGTCGAGCCGGTCGGCGGCGGTGAGCATGAGGATCGGGATGCCGCTGCCCGAGGCCACGATCCATCGGGCGATGTCATCGCCGGACGGGCCGGGAACGTCGCGATCGAGCACGGCGAGGTCGTAGGAGTTGACGCTCAGCAGCTCGAGCGCGGTGTCGCCGTCGCCCGCGATGTCGGCGGCGATCGCTTCCAGGCGCAGCCCATCGCGTACCGCCTCGGCGAGGTAGGGCTCGTCCTCGACGATCAGTACACGCATGGCTGCGATCCTACGCAGTGCGGCATATCGGCAGCGTATGCAAAAGCGCATACGCCCTGGCAACCGGCCCTCTTCTTCACTGGGAGCATGAACACCCGCACCACCCCTCTTCCGCTCCGAGCGCGCCGTCGCCGCAGGGTCGTCATCACCGCGATCGCGTTCGCCGCCGCCGTGATCCTCGCGATCGCGGTGCAGCAGTCGCTGTCCGTGGCCTTCGCCGACGCCACGCATTCGGACCCATCGCCCGCGTCCACCCCTGTTCCGACCGGAGACATCACCGGATCCGTCATCGCCCCGAGCGAGGCCGACGGGGTGATCCGCGACGACGACAAGCCCACGGCCTTCGAGGTGGACAGGGTCGCCGTCGGCAACCTCGACTCCGCCCTGCTCGAGGCTCTGCAGCGCGCAGCATCCGATGCGGAGCGCGACGGCGTCACCTTCCGGGTGAACAGCGGATGGCGCTCGCCCGCACTCCAGGAGCGGATGCTGCAGGACGCGATCATCCAGTACGGATCCGAGAACGAGGCGCGCCGCTGGGTGGCCACCCCCGAGACCTCGGAGCACGTGACGGGCGGTGCCGTCGACCTCGGTCCCTGGTCGGCGCTCGATTGGCTCGCACAGCGCGGCTCGCGCTACGGCCTCTGCCAGATCTACGCCAACGAGTCCTGGCACTACGAGCTGCGCCCGGAGGCCGTCGACGACGGATGCCCCGAGATGCTCGCCGACCCGACCGCCGACCCGAGGACGAAGCGATGACCACTCTTCTCGCCACCGAACCCGTGACCTTCTCGCGCCTGCACGCGCCGACACTGTGCACCCTCCCCAATGCCGTCGCCGAGAACCTGAGGCACGTGCGAGCCATGACCGCCGTGCCGATCATGGCCGTGGTGAAGGCCGACGGCTATGGACACGGGGCCGTCACCGTCGCGAAAGCCGCGGTCGCCGCCGGGGCCGACTGGCTCGGGGTGACCGACGTCGCCGAGGCGCTCGCGCTCCGCGACGCCGGACTCGACGTGCCGATCCTGTCGTGGTTGAACCCGTCGGGCGTCGATGCCGAAGCCGCCGCCGCGCACCGCATCGACATCGCGATCGGCTCGGTCGAAGAGCTGCGCCAGCTGATCGCCGACGCCGCGGACCCGGTGCGCGTGCATCTGCATCTCGACACCGGCATGGCGAGGGGAGGGTGCCCTCTCGACGACTGGTCCGAGCTTTTCCGACTCGCGCGCTCCGGACGGGGCAGGGTCGAGGTCGTCGGGCTGATGGGTCACCTGCCGCGAGCGGACGAGGCCGATCCCACGGCGAACGCGGCTGCGGTGCTGCGCATGCGGCAGGCACGCGATGCCATGCTGCGCGCCGGTCTGGGCCCTGTGCTCGTGCACCTCGCCGCGACATCCGGCGCCCTGACCGACCCCGCCACGCACTTCGGTATGGTGCGGATCGGCGCGGGGCTGGTCGGCATCGACCCCTCGGAGACGACCGCCCTGGTCGGTGCGTCGCGGTGGACGGCGCCCGTCGTGCACAGTGCTCTCGTGCCGGCGGGGACCGCCGTCGGCTACGGCGGCACCCACCTCACCGCTCGGGAGACGCATCTGGCCGTCATCGGCGTCGGATACGCCGATGGTGTTCCGCGCGAGCTCGCGGTCGGCGCGGGGGTGGCGATCGGCGGGGCGCGGCATCCGATCGTCGGGAGGGTGTCGATGGATCAGATCGTGGTCGATACGGGCGCCGCACTGTTCCCTCGGGGTGCGGTCGCGACGGTGTTCGGGCCCGACGGAGGGGCCGTGCCCTCGGTGCAGGAGTGGGCGCGGTGGGCGGGGACCATCCCGCACACGGTCGTCACCGGAATCGGGGCGCGAGTGCGCAGGAGCGTCGCATGACGACGAAGGTGCTGGTCGTCGGCGGCGGGCAGAACGCCGAGCACGAGGTGTCGCTGGCGTCTGCCGCCGCGGTTGCCGCCGCATTGCGGATGGGGGATCACGAGGTGACGTGCGTGACCATCGACCGCGACGGGATCTGGCGCGTCGACGGTCGCCCGAACGGGGGATCGCCGGCCGAGTCGCTGGCGCTGGCGCTTCCGCTGCTCACACGGACCGACGTCGTCTTCCCCGCGGTGCACGGCGCCCTGGGCGAAGACGGAGCTCTCGCGGCGCTGTGCGCGCTCGCCGGAGTGCGTGTGGTGGGTTCGGGGTTGCGGGCCGGGGCCATCGGCATGGACAAGTGGACGACGAAGCTGGTGGCGGATGCCGTCGGGCTGGGCACCGCGCGCGGTCGTCTCGTCTCGGCCGACGACATCGGCGACGTGGAGTTCGAGGGCGAGATCGTGGTGAAGCCGGTGTCGGCCGGGTCGAGCCACGGCGTGAGTCTTGTGACGCGCGAGGAGGATCTGCTCGCCGCGCTGCACGAGGCCGCGCGCTTCGACCGCCGGGTCCTGGTCGAGGAGGTCGTGCGGGGGCGCGAGATCGACGTGGCGGTGCTGCGTGAGAAGGGCGGCATCCGCTGGGCGGCCCCGCCCCTCGAGATCCACGCGACGGGACTGTTCGACACGGCCACGAAGTACGACGGCAGCGCGCGGTTCACGGTTCCGGCGCAGCTCGACGCGGCCGAGGTGGCCGCGCTCAAGCGGGCGGCGATCGCGGTGTTCGACGCCCTCGGCTGCGACGGGGTCGCGCGGATGGACTTCTTCCTGACCGACCGGGGTCCGGTACTGAACGAGGTGAACACCATGCCAGGTCTGACGGCTGCGTCGCAGGTGCCGCGGATGTTCGCGGCGGCGGGCGTGACCTACGTCGACCTGGTCACGCGGCTCGTGCGCGCGGCGTCGTGACGGCGTCTTCCGCCTCTCGCGTCGGATGGCCAGATGTCGCGAAAGGCATCTGCATCATCCTGGTGGTGCTCTGGCATGCGGTGACCAAGCATGCGATCGATGTGGCGGGTGCCGGTCCCGTGACCGACGCCTGGGCGATGCTGAACGCCCAGCTGCTGCCGTTGCGGATCCCGCTGTTCTTCCTGGTCTCCGGGATGTTCGCCGCACGGGCCGTGCTCGCCGACGACGGGAACTCCTGGCGACGGCGGGCGGCGCGGCTCTCGCTGCTCTATGTCGTCTGGGTGCTCATCCAGACGTTCGTGCTCGCCCTGGCGCCCGACTTCGACACAGCGCGGGCGACCGACGGGTGGGAGCTGCTCGCGCAGCTGACCATCAGCCCGACGAACCTCTGGTATCTGCTCGCGCTCGCCGTATACCTGGCGATCGGTCGACTGACCCGCGCCCTGCCGACCGCCGTGGTGCTGTCGGTCGCCTTCGTGGTCGCGGCGGTCGCCGGGGCCGGAGTCAGCCCCGATCTCGGCAACCTGTGGCAGCTGGTACAGAACCTGTTCTTCTTCCTCGTGGGGCTGCGGCTGCGTGCGGTCGTCGAACGCTTCGCGAAGAGCGTCGGGGTGTGGCGCACGCTCGCGCTCGCGGCCGTGTACGTCGCGGCGCTGGCGGTCGTGGCAGGCCTCGCCATTCGCCTGCTGCCGGGAGTGTGGCCCGCGCTCGCGCTGATCGCGGTGGCGTTCGGGGTGTCGCTCAGCGTGCTCCTCGATCGGCGGATGGGAGTGATCGCGCGACCGTTGCGCTGGATCGGGCAGCGCACCCTGCCGATCTACGTGCTGCACATGATGCCGCTCGCGCTCATCGATGCGGGGCTGGATGCTGCGGGAGGGAGGACGACGCCGGTGCTCGAAGCCATCGGCCCCATCGTGCTGACGGCGGCCGTGATCGTGATCTGTCTGGGCGTGCATGCGCTGCTGATGCGCTGCGGGCTCGGGGTGCTGTTCGACCCCTTGCAGGCGACCGACCGCCTGGTGCCGCGACTGCGCCGATGAAGGGCCTCGACAATCGGCGGAGGACGGCGGATGCTGGAACCATGGCGGCCTTCACAGCGGACAACGCATTCAGCGGATTCAGCGTCGACGACATCGACGCGGCGGAAGAGTTCTACGGCACGGCCCTCGGGCTCGATGTCGAGCGCAACGCGATGGGCTTCCTCGATCTGCGGCTGCCGAGCGGCGGGTCGATCCTCGTCTACTCGAAGCCGAACCACACGCCGGCGAGCTTCACGATCCTGAACTTCCCGGTGGCGGATGTCGATGCCGCGGTCGACGAGCTCATCGCCCGGGGTGTGGAGACCAAGATCTACAGCGACGAGGAGTTCCCCTCCGATGAGCGCGGTATCGTCCGCGGCAACGGTCGCGGCCCGGACATCGCGTGGTTCCGCGACCCGGCCGGCAATGTGCTCGCTGTCATGCAGGCCTGATTTCTGTATCTTCTTCCACTTATGTACATAAGCGGTAGAATGACATCATGAACACGATCAGCCGCAGCGTCCCGTCGAAGGATCTTCGCGACAGCTTGGCCGACGTCCTCGGTGGAGTCGCCTATGGTTCCGAGCGTGTGGGCGTCACTCGCCACGGGAAGCTCACGGCCGTCGTGATCAGCGTGGCTGACCTGGAACTTCTCGAAGAGCTCGAGGCCGCGCGCGATGCGGCCGAGTTCGCGGCGGCCAAGGCTGCAGACGATGGACAGCGTGTGTCGCTCGATGAGCTCCTCACCGAAGTTGCGTGACCACCTATCGGGTGGAGTTCACCACAGCGGCCGCCAAAGAGCTACGCAAACTCGATGCGCAGATCCGTCGACGGGTGCTCTCCGGGATCGCCGAACTCGAGCGCGAACCCCGCCCCCATGGAGTCCGCAAACTCTCCGGCTATGACAACGCGTGGCGGGTGCGCATCGGCGACTACCGCGTTCTCTACGAAGTGATCGACGACCAGGTGCTCGTGACCGTGGTGCGGGTCGCTCACCGCCGAGACGTATACGAGATCTGAACGCCGCGCTCGGGGCGGGATCGATCTGATGCGACACCCCTTGAGCATTCGACGGCGACACCTCGGGGATCACGCTCCCCGAGGTGCGGCCGTGCGGGTCAGTCGAAGACCGCGTCGGGGTAGAGCTCCTCGGCGATCAGCCGCACCGCCGAGACGTTGCCGAGCGTGCCGGGGAACAGGTCGGTCGAGGGCACCGCGATCAGTCGCCCGTCGCGCACGGCGGGCATGTCGGGGAAGGTCGCTGCGAGGTACGAGCGGACAGCGGCCTCGTGCGCGGAGTCGGTCACCGCGAAAACGAGTGCATCGGGTGCTTCGGCGGCGAGGGATTCCGGGGTGATCTCGGCGGCGAAGAAGTCGGCGAATGCGGGGTCGTCCGGTGTGAAGACATTGTCGGCACCGGCGCGCTGCAGGATGTCGTACTCGATACCGGCGCCGATCGCGGTGAGGGTCGTCCCCTCCACGAAGATCTGCGCGACGCGCGGGCGGTCCTGCCCCTCGATCGCGGTGTCGACGGTGGCGAGCTCGGCCTGGGACGACGCGATCAGGTCGTTCGCCTCCTTCTCGACGTGGAAGATCGCGCCGAGGTTGTCGAGGTCGATGAAGAGGTCGTCGACGGTGCCCTCCATGCGGCGGTCGAAGCATCCGCCGGTCGCGGTGTACGCGGCGACACCGGCGTCTGCGAGCTGCCGGATGCTGGCGAAGCCCTGCTCGGCGGTGAACTCGTAGGTGGTGGGCGAGTAGACGAAGTCGGGTTCGACGGCGAGCAGCTCCTCACGGCTCGGCGGGGCGTCTCCGCCGATGACCGGCACATCGGCTGCCAGGCCCGCGACGTCGGCCGGCAGCTTCTGGGCCGTGGCCTGCGCTTGACCGACGAGGGAATCGGCGAGACCGAGGCGCAGCAGCAGCTCGGTCTGCGACGGGTGCAGCCCGACGACGGCGGTCGGCGTGGTCGGGATCTCGACCGTGCGGCCGCAGTTCTCGATCGTGATCGCCTCGCCGGCGGAGTCGGGTGCGGATCCGGCGGAGACGCCGCCGCCGCATCCGGTGAGGGCGATCGCGCCCAGTCCGACGGTGACGGCGGCGAGCAGACGGGTGGTTCGGGTGCGGGGTGTCATTCTTCTTCTCCTTGGTAGGGGTGTGGGTTCAGGTGTCGAGCGGATCAGCCGGCGGACTGTCGCGGATGGAACGTCATCGCCCGCGCCCCGGTGTCGACCTCGATGGCAACGCGGGCGGTGACGTGGAAGACCTCGTCGACGAGCGCGGGGGTGAGCACGGTGTCGGGCGGACCGAAGGCGACGAGCCTGCCCTCGTCGAGCACGGCGACGTCGTCGCAGAACGCCGCGGCGATGTTGAGGTCGTGCAGGGCCGCGATCACGGTCGTGCCAAGTCCGCTCACGACGCGCATCAGGTCGAGCTGGTGCGCGATGTCGAGGTGGTTGGTCGGTTCGTCCAGCACGAGGATCTCGCCGCTCTGCGCGAGCGCACGGGCGAGCATCACCCGCTGGCGCTGACCACCCGAGAGCCGTCGCACCAGGCGGTCGCCGAGGTCGTGCACGTCGGCGGTGCGCAGGGCCTCGTCGACGATGCGCTGATCCTCCGCGGTGTCCCGGCTGAAGGGCGGACGATGCGGCGAACGGCCCACGAGCACGGTCTCCCGCACGGTCAGATCGAACTCGGACGGGGAGTCCTGCAGCATGACAGACACGGTGCGCGCGAGTGTGCGCGGGGCCAGCTGCGACACGTCGGCACCGTCGATCAGCACGCGTCCGGCGTGCGGACGCTGACCCGTGAAGAGCGCGCGCAGGAGCGTGGACTTGCCGCTGCCGTTGGGGCCGAGGAGTCCCACGATGCGCCCGGTGCCGACCTCGAGGTCGACGCCGTGCAGCACGGTGCGACCGCCGCGTGCGACGCTCACGTCGTCGAACAGCACGCTCATCGGTCGAACCCCGCCCGCTCGCCGCCGCTGCGCATCAACCACAGGAAGAACGGAGCCCCGACGAACGCGGTGAGGATCCCGAGGGGGATCTCGGTCGGCATCGCGACCGTGCGGGCGAGCAGATCGGCGACCATGAGGAACAGCGCACCGCCGAGGACCGTGATCGGCAGCATCCGCCGATGATCCGAGCCGACCAGGAGCCGGGCCATGTGCGGCACGACGAGGCCGACGAAGCCGATGCCGCCGCTCACGGCGACGATCGCACCGGTCAGGAGCGAGGCGAGCACGAGCAGCAGACCGCGCAGCCTGGTCGTGCGCACGCCCACAGCCATTGCCGACTCGTCGCCGGAGAGCAGCGCGTTCATCGATCGCGAGAGCCCGAACACGGCGATGCAGGCGATCGCGAGCGCGACCGCGGGGATCAGCAGCGACGACATGTCGGCGGCCGACACGCTGCCGAGGAGGAAGAACATCACGCTGACGACGTTCTGGGCGTCGGTGGTGAGCGTGAGGTAGCTGGTCACGGCACTCAGCAGGGCGCCGAGTGCGACACCGGCGAGGATCATCCTGGTCGGCGACAGCTCTCCGCGGATGCGCGCGAGCATGGCGACGAGGATGCAGGCGACCATCGCGCCCACGAAAGCCGCCCCGCTCATCGTGAGGCCGAGGAACGTGGCCCCGCCCGAGACGATCACCAGTACAGCGCCGACACTCGCCCCGGACGAGACGCCGAGGATGTACGGCTCGGCGAGCGGGTTGCGCACGACTGCCTGCATCATCGCCCCGGCGAGAGCGAGCCCTGCGCCCGAGAGTGCGGCCAGGAGCGATCGCGGCACCCGGAACTGCCACACGGCCTGGTCCTGCAACGGCGTGAGCGTGCCATCGGACATCCAGGGCATGCCGGGGATCAGATGGCCGATCACGATCTTCGCGGCGTCGAGGGGGGAGACGGCGACGGGTCCGGTGGCAGCGGAGAGCACGAGGACGAGCACGGCGAGCACGGCGATGATCGTCACGGTGGGACCGACCGGCAGCATCCGGCGGCCTCCGCTCCGGGCCCGGCGGCGCTCGCCGCCTCGGCGCCGGGGGAAGCGGATGCGCCGTTCGCGCCGTTCGGCGAGGGTGGCGGTCGATGCGCTCATAGGGAGGCTCCCCTCGGGGCGTCGGAAGGCATGGTGGTCGTGACTTCGGCCGCGAAGTCCAGCACGGTGAGACCGAGCGCGTGCAGGGCAGCGGATTCGTTCGCGCCGTGCCCTGCTCCGGCGGCCGTCCAGAGGCGGGCCGAGCCGCCCGCCTGCTGCAGCGCCTCGACCATCCGGTGCGTGTCTCGGGCAAGCACCCGGGTGTCCTCACCGAGCACGACACCGAGGTAGGAGGGGATCGGAGTCCCGACCGGGAGTGCTTCGGCCTGAGCGAGGGGAGAGAGGGTGCGGAGGCGAGCGCGTGATCCCGGGGTGCCGTCATCGCCGAACTCGGCTCGCCAGCGCGCCCCGAGGGGATGATCGTCCAGGGCGAGCAGGTCGAGGGGAGCGGCGGTGGTCACGAAGCCCGCGCACAGCTCCGGGTGCTCGATCGCGCACCCGGCCGCGATGACCCCGCCCAGGGAGGCCCCGGCGAGGACGAGGAGATCGGGGCGGGTGATCCCGGCCGCGATGAGTCCGCGTGCGACGTCGGCGAGGTCGGCGATCGTGCGATGCTTGCGGGCGCCGCTGCCCGCTTCGCGCCAGGCCCTTCCGCGCTCGCCGCCACCGCGGAGCTGCGCGGAGGCGTAGGCGCCGCCGAAGGCGACCCATGCGGGCACGGTGGGTTCGAAGAGCGGGAGATGGGGCACGCCGAAGCCGCCGTAGCAGGTCAGGATCAGCGGCAGCGGGCCCTCTGCGCCCGGCGGAGCGGTCACGTGGACGGTCAGGGTCGCGCCGTCGTCGGCGGGCAGATCGTGGCGCACGGTGGCGCCGAGGGTCTCTGCGGGAGGGGGAGCGATCGTGGCGTTCTCCTTCGTGCGCTCGACGATCCGCGGTGGGGTGAGCGGCCCTTCGACGCCCAGGTGCAGCACACCGTCGTCGAACCCGATCGCCGTCGTCGTGAGGGTGTCGGTGCTGGCCGAGTCCGCTTCGGAGCGTTCGATCTCGACGCCGTCGACCAGGTCGACGAGCACGCTGCGCCCGTCGGCGACGGCGAGCACGACGACACGGTCCCCGTGCGCTGCGACATCGACGATCTGCGCGTCGGGATCGCTCCAGCGCCAGAGCAGGCCGTGCTTCGCGTCGCCGTCGACGCCTGCACCGTCGTTCGCCACGGCATCGAGCCCGCCGTCGTGCCACACCAGCACGCCGGCGTCGAGCGGTGCGGCGCGCAGGAGCGCGGGCCACCGTCCCAGAAGGGTCCCGGTGGCCCGGTCGGTCAGCGTCGTGCCTCGGGAGCCCGAGCTCAGGGCGCACAGTCCGCTCTTCCCGCCCGGGAACAGCCGCAGTCGCGCCTCGGACTCGAGGGGGACAGCCCGTCGCGTATCCGTCTCGAGGTCGAGGGTCACGAGCCTCCGGTCGCGGCTCGCGACGACGTCGAGGCTCCGTGAGTCCGCTGCCCACACCACGGTGTCGTAGCGCAGGCGGATGTCGGGATGCAGGCGCAGCGTGCCGGCGGCGACGTCGACGATGCCGAACACGGCGTTCTCGTCGGCGGAGGGTGCCCACTCGACGGCGACGAGTCGGCGGTCGGGGGAGGGGAAGATCCGGTGCAGGTGGCCGTCGGGCTCGATCACGGTCGTGCCGTCGACGCGGTGGATGCCGCGGCGGGAGCGGTCGTCCGCTCTGCCCAGCGTGAAGCCGCCGACCGGCAGGCCCGGACGGCCGTGGCGCTCGGCGCGCGCGAGGGCGTCGTCGAACAGGGATCGGTGCGCGCTCATCGCCCCACCAGGTCGTCGATGCGGTCGCCGCCGCCCGCCCACAGCAGGTGTCCGCCCTCGTCGAGCGGGGTGGGCAGCTCGATCGTGGAGATGCCCTCATCGTCGAGGAGGAGGATCGTGCCGTCTCCCCCGCTGGTGACCGCGATCGTTCCGGTTCTGGGATCGATCGCGAGGGTGCGGCGCTGCGCGGGGCGACCATCGACGCCGTCCCACGGCAGCTGTCCTGCGCGGGGCGGGTGCGTCATCGCCGGGATCGGAGTGATCCGCGAGACGCGCGCCTGTTCACGATCGATCACCACCACGACATCGCCGTCGGGGTGGATCACGCACACCGCCGCGATGCCCGTGGCGAGTGCGAACCGGAAGGCGAGTCCCGGTGGCAACGGCACGGAACGGGTCGCTCCCGACGCGAGGTCGATCTCGACGAAGGTGTTGGTCCACTCCGGCCACGCTCCGGGGGAGGCCGGTCCGCCGCGGACGATGCCCGTGGCTCTTCCCGTGTCACCGGCGAGGCGCAGGTAGTACGCGCGTCCGTGGACGGGCCAGGGGGCGATGCCGATGGCGCGGGGCAGCCCGGCGTCGACGACGAACCGCTCGAGGCCGCGGCTCGTCGCGATGCCGACGACACCGGAGCCCGGGTCCATCACGTCGCCGTGGCCGTCTGCGGCGAGGTCGTCGAGGAGGTGTCCGCGCAGAACCGGGGCGTGGGCTCCGACGTCGAGGGCTCTCGCCAGGGGCAGCGCCTCCACCGCGCCGGGCTCGCGATGGCGGAGCACGATCGTCGGTTCTCCAGAGGCCTGATCGGGGGCGAGCACGACTCCGGGTTCGCCCGTGCGCACCCGGAAGCGCACGGAGGAGTCGGTCGTGAGGTCGACGACCGACACCAGGTCGCTCCACGCCTCCTCGTTCATCCCCAGACCGGAGGTGACGACCACGTGGCGGCCGCTCGGATCGCAGGCGAGGTGCTCGGCGGGGATGGCGATCGGGATGCGCCGCACGGCGTCCGTGTCGCCGACGACCAGCGCGCCGCCGCGGTCGTCGGCGAAGGCCCAGCGCCCGGCTGCTCCGGTGGGCAGGCGGAGGAAGCCCGCGTGCTCGGCGAGCCAGCTGTCGGCGACCGCGACACGCCGGGAGCCGTCGTGGATCTCGTAGACGACTCCGGCCCGGTGATCAGCGGCGAGGAGGGGTGTGGAGGAGGACATGTCAGCGATCCTATTAGATATTGAGAATCATTATCATTTAGGGTCGTCAGTGTTCACAATCGTGAACCCGCCCCGCACACCGCGGGACGGACCACCTCACTGAAGGAGAACGAAATGGAAAAGCAGATCCTCGCCGAGATCGAAGAGTCCGAGCAGCTGGCGCACCTGTCGGCATCGCACTCGAACGCACTGGTCGAGAACCCCTTCGACTGATCGCGGATCCTTCCGTCGCGCTTTCGAGCGCACTCCCGTCCGGCCGGGCGTTCGCGCCCGGCCGGGCCCATCACCGAGAGAATCCATGACTTCCGAACCCCGCATCCTGCCGCTCCCCGGCTCCGGCGCCCATCTCGTCGTCGGTGCCGACGGTCGCCCCCGGATCCGCCTGCGCACCGGACGATTCGCCCTGGTCGACGCGCCGCCCGCAGAGCTGTTCGGCGCCCTCGGGAGCGACGCCGAGGGCGATGCCGCTGTCACCCTCGACCGCGTCACCCGTGAGGTGCAGGAGCGCGAGGCTGCCGACGCGCTGCGCCGATGGCCGGTGGATCGCCGTGCCGTCTGCCTCATCGGCACCGGCCCGTTCGTGGACGAGCTGGAGCGCATGCTCGCGGGCTGGGGCGCCCAGGTCACCGTCGTGGACACCGCGTCGGAACCGGTGGACGACGCCGCCCTCGTGATCGCCTACGCCGAGGGTGCGCACGATCGTCGACGATGGGCCGCCCTCGATCTTCTTCCGCAACGCGGAATCGCCTGGCTCCGCGTCCACAGGGAGGGCGAGAGCATCCTGATCGATCCGCTCGCGATCGATGCGAGCGACCCGACCTCCAGCCAGGTGGCCACACGGCGGCTGGCGGCCAGCAGTGCGCCGGCGTCGAGCGAGGCCTGGCAGCACGCGGGTCCGCCTGCCGCCGTCCCCGTCGACGACGCGACCAGGGTGCTCGCCCTCGCCCGAACGTTGCACGTGATCCTCGCCTGGGCGCAGGGCGGTGCGGAACTCGACCGCCTGCGCACGACCCTCTGGAAGCTGGTTCCGGCGACCGGCGCCGTCAGCGAGCACACGGTGCTCCCCTTCCCCGCGGCCCCGCGCCGGGTGCTCCGATGACCCCGCCGCGTGACGCCCGCCTCCACACCGTCGTCGCGGATGACGGCGCCCTGTTGCGCGGCTGGGCCTGGGAGCCCGCCGAGCCTCGGGGCGTGGTGATCATCCGCACGCCCTACGGGGCCTGGCGTCACGGCGACACCGCTCGCGCGTGGACCGGCCGGGGCTACCGCTGCGTGATCCACGACGTGCGCGGGCGACACTCATCCGACGGCGAATGGCACCCCTACCTCGCGGAACGCAGCGACGGACGCGCGGTGGTCGAGGCGGTCAGGGCCGAGAACCCCGGGCTCCCCCTCGTGCTGTCCGGCGGCTCGTACGCCGCGCACACCGCGCTCGAAGCCGCCAGGGCCGCCGACGTCGACGCGCTGGTGCTCCTGGTCCCCGCGCTCGGACTCGCCGAGACCGCCTGGGACGAGAACGGGCGCCCCCACCTGCGCCACCGGATCGGGTGGTGGCACCAGCACGGCCGGGGAGCGCGCTCCCAGCCGCCGCTGACCGATGAGGAGCTCGCGGCACGCGTCGCGTGGGCGACCGAGGTCGGCGTGCACCGGGCTGCCGAGGAGTGGGGCTGGTCGCGCGTGGCACTGTCCGGGTGGCGACGACTCTGGTCCGCCCCGGCCGTCGACCTGGACCGTGCGTACGGCGCGCTTCGTGCGCCGCTGCTGCTGATCCGCGGCGATCACGACTTCTTCTTCGCGGATGCCGGTCGGCTCGCTGCCGCCTGGCGAGGGCCCGTCCACCTGGTCGACGGTCCGTGGGGGCACCGGCTCGCGGCGGACATCGACGACGACGAGGTCCGCTCCCGGTTGCGCCGCGCAGGCGGCATCGGACGCGTGCTCGATTCCTGGCTCGCCGAGAACGGGCTGCCAGCGGAGGAGTCGGCGCCCGTGTCCGCGCCGGCATCCACCGCGCGCGAGCAGGGTCCGCCCGGGCTCCGCCGCACCCGATCCGCCTTCGAACCCGACACCGGTCGCTGGCGATACGAGAGGACAGCATGACCGCGCACGACACCCTCGACCACGCCCCCGACCGCGCGACGCTCCCGGCCGAGTCGCTGGTCGATGCGGAGACCGGCATCATCCGTTCCGTGCGGGAGGTGCCCCACCCGGTCGGCGCCCCGCACCGATACCTGGCGCTGACGGCATCCGTCGCCGACGCGCGCATGCTGGGCGAGTGGCCCGCCGACCGGGTCTCCCTCGGTACGTCGTTCGGCGACCCCGCTCAGGCACGCATCGCCGCGATCGGCGAGGGGGTGGAACGGTACTGCGGCAACTGGCTGCCCGATGTGCTCCCTCGCGACGAGCTGCGCGTCGCCACCGCGCAGGAGCTGCGCGCCGAAGGGGAGAGCGTCATCGACGAGGACGATCTCCCGCGTTTCGCCGACTGGCAGCTCACGCGCCCCGGCTTCCCCTATCAGCGGCTGCTTCCCTCGACGCCGACGCTCTGGGCGCGCTGCGAAGACCTCGACGGCGGCTCGGTGTGGATGCCGGACGCGCTCGTGCACCTGAACTGGCGGCAGTCGCGCTTCCGCTCGCTGCCGCGGACGCACCACCTGAACTATGCGGGCATCGCCACCGGGGCGGGTTTCGACGACGCCCGCGACCGCGGGGTGATCGAGGTGATCGAGCGGGATGCGCTCGAGGTGTGGTGGCACCTCGACGGGCCGACGTTCGGCATCGACCCGGCAACGGTCCCCGGTCTTCTCGACGATCTGCGAGGCAGCAGCCTGCGCGTGTGGCTGGTGGCGATGCCCTCGGAGTTCGCCCCGGCGATCGGCGCGCTCGTGCACGACGAGGAGCGCGGGCTCTACGCAGCCGGCTTCTCGGCCGCGCTCGATCCGGCACGCGCGGCGCGGAAGGCGGTGCTCGAAGCCGTGCACACCTGGATCTACACGCAGGGCTGCACGACGGCGGACGGATGGGTGTTCCGTGCGGTCGCCGAGGGGTTGATGGCGAAGGGCCTGACCCTCGACTTCCGCCCAGACGCCGGCTACACGGCCGCTGCGGGGTCGCAGTTCGAGAACGTGATCGACCTCGGAGCGCACGTGCAGGTGTGGCTCGATCCGGCCGTGCACGACCAGGCGCGTCGATTCCGTGCGCCCGCGCAGGGGGTGCATCCGCTGAGCACGATGAGCCCGGTGACGATGGACGAGGTGTACGCGCGCCTGCACGCTCGTGGACACCGCGTGCTCACGCGCGACCTCACGACCACCGATGTGCGCCGGACCGCCCTGCGCGTGGTGCGCTCGATCGTGACGGGGCTCGTGCCCAACGCTCCGGCGGCGTTCTCGTACCTCGGGATGCCGCGGTTCCGTGAGGCGGCGGAGGATCGCGGCTGGCGCGCGACGTGGACCGGGGCTCCGGAGGACTTCACGCTCCTCCCGGCCCCGCACATGTGAGGTCGGCCATGAGCCCATCGATCAGCGCACTCCCGGGTCTTCCCGCCCCGCTCGACGAGGCGCCGACGTCGCGCATGCCCGCGGGTCCGTTGCCGCCGGGGCCGCGGACGAACGCCTGGCACCGCACCGGCGCCGTGGCGGATGAACCCCACCGGGGTGTGCGGGAGCTCGTGGATGCCCTCTGGCACCCGGGGCGGTTCCATCGGAGTGCGGACGGGCTGAGCACACGCATCCGTCAGCGTCCTGTCCCGTCGGCCGGGGCGTGCTACCCGGTGCAGACGCACCTGATGGACAGGTCCGGCACGCACTGGGCGGTCGATCACGAGGAGGGCATCTTCCGCCGTCGCGACCTCGCCGCCGATCGTGCGGACGGGTGGCCATCGCCCGCCGCGGACGACGGCATCGCGCGCGTGGTGTTCACGGTGCTGCCCGGTCGGTCCTTCGGTCGCTACCGGCATCGGGCGTGGCCGCTGTGGATCGCCGATGCCGCCTACGCGGTCGCCGCCGTGCTCTTCCTGCTGGGGGTGCAGGCCGGACCGGTGGAGGTCGGCCCCTCGACCCGGCTCCGGTCTCTGCTCGGGGTGCCTCGCGCGACGGATGCCGATGCCTGGATCCGTCGCGGGCTCGCGCCGGAGATCCCGCTCGCTGCGATCGAGATCCCCCACGACCCGGCGCCGGATCCCGCGGCTCGTCGTGCTCTCGGAGCCCGGCGCTCGCCCGCGACCGCGGAGTTCGGTGCCCGGATCGGCGGCACGCCCGCTCCCGCGATCGAGCGCATCGAGAGAGCTTCCGGGCAGTCCTGGGTGCGCGGGGCGACCGAGGTCCGCTCCTGGTCGGTGCCGGTCACGGCCCCTTCGACCGTCGTCGGCGCCGCGCTCTGGAGCGCCCATCTCGACGCGGCTCGCCTCTGCTACGAGGCCGCGCTCCTCGGAGACAGGGGCACCCGCCCCGTCTCCGGCTTCTCTGCGACCGGTGACCGGTGGATCCTCCATGCGCTCGCCTTCCTCGACTCTCCCGGAGGTGCACGATGATGATCGTCCCCGAGCTGTGGCGCGAGGCGCGACGGCATCCCTGGCTCCTGACCGGGAGCATCCTGTTCCTGCTCCTCGTGTTCGCCACGCACCTCCTGCAGGCGTTCGCGCTCGCCTGGTCGCTCGCGGCTTTCGTGCGCGGCGACGCAGCGGGGGCCGTGGGAGGCATCGGCGCGATACTCGCGATCGGGCTCCTGCGGATGCTGCTGACGCTCGTGCAGGGTGATGTCGCCTCCCGCCTGGGCGGAAGGGTGAGAGAAGACCTGCGGGGCGCGGCGGTCGCGGCAGTCCTCGTACCCGAACGGCTGCACGACGCCCGCCTCCGCGACGGTTCGACCCAGCTGGCACTCGGCGACGGCATCGACGGCACCGACGCCTACGTGTCGAAGTACATCCCTGCCGTGATACAGCTCGTCGTCGGCAGCGTGGTCGCGGTGTGCCTGGTCGCGGTGCTGTCACCCCTGATCGCGCTGTGCGTCGCCGCAGGGATCCTGCTCGCGGTGCTGGGCCCTCTGCTGTGGAAGCGGATGCTCGCCCGGCGCGGATTCGAGCACTGGGACAGCTACGAGACTCTCAGCGGCGACCTGCTCGAGGCGCTCCGGGGCATGTCGACGCTGCGTGCGCTGGGCGACGTGCCGGCCACGCGTTCGCGCCTGCACACCAGGTCGGAGGCACTGCGGGCGGCCACCGAACGCGTGATGCGGTCATCGCTCGCGGAGACCGCCATCACCGACTTCGCCGTGCAGGCGGGAGTGGTGATCGCCGCCGGGCTCGCGGTCGTCTCCGTCATGACCGGGCAGCCGCCGGCCGTCGAGGTCTACGCGCTGCTGCTGCTCTCCTCGGAGGCGTTCCGTCCCGTGCGCGAGCTCTCCCGCCACTGGCACGCCGGATTCCTCGGGCTCACGGCCGTTCCGGGCCTCGCCGCGCTCGGGGCGTTCCGCCGGTCACCCGCAGCTGCGACGGAGCGCGAGACGACACCGGCGACCTCCGCCGACGTGCTCCGCGTCTCCGGGCTCTCCTACCGCTACCCCGACGCCGATCACGATGTGCTCCGCGGCGTCGAGCTTCACGCCGAGCGCGGCCAGGTGCATGCGATCGCCGGCCCGTCCGGCGCCGGCAAGTCCACCCTCTTCGACCTCGTGCTCGGCTTCCTGCCGGCCACGGCGGGCACGGTTGAGCTCGACGGGCGTGCGCTGCACCCGAGCGACGTGGCCGTGGTCTCGCAGCGGCCGGTCCTGTTCGCCGGAACCATCAGGGAGAACGTCGATCTGTTCGACGCCGGGCAGGAGGCGTTGGAACGCGCGTGCGCGGCGGCAGGGGTGCTCGATGAGATCCGAGTGATCCCGGGAGGCTTCGACGCGATGGTGGCCGAGGCGGGGACGAGCCTGTCCGGCGGGCAGCGGCAGCGCCTCGCCCTCGCCAGGGCGCTGCTCGCCCACCGCCCTGTGCTGCTCGTGGACGAGCCGACCAGCGCCCTCGACGACCGCAGTGCCCTGACCGTGGCCGAGACGCTCGAACGCGTCGCCGCAGAGAGGATCGTGCTCATGATCAGCCACCGTCCCGAGGCCCTGGCCCGGGCCGCCGACGTGCGGGTGCTCCGCGACGGAGTGCTCGTGGACGAGACCTCATGACCTCGTCGGCAGGCATCCTCGCCCGGTTGCTTCCGCCGCTGCGACCGGAATGGCGACGCATCCTCGGCAGCTATCTGATCGCCACCACGAGCCTGTGCGCCCTCGCGGCCATCGGGGTGCTCACCGCCCTCGGTGTGGGCGGGGCCGTCGTGCACGCGGAGTGGCCGCCGGTCGGCTGGTGGCTCGCGCTCGGCGCCCTCGTGCTGCTGCGCACGTTCCTCACCTGGCGCGAGATGGACGTCTCGCACGCCCTCGCCTACCGGGTGCTCGCCCGGTTGCGGATGGCGCTGTTCGACGCCTACGCACGCAGCGTTCCCGGGCGCCGACGGGAGCACTCCGGGCGTGCGGCATCCGTGGCGATGACCGACATCGAGAAGCTGGAGTTCTTCTACGCGCATACCGTCGCTCAGATCGGCGCCGCGCTCACGCTGTTCGCCGGAGCGCTGGTGTGCGCGTTCCTCGTGATGCCGATGGCGGGGGCCGTGATGCTCGGTGGAGCGGCGGCGGTCGCCCTCACTGCCGGGGCCGGAGCGGGTCCTGCGCGACGGATCGGTGCGCGCGAACAGCGGGAGCGGGAGGAGCAGTCCGAACGGCTGGTCGACGCGCTCGGTGCGCTGCGCGAGATCCTCGCCTACGGCCTGCAGGATCGGGTGGTGCGCGAGGCCGTCGCGGGAACGCGGAGGTCGGCGCGCATCAGCCGCCGGCGCGAGGCCATCGCCCACCTCGTCGACGGGATGCGCGAGCTGATCCTCACCGCCGTCGTGATCGGCGTGATCGCGGCGACCCTGGCTCTCGACGGCACGGTCGGGGGCGCACAGGCCGCGCTGCTGCCCGCCGTGATCGCACTCGCCGTGGCCGGAGTCGCCGCGGTCGCGGATGCCGCGCACACCGTGTCCGAGCTGCATCCGCTGATCGCCAGTGCCGCTCGCGTGGGTGCGGGGCTCGACCGCCCACCGGTGGTGTCGCCGGTCGATCGTCCGCTGCCGCTGCCCGACGGTCCGCTTGGCGTGCGCTTCGAGAAGGTGTCGTTCTCGTACGACGACCGCACGGAGGTGCTGCACGGCTGGTCGATCGACGTCGATCCCGGGGAGCACGTCGGGCTCGCGGGGCCGTCCGGAGCCGGCAAGAGCACGGTCATCGCGCTCGCGGCGCGGCTGTGGGATCCCGCTGCGGGCACGGTCGCGCTCGTCGATGCCGCAGGTCTCGCGTACCCCCTCGGCCGCATCCGTGACGACGATCTCCGCCGGACCGTGGCCGTGGTGGAGCAGGATGCGCGACTCTTCCACGGCACCGTGCGCGACAACCTCGTGCGCGGCGCCGACGCCCGCACCGACGAGGAGCTGCGTCGCGCGCTCACGCGGGTGGGCGCCGACGGCTGGATCACCCTCGACGACGACCTCGGCGAGCACGGGGTGCGTCTTTCCGGTGGTCAGCGTGCGCGGCTGGCGCTGGCTCGTGCGCTGTGCCGGGAGCCGAGGGTGCTCATCGTCGACGAGATCACCGCGAGCCTGGATGCCGAGTCGGAGCGCATCATCTCCGACGTGCTCGAAGACTTCGACGGGACGGTCATCGCCGCCTCCCACCGGCGGGAGACGCTGGGGAGATTCGGACGGGTGGTCGGTGTGGAGAGAGAAGGTGTGGAGCGCGAGGAGGCTGCGGCTACAGCCGGTCCACTCCGGTGACCGTGACGACGGCCTGACCTGCGTCGTCGGAGTCGGCGAGGTCGATCGTCGCGGTGATGCCCCAGTCGTGATCGCCGGCGGGGTCGTCGAAGATCTGCCGCGCGCTCCAGGAGGTGGCGCCTTCGGTGAGGATCAGCAGCTTCGAGCTGCGGGCATCGGCACCGGTGAGGATCTCGTCGTGGTCGGCGAAATACCCGTCGAGGGAATCGGACCAGGCGTCGGCGCCGAAGCCCGGATCGAGCTCGGCCAGCGCGTCCACGTCTTCCCTCGCGGCGAGCTGCACGCGGCGGAACAGCTCGTTGCGCACCAGGATGCGGAACGCGCGGATGTTGCTCGTGAGGCGCTTGGGCGCGGGCGGGACGATCGGCTCGTCGGGCGCGTGCGGATCGAAGCGCCCGTTGTCGACGCCGGCGATCAGCTCCTCCCACTCGTCGAGCAGGCTGGAGTCGACCTGTCGCACGAGCTCGCCGAGCCATTCGATCAGGTCGCGCAGATCCTCGTTCTTGAACTCCTCCGGGATGGTCTGCGAGGCCGCCCGGTACGCGTCGGAAAGGTAGCGCAGCACCACGCCCTCGGAGCGCGCGATCTTGTAGTACGCGACATATTCCCCGAACGACATGGCGCGCTCGTACATGTCGCGCACGACCGACTTGGGGTGCAGCTCGAAGTCGCGGATCCAGGGCTGCGCCGCGCTGAAGGTCTCGAAGGCCGCGGTCAGCAGCTCGTCGAGCGGTTTCGGGTAGGTGATCTGCTCGAGCAGCTCCATGCGCTCGTCGTACTCGATGCCCTCGGCCTTCATCGCCGCGACCGCTTCGCCGCGGGCCTGGAACTCCTGCTGGCTCAGCACCGCGCGCGGATCGTCGAGCGTCGACTCCACGATCGAGATCATGTCGAGCGCATACGAACCGGTACCAGTGCCGGCGGAGGGATCGGGGTCGAGCAGCTCGAAGGCGGCCAGGGCGAACGGCGACAGCGGCTGGTTGAGGGCGAAGTTCGGCTGCAGATCGACCGTGAGGCGGATGTCTCCCTCGGAGGTCTTCTCGACGATGCCCGATTCGCGGAGCGTGCGGTAGATGCCGATGGCCCTGATCGCGAGCTCGCGTTGACGCTTCCGCGGCTCGTGATTGTCGTATACCAGCGCACGCATATTCGCGAACACATCGCCGCCACGGGCGATCACGTTGAGCATCATCGCGCTGGTGATCTGCATGTGCGAGGTCAAGGTCTCCGGCACGGCGTCGATGAGCTTGCGGAAGGAGGGCTCTCCCCACGACACGAACCCGTCCGGCGCCTTCTTGCGGACGATCTTGCGCTTCTTCTTCGGGTCGTCGCCGGCCTTCTTCACGGCCGCGACGTTCTCGCTCTCGTGCTCGGGCGCCTGTGCGACCACCGTGCCGGCGGTGTCGTAGCCCGCACGTCCTGCGCGGCCGGCGATCTGATGGAACTCGCGGGCATTCAGCTGCCGCATCCTGGTGCCGTCGAACTTCGTGAGCGCGGTGAGCAGCACGGTGCGGATCGGCACGTTGATGCCCACGCCGAGGGTGTCGGTGCCGCAGATCACGCGCAGCAGTCCGCGCTGGGCGAGCTGCTCGACCAGTCGCCGGTACTTCGGCAGCATGCCGGCGTGGTGCACGCCGATCCCCGCGCGCAGGAAGCGGGAGAGGGTCTTGCCGAACGCGGTCGTGAAGCGGAACTCGGCGATCAGCGCCGCGATCTCGTCACGCTGCTCGCGGGTGGCGACCTTCGTGCTGGAGAGCGCCTGGGCCCGCTCCATCGCCGCGGCCTGAGAGAAGTGCACGACGTAGATCGGCGCCTGTCCCGTGCTCAGCAGGTCATCGATGGTCTCGTGGATCGGCGTCGTCTCATAGAAGAAGTGCAGGGGGACGGGACGCTCGACACCGGTCACGGTCGCCGTCTCGCGACCGGTGCGCCGGGTGAGGTCGGCCGCGAGCTCTGTCACGTCGCCGAGAGTCGCCGACATCAGGATGAACTGGGCCTGCGGCAGCTCGAGCAGGGGCACCTGCCATGCCCAGCCGCGGTCGGGGTCGGCGTAGAAGTGGAACTCGTCCATCACGACCTGACCGACGTCGGCATCGGTGCCCTGGCGCAGCGAGAGGTTCGCGAGGATCTCCGCCGTGCAGCAGATGATCGGGGCATCGGCGTTCACGGAGGAGTCGCCCGTGACCATGCCGACGTTCTCCGCGCCGAACACGTCGACCAGCGCGAAGAACTTCTCGCTCACGAGCGCCTTGATCGGCGCGGTGTAGTAGCTGCGGCGTCCGGCGACGAGGGCGCTGAAGTGCGCGCCGATCGCGACGAGCGACTTCCCCGTGCCGGTGGGGGTCGAGAGGATCAGGTTGTTGCTGGAGACGATCTCGATGACCGCCTCGTCCTGCGCGGGGTAGAGGCTGATGCCGGTGGACTCCGCCCATTCGACGAACGCGAGGTAGACGGCATCCGGATCCGCGGCGTCCGGAACGAGGGCGGGATCGAGCCGCGGAGTGGAAGTCATGGTCCCTCGATCATCCCATCCGCCCGCGACGGTCGCGCCCGGGGCATTCTGAGCCGGTATATTCGCGCGGCTTTCGTAGGTGGCCGCACGCTCCCCGTGGCATCATCGACGGACCACGGAGCGGTGACCGCACCGCCCAGGGGGGACGACGATGCCCGACCAGATCTTCACGTTCGCAGCACTCGCACTGTACTTCGCGGGGATGCTGCTCATCGGCTGGATCGCCTTCCGGCGAACCGGCGATCACGAGGACTACATGCTCGGCGGTCGGAACCTCCCGCCGTGGGTGGCCGCGCTCAGTGCCGGCGCCTCCGACATGTCGGGCTGGCTCGTGATGGGTCTCCCGGGGGCGATCTACGTCTCCGGTCTCATCGAGGCGTGGATCGCGATCGGCCTCACGATCGGCGCCTACCTGAACTGGCTGCTCGTCGCGCCCCGTCTTCGCGCATACACGCAGGTGTCGCGCAACTCCATCACGGTGCCGAGCTTCTTCGAGAATCGGCTCCGCGACACGACGCGACTGCTCCGCGTGGTGTCCGGCGTCGTCATCCTCGTGTTCTTCACCCTCTACATCTCCTCGGGCATGGTGGCCGGTGGCGTCTTCTTCGAGAGCTCGTTCAACGGCGACTATCTCACCGGCATGCTGCTGGTGACAGGTGTCACCCTCGCGTACACGCTCTTCGGCGGGTTCCTCGGAGCGTCGCTGACCGACGTCGTGCAGGGACTCATGATGGTGATCGCGCTGATCGTGATCCCCGTGGCGGCGATCGTCGCCATCGGTGGATTGGCCGAGACGGGCGCGCTGATCAACGAGGTCGCGCCGGACCACCTCTCGATGCTCCCAGGGACGGCCCTCACCGGCGGCACCGTCCTCGCCATCGTCTCCTCCCTCGCCTGGGGCCTCGGGTACTTCGGACAGCCGCACATCATCGTGAGGTTCATGGCTCTGCGCTCGCCGCAGGAGGCGAAGAGCGCCCGACGCATCGGCATCTCCTGGATGGTCGTCTCCCTCGGGGGCGCTGTGCTGTCGGGTCTCGTGGGCCTCGCCTACATCGCCAAGACGGGCATCGACCTCGCCAACCCCGAGACCGTCGTGCTTCTCATGTCGCAGACGCTGCTGCATCCGTTCGTCGCCGGCCTGGTGCTCGCGGCCGTGCTCGCCGCGATCATGAGCACGATCTCCAGCCAGCTGATCGTCTGCTCCTCGGCGCTCGTCGAAGACCTGTACGGCGTGTTCCGGCGCACGCCGCCCTCGCAGAAGACCCTCATGCTGATGGGGCGACTCGGGGTCCTCGGCGTCGCGATCATCGCGGCGGTGCTGGCGATCACGCCGAACGACACGATCCTCGGACTCGTGTCGTTCGCGTGGGCGGGATTCGGCGCCGCATTCGGGCCCGTCATCCTGCTCAGCCTCTACTGGCGCAAGCTCACCAACTGGGGTGCGCTGGCAGGCATGTTCGTCGGTGCCGCGACGGTGTTCATCTGGAAGGCGCTCGACACCGGGCTCTACGAACTGCTTCCCGCCTTCGTGTTCGCCCTGATCGCGGCGGTCGGTGTGAGCCTGGTCACCTACCGGCACGACGATGAGATCCAGCAGGAGTTCACCGACACCGGCGTCATGCTGGCGCTGCCCCGCCCGCAGGCCGTCGGCGACACCCCGTAGCTTCCGTGCGGGGGCGGCGGCCCGCCGAGCTACGCGGTCGCGGCGCGCAGGGCGATGCGGATCATGTCGCCGAAGGTCTGCTCGCGCTCCTGCGCGGTGGTCTCCTCGCCGGTGACGATGTGGTCGCTGACCGTGCAGATCGCGAGAGCCCGCCTGCCGTAGTACGCCGCGAGCGTGTAGAGGCCGGCGGCCTCCATCTCGACGCCCAGGATGCCGTGCTGCACGAACGGCTCCGTGAGCTCGGGGCGGGTGCTGTAGAACTGGTCGCTCGAGAACAGCTGACCCACGTGCACGGCCGATTCCAGGGGCTCGGTCTCACTCGCCTCGACCGCGGCGCGCAGCAGCGAGAAGTCGGCGACGGGTGCGAAGTCGAGGCCATGGAAGCGCACCCGGTTGATGCCGGAGTCCGTGCTGGCGCCGTTCGCGATGATGATGTCGCGGATCTTCACCTTCTCGGTCAGTGCGCCGCACGAGCCGACGCGAACGATCGTCTGCACCCCATAGGCGTCGAACAGCTCGTTCGCGTAGATCGCCATCGACGGCTGTCCCATGCCGGAGCCCTGCACCGAGACGCGGTGCCCCTCCCAGGTACCTGTGAAGCCCAGCATGCCCCGCGTCTGGGAGTACAGCTCGGCATCGTCGAGGAAGGTCTCGGCGATCCACTTCGCCCGCAGCGGGTCGCCGGGGAACAGGACGATGGGGGCGATCTGACCGGGTTCTGCGGCGATGTGGGTGCTCATGGCCTCAGCGTAGTCAGCCTCATCCCGGTGCACCCGCGAGCCCGAGCGCGGTGATGAGCTCGTAGGCGGCCGAACGGGCCTGCACGATGACGGTCCCCACCTGCACCCCCTTCGCCGACACCGACAGGAGCAGCTGGCCGTAGGGGGCGAGGATGAAGCTGAGCAGCGACAGCTGACTCTGCCCGATCGACACCGAGACCACGGCGGAAAGGCTCGGTTCCGTTCCCTGCGAGATGATCTCGGCCTCGGCCCTGGCGACGGCGAACAGCGAGCCGTTCATGGCGGCCAGGCGGTCGCCGGTCTCCCCGAGGGTGCCGACCGACGCGATGTGCAGGCCGTCGGCGGTCGAGAGGACCGCCGTCGTCAGCTCGGGGAATCGCTCCTCGAGGTGACGCAGCCGGGTGAGCGCCGCCTGGCTCACCACGCCGGACCAGAGCGCCCAGTTCGCGGCGAGGTCCGGATGCATGAGCACGGCGTCCTGCGCCGATGCCGGTTCTGTCGTCGGAGCGGGGCCATCCGCTCGAGTGGAGGCGTTCATGACTCCTCTTCCGGGAGGTCCAGTGCCGCGCAGGCCGCCCGCATGACGCTCTCGCGGTCGCGGGCGTCCGTCGCGAGAACACGCGTGGGCGGTATGCCGTATCGCTCCAGGCTCTCGGTGAGCGCGGCGCGCACGGTGTCGATCGCGTCGTCGGTGCAACGGGTCACGGCGATCGCCAGCCGATGGTGGTCGCCGGCGAAGCGCGGCAGCCAGTCGTCGGCGTCGTCGGCGATGCTCTCGCTGTCGGCGCGCAACCACAGCAGGATGCGCGTGTCGGACGAGGAGGAGCTCTGCCGTGCGTGGGCGAAGCGGTCCTGTCCGGGGAACCCGATGAGGGCCACCGAGATCTCGTCCGTGGGCTTCCAGGCTCCGTAGTCGAGTCCGACCGTGGTGGTCTTCTTTCCTGCGTCGCCGTACTCCGCGGAGCCCGCCGAGATGGGAACGTCGGTGTCCACGGGGGCGACGTCGCTCAGTGCGCGCACCGCTGTGGTCTTGCCGGCGCCGACCGGCCCGGCGAAGACGAGCCGCAAGCGCGTCGGCAGGCTCACGCGTCGCCAGCGCGCGCGCCTCGTCGGTAGATCCGACAGGGCTGCGCGCACCCACGACTCGCTCCCGGGGCTGTCGGCTCCGACGGCCCCGCCGCTCAAGCGTTCAAGGCCGCCACGTGGCGGTTCACGGCGGAGCGGAGGAGGGCGAGGTTCGTCGCCTGGCAGTCGGCTGCGAGGTAGATGAAGGTATCGCCCTCGATCATCTTGATCAGGTGCAGCTGGGTGTCGAGCGTCAGCAGCATGTCTTCGAGGGTGGCCTCGAGGCGGAGAGCGTCGATCGTCTTCCGCTTGTTCTTGACCATCTCGCTGTTGTACGCACTGGCGACGTCGAGGTCGAAGTCCGGTCGGACCGAGTGCGAAGCGAGCGGCAGGCCCGACTCGACGTCGACGACGGATGCGCCGATGAAGCCGTTGATGTCGCTCGCGATGTCGGCGATGAGTGCGTTCAGTTGATCTTGCGTAGCCATGATGATGCGTCCCCAGTTCCGCTCGCAGGTACCGGCGACCGCACCTTGCGATCGCCCCCAGTGCACATGCGAGTGGATAAAGTGTATAACGTTACCGACTGTGCGAGGCGACACGTTGCGGACACGCCAGGTCCGAGGCTCTTCCCTCCGGCGCTCAGCCCTCGCGGCGCCGGACGATCTCGCCGATCCAGAGCGGCGCGAACGGCGAGGTGCACCCGGGTGCGGTCGGGTAGTCGGCGAGTACCTGCAGGCGCTCGCCGATCTCCAGCGCTCGTGCGCGGTGCTCCGGATGGAAGATGCCGATGGTGGCGAGGGTCTCGTTCATCGCCCACTGCAGCCGTGCGGGCGCATCCTTCATGTCCCGCTCGATCAGGTCGAGCAGGTGCGGCAGGTCCAGACCGTCGGAGTCTTTCGTCACGCGCACGGTCGTGAGAGACCAGGCCGCGGCGGCCACGGTCGGGTCGGCGTCGTCGAACCAGCGCAGCCGCAGCTCCTCGGCGAGCGGCGTCTTCTTGGCGACGTAGTTGACGAACCAGTCGTTGACCTTGGGCGGGCGCGTCTCGCGCAGCATGGCGTCGAGCTCGTCGGCGGTGAAGTCGCGCGGGCGGCAGATCAGCAGAGCCAGCAGTCGCGCGGGCGTCTCGCCGGTGGCCCACAGCTCCTGCGCGAGGGGCTGGTCGGTCTTGATCCGCTTCGCCAGTGCGCGCATCCGGCTGAGGTTGATGCCGTGGTCGTCGCCGCGCTTCTCGTTGGCGGAGCGCATCTTCGGGTCTTCCAGAGCGGCGAGTTCCCCGAGGGCTTCCGCGACGGTCATGTCGGACATGCCTCCAGGGTAAGCGGGGTCAGTCCTCGTCGAGCAGCTCTCCCCTGATCCGGCGCAGATCTTCCATGAGCGAGCCGATCAGGATCCAGTGCTGTGACGAGGGCGGACGGATCACGAGGGGAGCGGTGAGCGCGGGGATCGCCGAGGTCATGGTGTCGGGCTCCGGCGAGGCATCGGCGATCTGCACCGCCAAGCGCACATCGTGCCCGGCTCGCCGCAGCTGCTCGGCGATCGCGGCGACGGCGGGTTCCTCACCGATCTCATCGTCGTAGTGGTCGAAGTAGGCGCGGGTCATGCCGATCGTCTGGGTCACGATAGGGGAGAGCCGGTCGAGCAGCGCACGCATCTCCCTCAGATCGGCTCGGTGGGTCGAGCGGCGCGGGTTCAGGGTGAGCGACTCCTCCCCGGCGGCGATCGATGCCTCTGCGGCCTCCTTCATCGGCCGTAGCAGCCGCACCTCCAGCATCAGCTCCTGCAGCCTCGCAGGCGTCTGCGGCTCGGGCAGCGCGTCGGCCAGGCGGTCGAGGCTGGCGGCGAGCTCGCGGCCGAGCAGTCCCACATCTCGGCGAGCCGGTGCCACCAGAACCGGAGGCACGATCAGGGCGTTCACCACGATGCCGATCGCGACCCCGATCAGCGTCTCCACGATGCGTGCGAACGCGTACTCGGGACTCGACGACCCCAGCGCCAGCACCAGCATCGCCGAGATCGCCACCTGGTTGCCCGTGCCCGGCGAGGCTCGGAAGATCCACGCCACCAGCATCGCCACGACGATCGCCAGCAGCACGATCCAGCTCGGCGAGCCGAACAGCAGTCCCAGTCCGACGGCGATCACGACACCGGCGATCACTCCGATGCTGCGCTCGAGCGCCTTCGACAGCGACTGGTTCACGCTGGGCTGCACCACCAGCAGCGCGGCGATCGCGGCGAAGACCGGCAGCTGCGCGGGGAACACCCATCCGGCGATCAGCCACGCGGCGATCGTCGCCGCGGCCGACTTCACGACCTGCAGCAGCGGGGAGCGCTGGGAGGCGCGGATCGCGGCGGGGATGCGCATGCCCTCCACGGTAGTCGTGACGTCCTGTGCCCGTGGCTCTTGCGTCGCAGGGAGATGCGGGGTTACGCTCTGCCTAACTAATAGTCGTTAGGTAGATGATGACCAGAGCAACGATCCTCGCGGAGGCCCGCACGATCTTCGCGCGTCAGGGGTACGCCGAGACGAGCCTGCGCGAGATCGCCGAGGCCGTCGGGATCAAGACGCCCTCCCTCTACGCGCACTTCCCCAGCAAGGAGGCGCTGTACGCCGAGGTGTACGCCGGGGTCTCGGTCGATCACACCGCGTTCTTCGACGAGCTCCTCAGGAACAGCTCCGAGTTGGAGCCGCTCGCGCGCCTGCACCACATCCTCGGGGGCATCGAGGCGTACTACCGCGACCGACCCGACCTCGCGGAGTTCAGCCTCAGGGCCGCTGTCACCGAGTACGGTCCCGGTGGCGAGCAGCTGCGACAGATCTTCCTCGATTCGGAGTCGACCCTCGCGGCCGCCGTGCGCCAGACCTATGAAGACGGTGTCGCGGCAGGCACCTTCACCGCCGGTGACGCCGACGGCTTCACGGCTCTGGTGTTCGTGGTCATGGACGGCCTCTTCCTCCAGCTCACCCACTACACGCCCGAGATCTACCGCGAGCGCTTCGATCAAGCCTGGCGACACCTCTCCACGATCCTGTCCCGATGAATCCCGCCGCACCGATGCGGCGGACACCATCACCCCTCGCCGGCACGGAGCCACGAACTCCGACCCGGCATCGCACGACCCGGCCGCACAGACAGGCCGCCCCCGACCCGCCCTGCGAGTCGTCCGCATTCCGGGAACCCGAATCCCCGCCGACGACTCGCAGGGCCACTTCTCAAGGAAAAGATGATGACCACCACCGACTATGAGCACGGCGTCGTGCCGCAGGACCAGCGCAAGAGCTGGCTGTCGATCGCCACCGTGTGGATCGCGATCGGCATCGACCTCTCCGGGGCGTTCCTCGGCGTCTCTCTCGCTTCCGGCATGGCCTTCTGGCCGGCGATCGGCGCGACGATGCTCGGATCTCTGCTGCTCGGACTGCTCGCGATGGCCTGCGCCTACGTCGGCGCCGCCACCGGGCTCTCCACCGCCATGATCTCCCGCGCCGTGTTCGGCCGCATCGGCGGCGCGATCCTCGCCCTGGCGATCGCCGTGAGTCTGGTCGGCTGGTACGCCGTGCAGGCCGGATTCTTCGGCGCGAACGCGCAGATCGCGTTCGCTGAGTTCACCGGCATCGACGTGCCGGTGCAGGTGTTCACCGCGATCGGCGGCGTGCTCATGGCGATCACCGCGTTCTGGGGCTACCGCTCCATCAACCGTCTCAGCACCCTCGCGGTGCCGCTGCTGCTTCTGCTGCTGGTCGTCGGCGTCATCGTCGCCTTCACGGTGAACGGTGCGGCGGGCCTCCAGGCCCCGGTCGAGGCGACCTTCACCTTCGGCGGTGCGGTGTCGCTCGTCATGGGTATCTTCATCCTCGGGGTCGTGCTCGCCCCCGACATGGCGCGGTGGGCGAAGACCCCGAAGCAGGCCATGATCGCCGGTTTCGTGGGGTTCTTCTTCGGCAACTCGATCATCCTGGTCGTCGCGATCCTGCTCGCCCGCATCATGGACGGCACCGAGCTGATGGCGATCTTCTTCGCGCTCGGCCTCGGCGGTGTCGCCGTGATCGTGCTGATCCTCGCGCAGTGGACCACGAACACGACCAACCTCTACTCGGCCGGACTCTCGTTCGCGTCGATCAGCGAGCGGCTGAGCCGTCGCACCGTCACGATCGTGCTCGGCGCCATCGGCATCATCGTCGGGGTGATCGGTGCTGCCGACTACTTCGTACAGTTCATCCTCGTCATCGGCACGATCATCGCCCCCTACGGCGGCGTGTACCTGGCGTCGTTCTTCACGGGTCGAAAGACGGCGCGCTGGGCGCACGGCGCCACCGTGCCGCTGGTCGACGGCTGGTCCATCGCGGCCTGGGTGGTCGGGATCTTCGTCGCCGTCGCGACGACGAATCCGGCGGATGGCCCCGGCTTTGGCTGGTTCACGCTCACCTCGATCTCCGCTCTCGACGGCCTCCTCGTGGGCTTCGTCGCGTATCTCGTGCTGCTGCCGCTGCGTCGTCGCGTGACGCCGGTGTCGGCCCCCGTCACGGATGAGGTGAGCGCATGAGCGCTGTCGTCACGACGCCTGTGATCACGGAAGCCGACATCGACGAGATCGCCCTCGGTGCCGCCGTGCTCGGCACCGGAGGAGGCGGCGACCCGCATGTCGGCTCCCTGATCGCCAAGCGACTCATCCGCCTGCACGGGCCGGTCCCGCTGATCGCCGTCGACGACCTGAGGGATGACGACTTCGTCATCCCGATCGGAGGGATCGGCGCCCCCTCCGTGAGTGTGGAGCGCATCCAGGCCGAGTCCGAGCTGCTCGCGGCCCTGCACGCTATCGAGCGCGCCGTGGGTCGCAAAGCGACAGCGGTGATGCCGATCGAGGTCGGCGGCGGCAATTCGATGATCCCGATCGCGGCCGCGGCCCTCGCTGGCCTCCCGGTGGTCGACGGCGATGCGATGGGTCGGGCGTTCCCCGAGGCGCAGATGGTCACCTTCCACCTGGCCGGCTACGGACCCGGCACGACCGTGCTGGTCGACCATCACGGCAATGAGGTGGTGAGCCGCCCGGTCGACGGCGGATGGTCGGAGCGCATCGCGCGGGCGGTCACCGTCGAGATGGGCGGAGGGGCGACCATGATCGACTACGCGTACGGCGGCGACGTCGTGCGCGAGTGCGCGATCCCCGGCACCCTCGGACTCGCTCAGCGCATCGGGCGCATCCTGCGGGGGAGGGACGCCGCCGGACGCGAGCTTCGCGATGATGAGCGCATCGACGCCCTGTGCGCCGACCTCGACGCCGTGCGGCTGTTCGACGGCAAGGTCGCCGATCTGCAGCGCGCCGTGGATGGTGGATTCACGCGCGGCGCGGCCGAGCTGGTCGGTGTCGGCGTGGACCGGGGGAGTGCGTTCCGGCTCGATTTCCAGAACGAGATGCTGCTCGGACGCCGCGACGGCGTGCTCGCGGCCGTGACCCCCGATCTGATCGCCGTGCTCGACCTGGCGACGGGCATGCCGATCACGACCGAGTCCCTCCGGTACGGCGCGCGGGTCGCGGTGATCGCGATCCCCTGCCACGACAAGTGGCGCACGCCCATCGGCCTGGAGACCGCCGGACCCGCCCACTTCGGGTACGACGTGGAGTGGGTTCCGGTCGAAGACATCGCGCAGCGCTCCGGTGCGCGCACGACGGATGAGGAGGCCGCGTGATGGCCGGCAGGTATCGCATCGGCATCGACGTCGGCGGCACGAACACCGACGCCGTCATCCTCGACGAGCGGCTCGACGTCGTCGCTTCGGTCAAGCGGCCCACCACGGCCGACACCGGCGACGGCGTGGCCGCGGCGATCGACGCGGTGCTCGCGGCTTCCGGCGTCGACGCCGCCCTGATCGGGCACGCCATGCTCGGCACCACCCACTGCACCAACGCGATCGTCGAGCGCCGCGGGCTCGGCCGCGTCGGCATCCTCCGACTCGGTGCACCGGCCACCACCGCCGTCCCTCCGCTGGAGGGGTGGCCGGACGATCTGCGTGCGGCGATCGGTGAGCACGCGCAGCTGCTGGCCGGCGGTTTCGAGGTCGACGGCCGTGTGCTCTCGCCGATCGATGAGGATGCCGTGCGCGAGGCCTGTGCACGGATGCGCGGCGAGGTCGACGCGGTCGCCGTCGTGGGGGTGTTCGCCCCGATCGACGAGAGCCAGGAGGAGCGGGTCGCCGCCATCGTCGCGGAGGAGCTGGGTGTTCCCGTGTCGCGGTCGGCGCGCATCGGCTCGCTCGGCCTGCTCGAGCGCGAGAACGCGACCGTGTTGAACGCGGCGCTGATGCAGACGCTCCGGCAGATGGCCGCAGGCTTCGTGGCGGCCCTGCGCGAGCGCGGCATCCCCGCCACGCCCTACTTCGGCCAGAACGACGGCACTCTCATGCAGCTCGAGTACGCGCTCGAGTTCCCGGTGCTGACGATCGGGTGCGGGCCCACGAACTCCATCCGTGGCGCCGCGCATCTCTCCGGGGCGACGGATGCCCTGGTGGTCGACATCGGCGGCACCACGACCGACATCGGCGTGCTCGTCGACGGGTTCCCGCGCCAGTCGGCCCACGCGGTCGAGATCGGCGGCATCCGCACCAACTTCCGCATGCCCGACGTGCTGTCGGTCGGACTCGGCGGTGGCACGATCATCCGCGAGACCGAGGCGGGCACGACGGTCGGCCCCGACAGCGTCGGCTATCGGCTTCCTCAGGAGGGCCTGGCTTTCGGAGGAAGCACCCTCACGGCCACCGACATCGCCCTCGCGATCGGCGGGGCCGGGATCGACGGTCTCGAGGCTCCCGCGGTTCCTGAGACGGTCGGCGCCGCGGCCTGGAGTGCGATGCGCGAGATCCTCGAGGACTCGATCGACCGGATGAAGCCGAACGCCGCACCGGTCCCGGTCATCCTGGTCGGGGGTGGCGGCATCATCGCTCCGACCGAGCTCGACGGGGTCGCCGAACTGATCCGCCCCGACCATTTCGGCGCGGCGAACGCAGTGGGCGCGGCCCTCGGCGAGGTCGCCGGGCAGGTCGAGAAGATCTACCGGGTCGACCCGTCCGACCAACGGGCCTCGCGCGCAGATGCCGCCGCCGAGGCGACCGAGCGCGCGCGGCTCGCGGGCGCGGACCCGGCGACGATCGAGGTCGTCGCGGTGGAGGAGCTGCCGGTGGCCTACTCCGACGGTACAGCCGTGCTCATCCGTGCCAGAGCGGTCGGTCGCCTGGCGGCCTGAGACGAGCAGCGCCGGCGCGCGTTGTACGATCGCGGCATGACGAAGAGCACGTTCAAGCCGGGTGACGACGTCGTCACTCCTCGTTCACGGGGAAAGATCATCGACGTCCGCGCCACACCGTCGGGGCAGTTCATCTTCGGCATCGAGGAGGAGACGGGGGAAGTCACCTACTTCACCCCCAAGGCCCTGCAGCACGCCTGAGGAACTCCTCCGCTCCTCGGGAAGCGGCGAACCGCCGGATGCGGTGAGCGGGGCTACCGCCCGTCATAGGTGCGTGCTTGCATGGGGCACATGGAGCAGGACGCGAAGCTGCGCGGCGAGACGAGGGCGGTCTGGGCGACCGTCATCTGCTTCGGGGTCGGCACGGCGGTCGCCGTGCTCATCCTGGCCGGTGACGCGCGCCCGCTCACGGGGGAGGGCGCACTCGCGATGCCGGCCGCCGTCATCGCGGGCGTGATCGCCTCCGCCGCCTTCCTCGCGAGCACGCTGATGCACCGCCGCGGTGAGACGAGGTCGATGCCGCGCTGGCAGGCGGTGATCTCCGACCTCTCGACGGGCGCCCTCACCGTGGCGTTCGGCGCCGTCACGATGATGGGAGTGCTGCTCGCCTCCGAGGTGTTGGCTGCCGGTCTCCAAGGGCTGCAGCTCGCGGCGCTCGGCGGAGGGCTCCTGACGGGGGTGGTCTCGGCTGTCGGTGGGCGCTTCGCGTTCGGAGCCGGTGTCGGCCTGCGCACAGCCGACCTCGCCGCGCTGCTGTTCGGCTTCCTCGTGATCGGCACGCTGTTCGCCATGGTGACCGCGGACGACCCGCGCTGGTGGGAGCAGAATTTCTCGCAGCTGGGCTCCGGGTCGTGGGCGTTCAACGGCACCCTCGTCGTGGCAGGTCTGCTCGTTGCGACCGTCGGTTCGTACATCGGGCGCGACCTGCACCGTCTGCGCGGCGACGGGGTCCTCTCCCGCATCGCCGTCGTCGTCGCGCTGTGGGCGGCGACCGGCGTCGCGCTCGCCGCGGTCGGGCTGCTGCCGCTGAACCGGGTGCCGATCCCGCATGACATCGCCGCCTTCGCGACGCTCGTGCTGTTCGCCGTGGCGGCCGCGACCACCGTGACCTCGATTCCCGGACACCCTCGTGCGCTCCTGGTCACCTCGGTCGGCGTCGGGCTGCTCCTCGTGGTCGCGCTCGTGCTGTGGATTCCGCTCGGCCTGTACTCGGCCACAGCGGTCGAGGCGATCGTCGTGGGGCTCGGACTGCTGTGGATGGCGACGCTCGTCCGCGTGCTCGCGATCGTCGCACCTGAGGGGTCTCGGCCCTCGGCGCGCCCGTCGCTGAGGCGCGCCCGGCATCCTTCGGGCGGGCCATCGGAAAGATAGGGCATCCGCCCGATGCCCGGGGGCTCAGAGCGGACTGTCGCCGAGCTGTTGTGCCTCTTCGCGCCGGAGACAGTCCGCACATCGGTGGAGGTTGCGAAACTCCCCCTGGCGGCAGAGGCTCCCACGATGGATACTCACTTCCACCACTCGAAGGCAGAAACGCCAGTCAAAGGAGAACGAGGGAAATGGACCAGTATCTGTGGGTTCTGAAGGACAAGGAACGCGACCTCATCCGTGAGCTGGAGCCGCAGCGGCTCGCTGAACTCGACGAGGATGGCCTGCTCGACCTGCACAAGCGAGTCCGGCGGGCGCGCAACAAGCACACGACGAACTACCGTCGCGGTGCTGCTGAGCGAGTCGGCCAGGCGGGCGGCAGAGGTGCTGCTGCCGCCGGCTCCGATAAGGCGCGTGGCCGTGCATATGTGTTCGAAGAAGCTCTGTCGATCATCAGCACGGAACTCGCTCGGGCCGCCCACGACGCAGCCGAGGCGCTCAAGGACGAGCGACTGGCGCGCGCGCGGGCGGGGAAATGGAGCGGACCTGGTGGCGACGCGCCCAGCGATGACGGAGGGGCGGCAGCCGGCCGCATGCGGGAACACCAGCAGACGACCGGCGGCGTGAAGAGGGACGCGTCCACACGAGCGCAGGGAGCGCGCCGACAAGCCAAACGCGACTCACGCTGACGCGCCGTCGACACAACTTCCCTCTGAGACGTCGCGGGCCACCCGCGCCTTTTCCGTGCTGTCCTGAGCCTCGCGGGACCTCGTCGGAAAGTCGGGGGCGCGCTCGCGGGGATGGCGTGGTACGGTAGGCAACGTGCCTCTTCCCGGAGGCGTCATTCATCACCGGCCCGCGAACGCTTGCTGCGACGTGTGTGGCCCGACATCTGGATCCGAATTCTGCGCCGATTGGTTCGGCACGGATCCCCTGAAAACTTCGCCCCTTCCGTTCGGAGGGAGGCTCACTCGTATCCTCCGGTTCTTCCGGTGCGATGCACAAGCCGTGTAAAACAGCGGCTAGATCAACAGAAAGTAGAAACACATGGCCACTGGCACTGTGAAATGGTTCAACGCGGAAAAGGGCTTCGGCTTCATCGCTCCCGATGACGGCTCGGACGACCTCTTCGCCCACTACTCGGCTATCGCCGGCTCCGGTTTCAAGGAGCTCCGCGAGAACCAGAAGGTCGAATTCGACGCTGAGCGTGGCCCCAAGGGCATGCAGGCGGCGAACATCCGCGCTCTCTGAGCGCGCGCTGACTTCCTGAAACCGGTCGGATCCTCACGGATCCGGCCGGTTTTTTCGTGCCTCCGTCGTCGGAACCTCGGGAAGATCCGGGGTGAGGTTCACCTAACCTCCGTGTTAGATTAGGCCAGGCTTACCAAAGGCTGGGCGCTTCATCTGCGCCGCCCCCTCACCCCGAACCCGAAGGGAACGCCTGTGCGCACCTCTCGAATCCTCGCCATCGGCGCGGCCGCCGCGCTCGCCATCGGCCTCTCCGCCTGTGCGTCCTCCGCGCCCGAGTCGACCTCGACCACCGGCGGCAACCCCGCATCCGACGACGCCTTCCCCGTCACCGTCGAGCACGTCTACGGCGAGACAACGATCACCGAGAAGCCCGAGCGCGTCGCTACCGTCGCGTGGGCGAACCACGAGGTGCCGCTGGCCCTGGGCATCGTTCCGGTCGGCATGAGCAAGGCGTCGTGGGGTGACGACGACGACAACGGCGTGCTGCCCTGGGTCGAGGAGAAGCTCGATGAGCTGGGCGCCGAGACGCCGGTGCTGTTCGACGAGACCGACGGCATCGACTACGAAGCCGTCGCCGACACCGAGCCCGACGTGATCCTCGCCGCTTACTCCGGCCTCACGCAGGAGGAGTACGACACCCTCTCCAAGATCGCTCCGGTCATCGCGTACCCGACGGTCGCCTGGGGCACCTCGGTCAACGACATGATCGAGATGGACTCCAAGGCCCTCGGCCTCGAGAAGGAGGGCAAGGCTCTGATCGAGCAGCTGGACGCCGACGCGCAGAAGGCGCTGGAGGCCAACAGCGTGCTGAAGGACAAGAAGGTCCTCTTCTCCTACATCGACCCGACCGACCTCAGTCAGGTCGGTTATTACACGGCGGTCGACACCCGCCCCGGTTACCTCCACGGCCTCGGACTGCCGTTCCCCTCGATCGTCGAGGAGAACAAGGACAGCGACCAGTTCTACCTGACGGTCAGCGCCGAAGAGGCGCAGAAGTTCGATGACGTCGACCTGTTCATCACGTACGGCGATGAGACGATCATCCCCTTGCTGCAGGCCGACCCGCTGCTGTCGAAGATCCCGGCCATCGCCGAGGGGCGCATCGCCGTCCTTCCGGACGCCACCCCCATCGCGGCATCGGCGAACCCGTCGCCGCTGTCCATCCCGTGGGGCCTCAGCGACTACCTCGCGCTCCTGGCTGCACCGCTCGCGCCGTAGTCGTTCGATCCGCCGCAGCGGAGTGAATGCTCAGTGACCTCAGCAACCGTCATCGCACCGGCACCGGGCGCCGCAGACCTGCGGCGCCCGGTGCTGGTGAGAACCATCTGGCTCCTCGTCGGGATCGTGGTGCTCGTCGTCCTCAGCATCCTGTCCATCTCGTTCGGCGTGCGGGCGGTCTCCTTCGACGACATCGCGGCGGCCCTCACCGGCCGCACCGACACGATCGCCGAGGCCGCGATCGTCAAGCGCATCCCCCGCACGGTCCTCGCGCTCCTCGTCGGCGCGGCACTCGCCCTATCCGGAGCGACCATGCAGGCCGTGACGCGGAACCCCATCGCCGACCCCGGCATCCTCGGCGTCTCGAACGGCGCCTCGCTGGCCGTCGTGTGCGGCATCGCCTTCTTCGGCCTCGCCGATCCCTACGGACAGATGGCCTTCGCGATCGCGGGAGCCGGGATCGCCGCTGTCTTCGTCTACACGGTCGGATCGCTCGGACGCGGGGGAGCGACGCCCCTCAAGCTCGCACTCGCGGGTGCCGCCACCTCGGCCGCCTTCGCCTCGCTCATCAGCGCCGTCATGCTCCCTCGCGTCGATCTGCTGCAGACGTTCCAGTCCTGGCAGATCGGCGGCGTCGGCGGGGCGGAGTGGCCGCGCATCGCCCTCACGGCGCCCGTCCTCGCCGTCGGCGCCCTCATCTGCTTCCTCTGCTCCCGGGGGATGAACTCCCTCGCGCTCGGCGACGAGATGGCCAAGGGGCTCGGCGAGAACGTCTTCCGAACGCGCCTGATCTCGGCGCTGGGTGCGGTGATCCTCGCGGGAGCCGCCACCGCGATCGCGGGGCCCATCGGCTTCGTCGGATTGATCATCCCGCACGTGTGCCGCATGCTCGTGGGCACCGATCACCGTTGGCTGCTCCCGTTCTCGGCCATCGCCGGTGCCGCGCTGCTGACCGCGAGTGACATCGTGGGTCGCGTGATCGCCCCGTCGTCGGAGGAGATCCAGGTCGGGATCATCACCGCCATCATCGGAGCGCCGTTCTTCATCTGGATCGTCCGTCGGCAGAAGGTGCGTGAGCTGTGAGGTCGACCGAACACGCCGTGCACACCCTCGACCGGGTCGACGAGCCGGCATCTGCCCGGATCGCCAGGATCGTCGCGGGCCGTCGCTCGCGTCACCGTCGGCACGCGGTCGCCACGATCGTCCTCGGCGTCCTGGTGCTCGCCCTCTTCGCGGTCGCTCTCATGGTGGGAAACACGTTCTACACGCCCGACGAGGTGATCCGCGTGATCCTCGGTGAGACCGTGCCCGGTGCTTCGTTCACCGTCGGCGACCTGCGGCTGCCGCGAGCGGTGCTCGCCGTCCTCACCGGGATCGCCTTCGGCATGGCGGGTGTCTGCTTCCAGACGATGCTGCGCAATCCGCTCGCGTCTCCCGACATCATCGGCATCTCGAACGGTGCCGGTGCCGCGGCCGTGTTCGGCATCATCGTGCTCTCGGTCAACGGTCCTGTCGTGTCGCTGCTCGCCCTGGGCGGCGCCGTCGCCACGGCCCTGGTGATCTATCTGCTCTCGATCAAGGGCGGCTTCGCCGGCACCCGACTCATCCTGATCGGGATCGGGGTCGCGGCGATGCTGCAGAGCATCATCTCGTACATGCTGTCGAGGGCGGCGAACTGGGACATCCAGACCGCGATGCAGTGGTTGACCGGAAGCCTCAACAACGCATCGTGGGAGCGCGTGCTCCCGATGGCGATCGCCGCGGTGGTCATCGTGCCGCTGATGCTGTCGCAGGGGCGTTCGCTCGGAGCCCTCCAGCTCGGAGACGACTCGGCGGCGGGCCTCGGCATCCGGGTCAACGCCACGCGCCTGCTGCTCATCCTCGGTGCGGTCGCGCTCCTCGCTTTCGCGACCGCGGCCACCGGTCCCATCGCCTTCGTCGCGTTCATGGCCGGACCCATCGCGGCGCGCATCACGGGTCCGGGGGCGAATCTGCTCCTGCCGTCGGCCTTCGTCGGCGCCGCGCTCGTGCTCGGCGGCGACCTGATCGGACAGTTCGCCTTCGGCACCCGCTACCCCGTCGGCGTCATCACCGGCGTGGTCGGCGCGCCCTATCTGATCTACCTGCTCATCCGCACCAACCGCTCCGGGGGTTCGCTATGACCGTCTCGCACAGCCTGTCGGCCGAGGGGGTGACGCTCGCCTACGGCGACCGCACCATCATCGACGGCCTCGACCTGCAGATCGCGCCCGGTCGCATCACCACCATCGTGGGCGCGAACGGATGCGGCAAGTCGACGCTGCTGCGCGCGCTCGCCCGCCTGCTGTCTCCGAGCGAAGGCCAGATCGTGCTCGACGGCACCTCGGTGCACACCCGCCCCACCAAGGAGGTCGCGCGCATCCTCGGTCTGCTGCCGCAGTCGCCCGTCGCGCCGGAGGGCATCGCCGTCGCCGACCTGGTCGGCCGCGGAAGGCACCCGCATCAGAAGATGCTCGCGCGGTGGAGCACGCACGACTACGAGGTGGTGGCGGATGCCCTCGACGCGACCGGCATCTCCGACCTCGCCGACCGCAGCGTCGATGAGCTCTCTGGCGGTCAGCGCCAGCGCGTGTGGATCGCGATGGCGCTCGCGCAGGAGACCGACATCCTGCTGCTGGACGAGCCGACGACGTTCCTCGACGTCGCCCACCAGGTCGAGGTGCTCGATCTGCTCACCGATCTGAGCGTCTCGCGCGGCACGACCATCGTGATGGTCCTCCACGACCTCAACCTCGCCGCCCGCTATGCGGACGAGCTGGTGGCCATGAAGGACGGTCGGGTGCACGCGGCGGGGGCCCCGAAGGACATCGTCACCGCCGAACTCGTCGAAGAGGTCTTCGGCCTCGCCAATCAGATCACCATCGATCCGGTCTCCGGCAAGCCGATGGTCACACCCATCGGGAGGCACCATGTCCGCTGAGACGACCACGACCGACCGTCCAACCTATATCCTCACCCGCGCCGAGGTGCGGGCCGTCGTGCGCGTCTCGCCCTCGTTCGTGCGGGTGACCTTCGGTGGCGACGAGCTGAGCGAGTTCGGCACGCCGGGTGAAGTGTTCGACAGTCGCATCAAGCTGGTCTTCCCGCCCGCGACCGGTGTTCTTCCCGACCTCGACCGGGCATCGGACAACTGGTGGCAGACCTTCCTCGCGGTGCCGGAGGAGGAGCGCGGATCGATGCGCACCTACTCCGTGCGCGAGCTGCGCGTCGACGACGAGACCGGGACCGAGGTCGACGTCGATTTCGTGCTGCACCTCGAGCCGGGCCTGACCGGACCCGCGTCGCTGTGGGCGAGCCAGGCCGCGGTCGGGCAGGAGCTGTACCTGGTCGGACCGCGTCGCGGCGTCGATGTCGGCGCGCACGGTGGCGCCGAGTTCGCCCCCGGCACCGCCGCATCGGTCGTGCTCGCGGGGGACGAGACGGCCGCTCCGGCGATCGCCCGCATTCTGGAGGACGCACCTCGGGGCCTGCGCGGCGTCGCCTTCATCGAGGTGCCGTCGCCCGCCGACATCCTGCGCATCGACGTGCCGACCGGCGTCGAGGTGCACTGGCTGCCGCGCGATGCCGGTGAGCCGCACGGTCTGCGCCTGATCCCCGCCGTGCTCGGCTACCTGGGTGACGCCGACGCCGCGGACGAGATCCGGGTAAAGGACATCGACGGCGAGGATCTGCTGTGGGAGACGCCGGAGTACTCCGGGCTCGGCGAGGAGATCGCCGCGGCCGACGCCCCGGCTGAACGCTACTTCTGGATCGCGGGGGAGAGCGGCGTGGTCACCACTCTCCGTCGCCACCTGGTCAAGGACCTGGGTATCGATCGTGGTCAGGTGGCCTTCATGGGCTACTGGCGTCGCGGTGTCGCCATGCGCGGCTGAGGCGCTACCGGCGTCGGCCCGATCGCACATCGCCCCCGTCGCACTCTCCGTCGCTGTGGAGGATCTCGAGCGACCGGAAGGGCGACGGGGGCGGATGCGGCGCGGAGGACCTACTTCGCGAGGAAGGTCTTCAGTGCGGAGTTGACCTCGTCGGCGTGGGTCCACAGCAGACCGTGCGGAGCGCCCTCGACCTCGACGTAGTCGGCCTCCGGCACCGCCTGGTGGAACCGGCGGGCGGTCGCGTCGATCGGGAGGATGTTGTCCTTCGTGCCGTGCAGGATCAGCGTGGGCTTGCCGGCGGTGCGCACCGCCTCCACGTCGGAGCGGAAGTCCTCGATCCATGCCGGCACGACCGCGTAGGCGGCCACGGGGGCACTGCCGATGGCCACGTTCCAGCTGCCGGTGACGGCCTGCTCGCTGATGCGCGATCCGAGGTTCTCGTCGAGGTTGTAGAAGTTCTTGTAGAAGTCGGTGAACCACGCGAAGCGGTCGCCCTTGGCGGCAGCCTCGATGCCGTCGAAGACCTCCTGCGGAACACCCTCGGGGTTGTCGTCGCGCTGCACGAGGAACGGTTCGAGCGAGGCGAGGAAGGCGAGCTTCGCCACGCGCTCGTGGCCGTAGCGGGCGACGTAGCGGGCGAGCTCTCCCGTTCCCATCGAGAAGCCGACGAGAACGACGTCGCGCAGGTCGAGTGTCTCCAGCACCGTGTGGAGGTCGGCGGCGAAGGTGTCGTAGTCGTAGCCGGTGTTGACCTTCGACGATCCGCCGAACCCACGGCGGTCGTAGGTGATGACGCGATAGCCCTGTGCGAGCAGCTCGCGGGTCTGGCGCTCCCAGCTGTGGCCGTCGAGCGGATAGCCGTGGATCAGGACGACGGGCTGGCCCGATCCCTGGTCTTCGTAGTAGAGCTCGATCGGGGTGCTGTTCTCGTTGCCGACGGTGATGTAACCCATGATCCTGATCCTTTCGATCCCGGTGAGAACGATCGTTCTCGCTCGATGTCTCCAATGTAGAGAACGTTCGTTCTCGTGTCAAGTAGACTTCTGGTCATGACCGAAGACGAGGCCCGCGAGCGCATCCTCACCGCCGCCGAAGAGCTCTACTACCGCAAGGGGTACGCGGCCGTGGGCATGGACGAGCTGCGTCAGTTCGCCGGGGTCTCGTTGCGTCGCCTCTACTCGCTCTTCCCCGCGAAGACCGACATCGTCGCGGCGGTCCTCGAGCGCAAGCACGCCCAGTGGGAGTCGGGGCTGTCGGAGGCGGTGGCGGGGGCCGGTGACGATCCTCGTGCGCGGCTGCTCGCCGTCTACGGATACCTCGAGAACTGGTTCTGCGCCGACGACTTCCGCGGCTGCGCCTTCATCAACGCATTCGGCGAGCTCGGCGGCACGAATCCCGAGGTCGCCGAGATCGTGCGCGCACACAAGGCGTCGTTCCAGCAGTACATGGCAGACCTGGTCGCCGAGACGGGCGCTCCCGCGGCGCTCGCCCCACAGCTGTCGATCCTCGCCGAGGGTGCGCAGAGCACGGCCGCGATCTCCGCCGATCCGGCCGTCGCCGTGCAGGCTCGGGGTGCCGCCGAAGTCCTGATCGACGCGGCGTTCGCTCGCTCCTGATCCGAGAGGCGCATTTGCCTCACCTGGTTAGCGAAACGGGGATCGGGTGTCAACCCCGATGCGCTCCGCTCGCGGTCCCCGTATCGTTCGACGCATGGAATCACGCACGAAGGGCATCGGTCGCCAGACGCTGATCATCTCCGCGGCGACGTTCATGCTGATCGCGGCCACCATCGGGGCGGGAGCTTTCGGTGGAACATCCGTCGACGACCTGCAGGACGGCGCGCTCTCGGCGCAGGGGTCGTATCTCGCCCCGGCGGGACCGGCCTTCTCGATCTGGTCGCTCATCTACCTCGGCTTGATCGCCTACACGGTGTGGCAGGCGTTCCCGGCGCAGCGGCAGGATCCTCGCCAGCAGGCCGTGGGCGGATGGATCGCCGCATCGATGGTGCTGAACGGCTTGTGGCTGGTGACGGCGCAGTACCTCACGCTGTGGCTCACGGTCATCGTGATCGCGCTGCTGCTGGCCGTGCTCGCCCGGGTGATCGTGGTGCTCGGACGCTTCCCGGCACGCAACCTCGCCGATCGCATCCTCACCGACGGCGCGAACGGTCTGCACTTCGGCTGGGTCACGATCGCGACCGTCGCGAACACGGCTGCCTGGCTCACGCAGATCGCTCCCGAGAGCTGGGCGCAGGCGGCGGATGCCTGGGCGATCGCCGTGCTGGCCGTTGTCCTGGTGATCGGCGCAGCCGCGGCATGGATCACCGGACGCATCGCTCCGGCCCTCGCGACGGCCTGGGGTCTGTCCTGGCTCGCCGTGGGCAGGCTCACGGGAGAGCCTGCGAGCACCCCGACCGCCGTCGCTGCGATCGTCGTGGCCGTCGTGCTGGTGCTCGTCGCCGTTGTCGCCGCGATCCGTCGGAGGAGTTCCGCGGCTCAGAGCACCAGTCGGTAGCCCATCCCGGCTTCGGTGAGCAGGTGCACGGGAGCACCGGGCGCCTGTTCGAGCTTCTTGCGCAGCTGCGACATGTACAGGCGCAGGTAGCCCGAGTCGGAGACCTGCTCGCTGCCCCAGATCTCCTTCAACAGATCCTGGCGGGTGACCAGAGCCCCCGGATGCCGGGACAGGTGCTCGAGCATCCGCCACTCGGTCGGGGTCAGGTGCACGCGCGCGCCGCCGCGGGTCACGGTCTTGGTCGCGAGGTCGACCACCACGTCGCCGAATGCCACGGTCGATTCGCCACTGGCCGGGATCGAGCGACGGGAGAGCGCGCGCAGACGTGCGAGCAGCTCGTCGACCTGGAACGGCTTGGTCACGAAGTCGTCGGCTCCGGCGTCGAGCGCCTCCACCTTGTCGGCCGAGCCCGTGCGGCCGGACACCACGATGATCGGCACGTTGGTCCACCCGCGCAGCGCCTGGATCACCTCGATGCCGTCGAGCCGGGGCATGCCCAGGTCGAGCATGATGAGGTCGGGGTGGGTCTGCGCGGCGGCGGCGATCGCGGCGGCGCCGTCGGGGGCCACCACCACCTCGTATCCGTGCGCGGCCAGGGTGATCCTCAGGGCTCGAACCATCTGCGGGTCGTCGTCGGCGATGAGGAGCTTCACTCCGTGCCCTCCGTGTCGCGGGGTCCTGCAGCCAGCGGCAGGGAAATGACCATGGTGAGGCCTCCACCAGGAGTGTCCTCGGGTGTCAGGGTACCGCCCATCCCCTCGGTGAACCCGCGCGACAGGGCGAGTCCGAGCCCGAGTCCTGTCGTGTTGTCGGTGTCGCCGAATCGCTGGAACGGCTGGAAGATGCGGTCGCGCCGCTCAGGCGAGACGCCTTCTCCGCGGTCGATGATGCGGATCTCGGCCCGATCACCGAGGGCGCTCGTAGACACGATGACCCGGGTGTCATCCGGGGAGTGCCGGTGCGCATTGGCGATCACGTTGACCAGCACGCGCAGGAGCAGCACCGGGTCGGCGTGCAGCGGGGGCAGGTCGGGGTCGAGAGCCAGTTCGACGTCCGACGGACCGAGGCCCAGTTCGTCCACGGCCGCGAGCACGCAGCCGGCGGCATCCATCCGAGACGAGGACACGGCGAGCACGCCCGCCTGCACGCGGCTCACGTCGAGCAGATCGGTCACCAGCGTCGACAGCGTCGCCAGACTCTCGTCGGCGGTGGCGAGCAGCTCCCCGCGATCGGATGCCGACAGGCCGTGGGAGCCGCGAAGGCCGCCGATGGCCGCGACCGCCGAGGCGAGCGGGCGCCGGAGATCGTGGCTGACGGCCGACAGCAGGGCGCTGCGCACCTGATCGGTCTCGGCCAGCGCCTCGGCCTCGCTCGCAGTCGCACGAAGGTCGGTGTGCTCGATCGCGGCCGACAACTGGGCGACGATCGCGTCCAGCAGACGACGCTCGGGTCCGGCGAGGGGCTCACCGTTCAGCTCCAGCACCGCGCGGGGTCCGCCGCCGGGGACGACACCGACCGGGATGGTCGTGGCACGCCCGTCGGCCAGGGGTTCGCCGTCGCTGGCGAGCACCTCGCCGTCGGGTGCGAGCAGGCGCACGCCGCTGAGGCCGAACGCCTCCCGGGTGCGGCTGACCAGCGCCAGCACGGCGTTGTCACCGCGGAGCACGTTGCCGGCGACCGCGGCGAGCAGTTCGGCTTCGGCCGCGGCGCGCTGGGCGGTGCGGGCGCGACGCGCGGCCTGGTCGACGATGATGCTGACCAGGATCGCGATGACGACGTAGAGCGAGAGGGCGAGCGCGTGCAGCGGATGGGCGATCGTGATCGTGAAGAGCGGAGCGACGAAGAGGAAGTCGAGCGTGACGCCCGAGAGCACCGCCGCGAACACCGCGGGGCGGATGCCGCCGATCAGGGCCACGACCACGACGAGCAGCTGATACGCGAGAACCTCGGCGGTGATCGACTCGGGGCTGCGGAACGTGAACATGATCCACGAGAGGATCGGCCCGAAGAGGAGGGCGACGCCGAAGCCGAGCAGCTGCCGCCGCCAGCCCAGGGCGCCGCCGGTGATGCGCGGGAGCACCATCCGCCCACCCGCCGCGGCGTGGGTGACGATGTGCACGTCGATGTCGCCGGAGCGGCGGATGACCTCCGAGCCGATGCCGGGGCCGGTCAGTGCGGCGGTGAGCCGACTGCGCCTGCTGACGCCGATCACGAGTTGCGTGGCATCGGCGCCCTGCGCGAACTCGACCAGTGTGGCCGGGATGTCGTCGCCGACGACCTGGTGGTAGGTGCCGCCGAGCGACTCCACGAGCGTGCGCTGCGCGGCGAGGGCGCCAGGAGTCTCGTCGCGCAGGCCGTCCTGTGCCGAGATGTGCACGGCGAGCAGCTCGCCGCCGGCGGAGCGCGCGGCGATCCTGGCGCCGCGGCGCAGCAGCGTCTCGCCCTCGGGGCCGCCGGTCAGGGCGACGACCACGCGTTCTCTGGCCTGCCAGGTGCCCTCGATGCCCTGCTCGGCGCGGTAGCTGCGCAGGGCGCTGTCGACCTCATCGGCGAGCCAGAGCAGGGCGAGCTCGCGCAGCGCGGTGAGGTTGCCGAGGCGGAAGTAGTTCGACAGGGCGGCGTCGATCCGCTCGGCCGGGTAGACGAACCCGGCGGAGAGCCGATCGCGCAGGGTCTGCGGGGCGAGGTCGACGACCTCGATCTCGTCGGCGGCGCGGACCACGGCGTCCGGGATGGTCTCCTGCTGCGCGATGCCGGTGATCTTCTCGACCACGGCGTTCAGCGACTCGATGTGCTGCACGTTGACGGTGGTCATCACGTCGATGCCCGCGTCCAGCAGCTCGTCGACGTCCTGCCAGCGCTTCGCGTTGCGCGATCCGGGGGCGTTGGTGTGAGCCAGCTCGTCCACGAGGGCGATCTCGGGCGCCCGCTCCAGCACGGCGTCGACATCGAGCTCGGTCAGGGCGATGCCCCGGTGCAGATCGACCCGCCGCGGCACCTCGGGGAGCCCGGCGGTCTGCGCCTGCGTGGCGGCGCGCTCGTGCGTCTCCACGATCGCGATCACGACGTCGTGACCCTCGTCGAGCATGCGACGCCCCTCGGCGAGCATCTCGTAGGTCTTGCCCACGCCGGGGGCGGCTCCGAGGAGTACTCGGAGCCGCCCCCGGCGTGAGTGGCCGTGAGATCGACGAAGCGGCGCTGCGGTCATTCGCCCTCCCGTTCATCGAGCGCGAGATTGAGCTCGGCGACGTTGATGCGTTCCGCGCCGAGGAATCCCAGATCCCGCCCTTGAATCCTAGACTCCACGATGTCGCGCACCTCCTGTGCGGACAGTCCGCGGGCCTCGGCCACGCGCGGCACCTGGAGCAGCGCGTACGCCACGCTGATGTGCGGGTCCAGGCCCGAGGCCGAGGCGGTGACCGCATCGGCCGGTACCTGCGACGGGTCGACGCCCTCGCGCTCCGCGATCGCAGCCTTGCGCTCCTCGATCGAGGCCACCAGGTCGGCGTTCTCCGGGCCGAGGTTGCTGCCGCTGGAGCCGGCGCCGTCGTAGCCGTCGCCCGCGGCGGACGGACGCGACTGGAAGTACTGCGGGAGCGCTTCGCCGTCGGCATCCGTGAAGGACTGGCCGATCAGCGAGCTGCCCCGCTCATCGGGGAGGGGGGAGCCGTTCGCCTGCCAGGGGAGCAGCAGCTGGCCGATGCCGGTGACCAGCAGCGTGTAGCCGACGCCGAGCACGAGGGTGAGGACGAGCATCGCGCGGACGGCGACACCGGTGGTGCGGGCCGCGGTGCGTGTGGAGGACATGTCTGGATTCCTTTTCAGAGCCGGGTCAGAAGCCCGGGATGAGGCTGATCACGAGGTCGATGAGCTTGATGCCGATGAACGGGGCGATCACGCCGCCGAGGCCGTAGATCAGCAGGTTGCGCTGCAGGATCTGCGAGGCGCTCGCCGGCCGGTACTTCACTCCGCGCAGGGCGAGCGGGATCAGGAAGACGATCACGATCGCGTTGAAGATGATCGCGCTGGTCACCGCGGAAGCCGGCGAATGCAGCTGCATGATGTTGAGCGCCGCCAGTCCGGGGAAGACCCCCATGAACATCGCGGGGATGATCGCGAAGTACTTCGCGATGTCGTTCGCGAGCGAGAACGTGGTGAGAGCTCCTCGGGTGATGAGCAGCTGCTTGCCGATGCGCACGATGTCGATCAGCTTGGTCGGATCGGAGTCGAGGTCGACCATGTTGCCGGCCTCCTTCGCCGCCGACGTGCCGGTGTTCATCGCCACACCGACGTCGGCCTGCGCGAGAGCGGGGGCATCGTTGGTGCCGTCGCCGGTCATCGCGACCAGCCGACCGCCCTGCTGCTCGTGGCGGATCAGCTCGAGCTTGTCCTCGGGAGTCGCCTCGGCGAGGAAGTCGTCGACACCGGCCTCGGCGGCGATCGCCTTCGCCGTGAGCGGGTTGTCACCCGTGATCATGACCGTGCGGATGCCCATCGCGCGCAGCTCCTCGAAGCGCTCGCGCAGGCCGTCCTTGACGATGTCCTTGAGGTGCACGACCCCGAGCACGCGGCCGGGGGCACCGGGTGTCGTCACCGCGACCACGAGCGGGGTGCCGCCGCTCTCGGCCACCGAGTCCGTGCGCTTCGTGAGCTCGACGTCGTCGCCGTCGAGTCCGAGCCAGGCCCGCACCGCCGAGCCGGCACCCTTGCGGATCTGCGTGCCGTCGCTGAGGTCGAGGCCCGACATGCGCGTCTGCGCCGTGAAGGGGATGACCACCGCATCATCCGGTGCTGTCACCTGGATGCCCTGTCCCGCGGCGAGCTCGACGATCGAGGCGCCTTCGGGGGTCGGGTCCGCGAGGGAGGACAGGGCCGCGACGCGGAGGAGCTCGTCCGCATCGGTGCCGGGAAGGGGCAGCACCTCGTGCGCACGACGGTTGCCGTAGGTGATGGTTCCGGTCTTGTCGAGCAGCAGCGTGGTGACATCTCCTGCCGCTTCGACCGCGCGTCCCGACATCGCGAGCACGTTGCGCTGCACCAGGCGGTCCATGCCCGCGATGCCGATCGCCGACAGCAGCGCCCCGATGGTGGTCGGGATCAGGCAGACGAGCAGGGCGATGAGCACCGGGATGCTGACGGGGGATGCAGCGTACGAGGCGATCGGGTTCAGGGCCAGCACCACGACCACGAAGATGATCGACAGGCTCGCGAGCAGGATGTTCAGGGCGATCTCGTTGGGGGTGCGCTGACGACTCGCGCCCTCGACGAGCGCGATCATGCGGTCGACGAAGGTCTCGCCCGGCTTCGAGGTGATGCGCACCACGATGCGGTCGGACAGCACGCGGGTGCCGCCGGTCACGGCGCTGCGGTCGCCGCCGGATTCGCGGATCACCGGGGCGCTCTCGCCCGTGATGGCGGATTCGTCGACCGTGGCGATACCCGCGACGATGTCGCCGTCTCCGGGGATCAGCTCGCCCGCCGTGACGATCACGATGTCGTCGCGCTGCAGCTCGGCGGACGAGACCTGGGCGGTGGCGGTGCGCTCGGCCGCGGCGTCTGCGGCCTTGTCGTAGCCGACCACCCGACGGGCCATCGTGCTGGTGCGGGTCTTGCGCAGGCTCGCGGCCTGGGCCTTTCCGCGGCCCTCGGCGACGGATTCGGCGACGTTCGCGAACAGCACGGTGAGCCACAGCCAGATCGCGATGCCCCAGGTGAAGGGCGCCGGAACCGGGGTGCCGCCCGAGTCGGCCGGGCCGCCCAGGAACGGCTCGGCGATCGCGAGCACCGTGGTGAAGGCGGCGCCGACCCAGACCAGGAGCATGACAGGGTTTCGGACCAGGGCTGCCGGGTTGAGCTTGCGCAGCGCTCCGGGAAGGGCCTGCACGAGCTGCGACCAGCCGAAGGAGCGTGGCGGTTCTGCGGGGGTGGATGCCGGGGCATCCTGCTGTTCGGAGGGAGTGGTGATGAGGGTCATGGTCAGACGAGTCCTTCAGCGAGGGGTCCCAGTGCGAGCACGGGGAAGTAGGTGAGCGCGGTGACGATGATGGTCACGGCGAGGAGCAGGCCGACGAACTGCGGTCGGTGCGTGGGCAGGGTGCCGGATGTGGCAGGGATGCGCTCCTGTGCGGCGAACGAGCCGGCCAGGGCCAGCACGAGCACGATCGGCAGGAAGCGTCCGAGCAGCATCGCGATACCGAGCGCGGTGTTGAACCACGGGGTGTTCGCGGTGAGTCCGGCGAACGCGGAGCCGTTGTTGTTCGACGCCGAGGTGAACGCGTAGAGCACCTCGCTCATGCCGTGCACGCCCGGGTTCAGGATGCTCGTGGACTCCACGTCTTCGCGGATGCCGGGAACGGCGAAGCTCAGCGCGGTGCCGACCAGCACGAGTGTCGGGGTCACCAGGATGTACAGGCTCGCGAGCTTGATCTCCCGCGGACCGATCCGCTTGCCGAGGTACTCCGGGGTGCGGCCGACGAGCAGTCCGCCGACGAACACCGCGATGATCGCGAGCACGAGCATGCCGTACAGGCCCGAGCCGACGCCGCCGGGGGCGACCTCGCCGAGCATCATGTTCAGCATCGGCATCATCCCGCCGAGCGCTGTGTACGAATCGTGCATCGAGTTGACCGCACCCGTCGATGTGAGGGTGCTGGCGCTTCCGAACAGCGTCGAGCCCAGGATGCCGAAGCGCACCTCCTTGCCCTCCATCGCCGCTCCGGCGAGTTCGGGTGCGGTGCCGCGGCCGGCGAGTTCGAGAGCCGAGAGCGTGAAGGTCGACACCAGGAAGATCGTGCCCATCACGGCGGCGATCGCGTAGCCCTGGCGGTGGTCGCCGACCATGCGCCCGAAGGTGCGGGGCAGGGAGAACGGGATCACGAGGATCAGGAGCACCTGCAGCAGGTTCGTGAAGCCGGTCGGGTTCTCGAAGGGATGCGCGGAGTTGGCGTTGAAGAAGCCGCCGCCGTTCGTGCCCAGGAGCTTGATCGCCTCCTGCGAGGCGACCGGACCGCCGGGGATGGTCTGGGTGCCACCGGAGACGGTGGTGATGTCGGTGAAGCCGGCGAAGTTCTGGATCACGCCGCCGGCGAGCAGCGCCACCGCGCCGATCAGGGCGATCGGCAGCAGGATGCGCCCGAGGCCGCGGATCAGGTCGACCCAGAAGTTGCCGATGGTGGTCGAACCGCGACGGGCGAGACCGCGGATCAGCGCGATCGCGATCGTGAGGCCGACTGCTGCCGAGACGAAGTTCTGCACCGTGAGGCCTGCGAGCTGCACGGTGTAGCCCACGGTCTGCTCGGGGGAGTAGGACTGCCAGTTGGTGTTCGCCACGAACGAGGCGGCGGTGTTGAACGACAGGCCCTCCGGCACCGCCGGGAGTCCGAGGGACTGCGGTAGGAACGCCTGCAGCCTCTGCAGGCCGTAGACGAGGAGGACGCCGACCACCGAGAACGCGAGCACGCCGCGGGCGTAGGCACGCCAGGTCTGCTCGGATGAGGAGTCGACGCCGATGAGTCGGTACACGCCGCGCTCGACCCGCAGGTCACGCGCCGAGGTGAAGACATGGGCGATGTAGTCGCCGAGAGGGCGGTAGAGGAGCACGAGCACGACCACGACGGCCGTGAGCTGCAGGATGCCGAACCAGATCGACGCGTCCATCAGAACCTCTCCGGCGCGACGAGCGCGACCACGAGGTAGACGACGGCGGCGACCGCGAGGGCGGCGGCGAGGATCTCGAAGACGATCACAGCCGCTCCACCCCCTTGGCCACCAGGGACACGAGGGCGAACAGCGCAAGAGTCAGCGCGATGTAGATGATGTCGAGCACGGATCCGATACAACTCCCGCACGGCTCCCGTCACGGCGATCCTCACGCTTCCCCTACGCCCTCCGAGCGGATGCATGCGGGTTGCTCACGATCGAGCCCTATGCTCACGGGGTGGGAATCAGAAGGATGAGGATCGGGGCCGGGACGTGGGTCGTCGCCGGACTGGTCGTCATCGCGCTCGTCTGCGTGGTCAGCGGGCTCCTGCCGCGCGCCGATGCCGGGGCTCTCGGCGCACGGATAGCCCCAGTGCTGGGGTTCGTCGTCGCCATCACGATCGTCGCCGAGCTCGCCCGCGACGCGGCGGTCTTCGACGTGGTCTCGCAGCGGCTCGCCCGCTGGGGCCGGGGGCGGGTGCTGGCTCTGTGGGCGCTGGTGGTCGCGCTCGCCGTGGTGAGCACGGTGTTCCTGTCGCTCGACACGACCGCGGTGATCGTCACCCCGGTCGTGGTCGTCCTGGCGCAGAGCATCGGCGTCTCACCCCTCCCGTTCGCGTTGGCGACCGTCTGGCTCGCCAACACGGCATCCCTCGCACTCCCGGTGTCGAACCTCACCAACCTGCTCGCCGCCCCCGCGATCGGCGACGGGCCGGGGGCGTTCATCGCTCTCAGCTGGGCGCCCACGCTGGTCGGCATCCTCGTTCCCGTCGCGATCCTCACGATCATGCATCGGCGTACCGTCTTCGGTGCGTACGAGACGCCGGTGCCGCGCAGACCCGCCGATCCGACGCTGTTCTGGAGCGCCACCGGCATCCTCCTCGTGCTGATGCCACTGCTCGCCCTCACCCATGACGTCTGGATCCCGGCCACGGTCGCCGCCCTCGCGCTGATCGGCCTGTTCGCGGTACGGAGGCGGCGTGCCCTGCGGCTCTCGCTGGTCCCGTGGCAGGCGCTCGCGCTCGCCGCATCACTGTTCGTGCTCGTGGAGGCCGCGCACGCGCAGGGGCTCCTCGACTTCCTGACCTCGCCGACCGCGAACGGCGATTCTGCCGGCGACCTGTTCCGGCTCGCCGCGCTCGGGGCCGTGAGCGCCAACGCGATCAACAATCTTCCGGCTTATCTCGTGCTCGAGCCCGCAGCAGGCGATCCCGTCGCCCTGATGGCGTTGCTGATCGGGGTGAACCTCGGCCCGCTCATCACGCCCTGGGCCTCGCTGGCCACCCTGCTCTGGCACCACCGGGTCGTGGCGCTGGGCGTGACGATCCGATGGAGCCGCTTCATGCTGTGGGGCGTGGTGGCCGCGGTGCCGACCGTGCTCGCCGCCGTGCTCGTGCTGATGCTGGTCTCGGGCTAGCGACGCGGCGGAGTTCGAGCGGGCCTGGTTACGGGGTCGGCGAGGACGAGATGCGCCAGAGGAAGGAGCGGAGGTCCGCGATCTCCGGGGCGCTGAAGCTCGACATGAGAGTCTCCACCGCTTCCTGTCCGAGCTGATTCGCCTCGGCCAGGACCTCGGCTCCGGCCGGCGTGGTGGTGGGGATGCGCACCTTGCGGTTCGAAGGGTGCGCGGTGCGCACGAGGAGGCCGTCGTTCTCGAGGCGGTCGATGATGCCGCCGAGGGTGGTCTTGTCCAGACCGACGATCTGAGCGATCTCCGTCTGGGTGTGTCCTGCTCCGTCTCCTGCGACGGAGAGGACGAGGGTGTCGCGCACATCTCGAAGCCCGACCGAGCGACAGGCTTCATCGAACGTCGCCGTCAGGGCGCGTTCGGACTGACGCAACATCCAGACGAGCGCCGCGCCCTCCGGACCCTCGATGGTCGCGCACGGCGCGATCGAGGGTGTGGAGAGATCGATGTCGGGGAGCACGTCCTCATTGTACTCAGGCATATCAGACCTCTCAGGATTATCTGTTATAAGATGATCTTGGTCCGTGCAAAGTTTCATCCTGCGTCGGGCCGCAGGGTTCCTCCCGTGTGGGGGCCGGAGAAACCCTGCCGACGTGGCAGGGCTCCTCCGGTGTGGGGGCCGGAGGGGTCCTGCCGACGTGACCACGGATCCCTTCGGGCGCCGCGACGGTGAGTGCATTCCGCGGACCCTTCCGCGCTCCGTTGCGCGCGCACGAGAGAGGCATCGCCTGAATCCAGGCCCACTTCCCGTCCTCCCCGGGCCGAGCCCCCGCAGATTATCCGAGATAAGATCATCTCGTATCGTTCAATTAATGGGCGGCGGTCGGGATCCGACAGTCGTCGTCCAGGAAGGAATTCATCATGAGCACCCCAGAGAAGTCCGTACTGGATCGCATGTTCGCAGCCTTCGGTGCGCAGGACGCGCACGCCGCGGCAGCGACCGTCACCGATGACTCGGTCTGGATCCACCACGGCACCCAGAAGCTGCCGTCGATGCGTTTCGAGGGCAAGGCCGCGGTCACCAAGTTCTTCGAGATCAACTTCACGACCATGTCCGTCGAGCAGTTCGAAGTGCTCAGCATGGTGCAGGAGGGCGATGTCGTCGCCGTGTTCGGCCGCGAGAAGTTCACGATGAGCAACGCCGAGGGCGACTTCACCCAGAAGTGGGTGCAGGTCTACACCTTCCGCGACGGTCTGATCGCCCGCATGGAGGAGTACGCGACCTCCGCTCCGGAGAGCGACTACAACGTCATCACGGAATAGATGATCTCGGTGGTGGGCTTCGGTCCACCACCTCTCCTCTGATGATGATCCAGACATCCGTGACGGAAGAAGCCATGAGTAACAACGCTGCCGAACCCCTGCCCACCTCGACCAGGGCGTGGTCCCTGGTGAGTCGCCCGGAGGGGCGACCCACGACGGACGACGTCGCCCTTCAGGTCCTCGCGCTCCCCGACCTCCAGGACGGGCAGATCCTCGTAGAGAACGAATACCTGTCGGTGGACCCTTACATGCGCGGACGCATGAGCGACAAGAAGTCGTACATGCCTCCGTTCGACGTGGGCGCGCCGATGGACGGACCTGCCATCGGCAGAGTGCTCGCATCGCGATCGGACGACTTCGCCGTGGGAGACCACGTCTTCCATGTTCTCGGATGGCGCGAGCATGCCGTGCTCGATGCCGACACGGCATTCCCCGTGGACCCGGACGCAGCGCCTCTGCCCGCATACCTGGGGGTTCTCGGAATTCCGGGGCTGACCGCCTACGTGGGGATCGAACGGTTCGCCGAGATCTCGGGCGGCGAGACCGTCTACGTGTCGGGAGCAGCCGGCGCGGTGGGCAGCGTCGCAGGCCAGATCGCGAAGCTCCGCGGTGCAGAGCGCGTGATCGGAAGCGCCGGCAGCGATGAGAAGGTGCGAGAGCTCGTCGAGGTCTTCGGTTTCGACGCCGCCTTCAACTACAAGACCGCGCCGATCGCGGATCAGCTCGCCGAGCTGGCGCCCGACGGGGTGGATGTCGTGTTCGACAACGTCGGAGGCGAGGCGATGGAAGCCGGGATCGGGGCGTTGCGCGTGCATGCGCGTTTCGTGCTCGCCGGCATGCTCTCGCAGTACAACGACGAAGCCGTGGTCGGGCCTCGAAACCTCTGGCACCTCTCCATCACGCGTTCGCGGATTCTCGCGTTCATGGTGTCGGAGGAGATGGATCTGCGCGAGCGCTTCCTGACGGAGGCCTCGGGGTGGATCGCCGAGGGCACGCTTCGGCACCGCGAGACGATTCGAGAGGGCTTCGACGGGATGTTCGATGCATTCCTGGCGATGATGCGCGGAGAGAACACCGGGAAGATGGTCGTTCGGGTGTGACACCTGCTCACAGGAGAAGGGCCGAGCTGCTGACCACGTCAGAGGCTCGGCCCTTCTGGTGCGCTTCTCCCGCGCTTCTCAGACGCCGCTCTCGGCGAGAGCACCCTGGTACAACTCGGACAGCATCGCCGGGAGCCCGCGAGGGCGGCGCCCGAGCAGTGCGGTCAGGTCCGATGACACGACCTCGTACTGGCCGTCCTTGATATCGGCCACCGTCCCTGCGGTGAGGTGTCTCGCGAACTCGGGCATGCCGGTTCCCGCGAGCATCGAGGTGAACTCGTCCGCGGAGACGTCGCGATACTCGACAGGGCTGCTCACGAGTTCTGAGAGGGCCGATGCCACCTCGGCGTACGACCAGGAGCGGTCGGCGGTGAGAGTGTAGGTCCTGTTCTCGTGGCCGCCGTCGATGAGGACGTTCGCGGCCGCCTCAGCCAGCTCGGCACGCAGCACGTACGGCACGCGTCCCGCCCCGCCGGGCAACGAGAACGAACCGTCTCGCAGAGCCGGGCTGACGATATCCCGGATCGCCTCGGCATACATGGTGTTGCGCAGGAAGGTGTACCCCACCCCGCTCGCCGTGATGTGATCTTCGGTCTCGAAGTGACTGCTCATGATGTCCCGCACTCCGGAAGACGCGATGTCGCGGATGGCGAGGCCGGTGTAGACGATGTGCTCGACGCCTGCCGCGACGGCCGCATCGACCACCTGGCGTTGCTGGTGCGCTCGATTCATCGACATCGTCGAGATGAGCAGGAGAGTGCTGACGCCAGCGAAGGCGGGAGGGAGCGAGGCGGGGTCGTCGAAGTCGGCCAGCCGAACGGGCACGTCGACGAACCGTGCAGCCTTCGCGGCATCGCGCGCCAGGATCGTGAAGTTCCCCTCGAGGTTCGATCGGCGCAGGTGTGAGACGACGCCCCGCCCGAGCTGGCCGGTGGCACCTGTGACCATCAGCATCTAGGCCTCCTCTCGGGCGGCGGACTCGGTGAGGCGCGGCTCTGAGGTGTGCGACCCGGTTCCGACCACGGGAAGCACACAACCCTGCGGGGTGCACATCTCCTCGCCGCCGGATTGGTCTTCACCGTCGAAAGGCCGCAGGAGTGGTCTCTGCGATGCGCTCATGCGGATGCCCTTTCGTTCCATGCCTGTTCGAGGGCCGCGACGATCGTGCTCACGGGTTTCGCGCCGGAGAGTGCGTAGGTGCGGTCGATCACCACGAACGGAACGCCCCCGGAGCCGAGCGCGGTCAGTTCCGCATGATCGGCTTCGACGCTGCTGCGGAACCGACGCTCATCCAGCGCCGCCCGGGCTTCCTGCGCATCGAGACCCAGGGGTTCAGCGAATGTCGCGAGCTCCTCGCTCGTCCAGATCTCCACCCTGCTGCCGAACTTCTCGCGCAAGACGAGGTCCCATGCCTCTCGGTGCTTTCCCTTCGACGTCGCCCATGCCAGGAACTCATGCGCGAGCGTCGTGTTGCCGATGGTGTTGCCGGCCACGTGGTAGGCCTTGATGCCGTCGGCGTGGGCGATGTCCTCGATGCGGCGGGCCATCTCCGTCGCCTCTTGTTCCGTCGCGCCTCGTTGCGTCGACATGTACTCGGTGAACTCCCACCCGGTGCCCTCGGGCAGCTCGGGGAGAAGCCGGAACGACCGGTGCTGGAGCTCGGTATCGCGACCGTGCTCGAACTGCTCGATCGCCGCGTTGATCCGCTCGTTGGCGATACCGCACCACGAGCAGACGACATCTGCCCACATCTCGACCTTCATCACACCATCGCTCTCTTCATCCGCGGATTGTATGGATTCATACTATCCGAACTCGGACGATAAGGGCTTTTTTGGGTACGCTCCGTCGAATGGTCATTCTCTTCGTGGGTTCTCTGGGGTTGAACATCTACGCGACGGTGCTCGTGCTGCTCAGGGCGCGGGTCTACGGCACCCGGCTGTACCGGCCGATGCTCTGGAACATCTTCTTGTCGATCGTCCCCGTGCTGATCCTCGCGGTGGTGATGGCGGTCTCTGTCGCGCTTATCGTGGTGGCTCCACCGCTCACCGGGGCAGCACTGGTCGTGGGAGGTGTGGCGTGGCTGCTCATGCTGCCCAACGCCAGCTACCTGATCACAGAGCTCAACCAGTCTCATCGCAAGGCCGACGACCCCGTGCCGCTGTGGTATGACATCATTCTCGTCATCTCGCTCGCGATGTCGGGGGTCATCAACACCGTGGTCAACGTGTTCCTCGCGCACATGATCTTCGCCCTGCAGCTCTTCGGAGATCAGGCCGGTGCCTTCATGAGATGGCCATCGCTCGTCGCCGTCGGGGGCGTCCTGGTGGCGATCGCGTTCGGCATGTACCTGGGGCGCTACATCCGCGTGAACAGTTGGGACATCCGGCACCCGGGTGCACTGCTGAGACGCATCGGGGAGCACTTCCTCACCCGCACGACGCGAGGCGCAGCGATCGGCTTCACCGCGACATACGCGATCTTCCTCGCGTTGATCTACATCGTGGTCGCAGGGCCCATCGTCGAGAACTTCCTCACCCTCGAGATCCAGCGATGACCGCCTCGCTCAATGCCGGTCGGGCTTCGCTCCGAGGTCGGTCCACAGCCAGGTGAGATCGACCTGGACGGTCGGCGGCAGCGAGACGGACGCCGGGTCGGGGGCGGGGCGGAAGATCGATTCGTCGTGGATGCTCACACTCTGTATTGCGCGATAACGACCATCGGGTTCACGGAGATTCGAACGCGAGATCCGGAAGGGGCGGGGGACGACGCGGACTCAGGCCTCGGGGGCGCCGTCCTGCGGCGGACCGGCAGGACGATGCGCGCGTCGGCCGTTCACGACCACAGGGCGACCGGCGCGCTCCTGCCCGGGCAGCGGGCGTGAGCGACGGCCGTAGATGAGCTCCGAAGAGTCGAGCAGCCACGGCACGAGGGTGATCGACACCCCATGCACGAGCATCAGCTGGTTGGCGAGACGGCGGGCGCGACGGTTGTGCAGGAACGACTCCCACCAGTGGCCCACGATGTACTGCGGCAGGTACACGGTGACGACGGACGAGCCGTGCTTCTCACGGTACTGCTTGATGAACTGGGTGACCGGTTGCGCGAACGAGCGGTACGGGGATTCGACGATCACGAGCGGGATCGGCACGAGGTGGTCGGCCCAGTCCTTCTGCAGCTGTGCCGCATCGTCGGAGGCCACCGCCACGTGCACCGCCAGGGTCTTGCCGTGCTTGGCCGCGATCGCGTAGTCGATGGCCTTCACGACCGGCTTCTGCAGGCGGTTGACGAGAACGATGGCGAGGTCGCCCGTCGCACCGAACCGGGTGGTGTCGTCGATCGCGATCTCGTGCTCGACGTCGCGGTAGTACCGCTTCACGCCCAACATCAGGAAGGCGAGGATCGGGATCGCGAAGAACACCAGATACGCGCCGTGCGTGAACTTGGTGATCGTCACGATGACCAGCACGAGCACGGTCATCACAGCGCCGGCCGAGTTGATGATCAGGCCGACCTTCGCCGAGCGGCGATCCGATGCTGAGGCGCCGTCGACCCCCGAGTCCTTCGTGTCCTCGACCGGTCCGCGCAGCACGCGTCGCCAGTGCCGCACCATGCCGATCTGTCCGAGCGAGAACGAGACGAACACACCGATGATGTACAGCTGGATCAGCGTGGTCAGCTTCGCCTGGAAGATCACGAGCACCGCGATCGCCGCGATGCCCAGCAGGATCATGCCGTTCGAGAACACGAGGCGGTCGCCGCGGGTGTTGAGCGACTTCGGAGCGTAGCCGTCGCGGGCGAGCACGGCGCCCAGCAGCGGGAAGCCGTTGAACGCGGTGTTCGCGGCGAGCAGGAGCACGCACGCGGTCGCCGCCTGCACGATGAAGAACGCGATGCTGCCGCCGCCGAAGGTCGCTGCGGCGATCTGGGCCATCAGTGAGGGCTGCGGATTCGTGCAGTCGAACCCGACCAGGTCGCAGGGGTTCTCGGCGTAGTGCACGCCGGTGATGAGGGCGAGGGCGGTGAGCCCTGCGAAGAGGCAGATGGCGATCGAGCCCATCAGCACGAGGGTCGACTGGGCGTTGCGCACCTTCGGGGCGCGGAACGCGGGGACCCCGTTCGACACGGCCTCGACGCCGGTGAGGGCGGAGCATCCGCTCGAGAACGCGCGCAGGATCAGCAGGATCACGGCCGCCTGCCCGAGGCTCTCCGCCTGCACCGAGAACTCGGCGCTCGAGGCGACGGGGGCGTCGCCGAGGAAGGTGCGGATCAGGCCGGTCACGATCATGATGCCGACCGAGCCGATGAACACGTACGTCGGGATCGCGAAGACCAAGGAGGCCTCGCGCACCCCGCGCAGATTCACGACGATGATGAGCACCACGAAGCCGACGGCGAGCTCGATGCGGAAGGGGTCGAGCCCCGGCACGGCCGAGATGATGTTGTCGACACCGGAGGCGACCGACACGGCCACGGTCAGCACGTAGTCGACCAGGAGTGCCGCGGCCACGATCACGCCGGGGATCTCGCCGAGGTTCTTCGACGCGACCTCGTAGTCGCCACCGCCCGACGGGTACGCCTTGATGAGCTGGCGGTAGCTGAGCACGACCACGACAAGCAGCACGACGACGGCGATCGCGACGAGTGGCGTGAACGACAGGAAGGTGAGCCCGCCGATCAGCAGGATCATCACCAGCTCCTGCGGGGCGTAGGCCACCGAGCTGAGGGCATCGGATGCGAAGATCGGCAGAGCCATGCGCTTCGGGAGCAGCTGGTCGTCGACCTGCTGACTCGTCAGCGGTTCTCCGATGAGGATGCGCTTGGCGCGCGGCGGTGCGTCCGCGGCCTCCCTGATTTCGTCTGGCACGTCGGGCGACACTACGCCTCCTGATGGCATCCTCACGCGATCCTCACGGAATCCCTACGGTGGCATGTGCGGTCCTCACGCAATCCTTACGGGCGCGGCTACACTGGCACGCGGTGGAAGATCAAGTGTTGCTCGGATTCATCGCGATCGCGGTGGGCGTGGCTTTCGGCATCCTTCTGTTCGTGCCGTTCGTAGCGGTCAGCTACCGGCGGCGCGGGCGACTCGGCTTCGGGCGCACGCTGCTCTGGCTCGCGGCCCTCATCTACTTCTGGGCCATCTGGACCTACACCCTGCTTCCACTGCCCGACCCCGACGCGATCCGCTGCGTGGGGGCGATCACCGATCCGATGTCGGTCGTGCGCGACGTGCAGAAGGCCCTCGCGGCGCCGGGGAACCCGCTGCGGCACCCGGCCCTGCTGCAGCTGGTGTTCAACGTGGTGCTGTTCGTACCGCTCGGCTTCTTCGTCCGCGTGCTCGCCGGCCGCGGCATCCTGACGGCGCTGGCCGCAGGCTTCGGTCTGTCGCTGCTGGTCGAGACCACGCAGCTGACCGGTGTGTGGGGCGTCTACCCGTGCGCGTACCGCTTCTTCGACGTGGGCGACCTCATGACGAACACGCTGGGCGCCGTCGTCGGGTGCGCAGTGGCCCTCCTCGTCCCGAGGGCGCTGCGCGGCGCGAAGGCGAGCCCCGACGCTGACCTCCCGCGTCCCGTCACCCGCGGTCGCCGGGCCCTCGCGATGCTGTGCGATGGCCTCGCCTTCGGGTTCCTGAGCGTGGGCGTCAGTGTGTCCGTGCAGCTGTGGCTGCAGTTCGTGGCCGACGATCGCGCAGCGGTGCTCGACGGCGGCCTCGCGTCCGCCGCGGGAACCATCGTCCCTTCGGCCCTTTTCCTGGTGCTGATCCTGATCAGCGGGCGCTCGATCGGTGACATCGCCGTGCAGCTGCGGTACACGGGCTCACCCCTGCCGGCGCCGTTCCCCCGGCTCCTGCGGTGGACGGGCGGCATCGGCGGGCTCAGCGCGCTCGCACTGCTGGGGGGATTCTTCGATCTCGCCTCGTCGCTCCTGATCCTCGTCGCGATCGTGATGCTGTTCACCACCCGCTTCGGGCGCGGGCTCCCCGGCGTCCTCTCCGGTCAGCATCTCGTCGACGCCCGCGCGGACATCAGGGATCCACAGCGGTTTCCGATCACGAAGCCGTAACGTCGAGGGCATGACGACTGTTCACGTCACCGAGGACACGATCAACCAGGCCCGCGTGCTGCGCGACGAGCTGCAGCGGTTCCTGCGCGAGTACGAGTTCGGGATGCGCGAGGTCGAGACGAAGATCTCGATCCTGCGCGACGAGTTCACGCACGACCACGCGTACAACCCCATCGAGCACGTGAAGAGTCGACTGAAGTCGCCCGACAGCATCGTCGAGAAGATCGCCCGCAAGGGCATCGACGAGCCCGACTTCGACCGCATCCGCGCAGAGATCACCGACATCGCCGGTGTGCGCGTGACCTGCAGCTTCGTCGCCGACGTCTACCGACTGTTCGACCTGCTCACCGCGCAGGACGACGTGACCGTGCGCACGGTCAAGGACTACATCGCCCACCCCAAGGCCAACGGCTACAAGAGCCTGCACGCGATCATCGAGGTGCCCGTGTTCCTGTCGACCGGTGCGCTCTCGGTGCCGGTGGAAGTGCAGTTCCGCACGATAGCGATGGACTTCTGGGCGAGCCTCGAGCACAAGATCTACTACAAGTTCTCGAACCAGGTGCCCTCGCACCTCGTCGACAGCCTCTCGGATGCCGCGGATGCCGCCGCCGAACTCGACAGCCGCATGGAGCGCCTGCACCGCGAGGCGCACGGGGTGCCGCAGCGCCAGCTCGCCCCGGCGCCTCCTCCCGCACCGCCGGCGATCCCGGACGCTCCCACCGATCCACGGGTGGTCGGGGTCTGACCGGGGCGCGCCCGCGCGAGAGCGTGTTGCGCGCGCAGCCGCGGTCCTGGGAGCATCGGCTGGTGGGGAGAACGCAGGAAGCCGAGGCCGTCGAGGCCGACACCGACGTCGACGAAGTCGCGAAGATCGACGAACTCGCGGGAGTCGACCGCGAACGGCAGCGGTGCGAGTGCGACCACGGCGACGACGACGGCTACCAGCCGTGCGGGCGCAAGGCGAAGTGGCGCGTCACGGTCGACTGCGTGTGCGGCGAGGGCCACCCGCGTCGGGTCGAGATCCTGTGCTCCCGTTGCATGCGCACGCTGCGGCAGTTCCAGGGACGCGAGGCCATCACCGTGCGGCGTCTCTGACCTGCGGGAGCGTCTTCCGTCGATCCTCACATCCGATCGCGCCTCGGCTCCGAACAACGGGGGATCACACCGGACCCGGTGGAACAGGAGACGATCATGGTGCAGCGCCGCAGTGGCAAGAGATTCCTCGTCTGGGCCGCCCTCGCGGGCGTGATCGGCGGTGGCGTCTTCCTCGCGACGGCCGAGCTGTTCGCGCTGCTCTTCGCGCGCGCGGCCAGTCCGATCCTCGCGGTCGGCGGGTTCGTGATCGACATCGTGCCGCAGCCCTTCAAGGAGTTCGCGATCGCCACCTTCGGCGAATACGACAAGATCGCGCTGCTTGCCGGCCTCGGTCTCGCGGTGTTCATCGCCTCGGCGATCGCCGGCATCCTGCAGCTGGTGCGTCCGCCGCTCGGCGTGATCGCTCTGGTGATCGCGGGCGTGCTCTCGACCGCGGCGATCGTGACCCGCGCCGCGGTGACCCCGCTCGCCTTCCTGCCGCCGGTGCTCGGAACCGTCGTGGGGTCGTTCGTCCTCGTTCTCCTGTGCCGGCGCCTGCGCGGGTGGAGGGCATCCGTGGTCGCAACGCCGGGGGAAGAGAACGACGACACGGTGTCCGCGGACGCCGCTGAGACCGGTGCCGACCTCGCCGCTGCGGAACCTGCGCGGCCGGGGATCGACAGGCGCCGCTTCTTCGTCCTCGCCGCTCTCGCCGGAGCATCCGCGCTGGTGGTGGGTATCACGGCTCGCACGGTGAGCATGGCCGTGTCATCGGTGGAGGCGATCAGGAGCGCGCTCAAGCTGCCCTCCCCCCGCACGACGGTCACGGTGCCGGACGGCGCCGAGCTCGACATCCCCGGGCTCAGCAAGCTGTTCACCCCGAACAAGGACTTCTACCGCGTCGATACGGCCCTCACGGTTCCCTCGATCGATCCGGACACCTGGCGTCTGGTGATCGACGGCATGGTCGACCAGCGTGTGGAGATGAGCTTCCAGGACATCCTCGACATGGGCCTCGACGAGTACGCCATCACGCTCACGTGCGTGTCGAACGAGGTCGGCGGCGAGCTCGTCGGGAACGCGAAGTGGCTCGGGGTGCCGTTGCGAGACGTGCTCAAGAAGGCGGGTGTGAAGTCCGGCGCCGACATGGTGCTCTCGCGCAGCGTCGACGGCTACACCGCGAGCACGCCGCTGTCGGCACTCACCGATGACAACCTCGATGCGATTCTCGCCGTCGGGATGAACGGCGAACCGCTGCCGCTCGAGCACGGCTTCCCTGTACGGATGGTGGTTCCCGGACTCTACGGGTACGTGTCGGCGACCAAGTGGCTCACGGAGCTCAAGGTGACGACGTTCGCCCAGGACGAGGCGTACTGGACGCCGCGTGGCTACAGCGCCGAGGCGCCGATCAAGTTCGCCTCTCGCGTCGACACCCCCAAGATCGGCGAGGCGGTGGCGGCGGGGAAGATCCCGATCGCCGGAGTCGCCTGGGCGCAGTCGGTCGGCATCGAGCGCGTGGAGGTGAGCATCGACGACGGCGACTGGGTTCAGGCCACCCTGTCGGCGCCGATCAACGACGACACCTGGGTGCAGTGGTTCATGGAGTGGGATGCCACACCGGGCACGCACTATGTCGCGGTGCGCGCGGTGAACAAGAACGGCGACCTGCAGATCCAGGAGCGGGCACCCATCGCGCCGAACGGATCGTCGGGCTGGCAGCGTTCGCTCATCCGGGTCAACTGAGACCCGTGCGCGGTCACCCGCTCGGGCCTATGGTGGGAGCCATGGGCCCGTTCCCCGCACTCGTGATCACCGTCTCGGACCGCTCGTTCTCCGGAGAACGCGAGGATCGGGGAGGCCCGATCGCCGTGGGGCTGCTGCGTGAGGCAGGGTGGCACTGCCCCGACGCCGAGGTCATCGCCGACGGTGCGGGGTCGGTGGCGGACGCCCTGCGCCGAGCCGCCGCACGTGGCATCCGCCTGGTCGTGACCACCGGTGGGACGGGCATCGGCCCTCGTGATCTGACACCCGAGGGGACACGGCGTGTGATCACCCGCGAGCTTCCCGGCATCGCCGAGGAGCTGCGTCGTCGCGGCCTCGCCGACACCCCGCTGTCCGTGCTGTCGCGCGGGCTCGCCGGCATCGTCGACCCGGCGGGCATGCTCGTGGTGAACCTGCCCGGCTCGACCCGCGCTGTCGCCTCCGGCGTACCCGTGGTGCTCGGCGTCGCCGCGCACATCCTGGATCAAGTGGAGGGCGGAGACCACTCATGAACGACGTGCGAATCGCAGCGGTATCGGAAGCGCGACTCGATCTGGATGCACACCTGGCGGCGGTCGAAGATCCCCGGCTGGGAGCGGTGACGACCTTCGTCGGTCGCGTGCGCGACAACGACCCGGACGCCGAGACGCCCGTAGTCGGACTGGAGTACAGCGCGCACCCCGATGCGGAGGCGGCACTGCGAAGGATCGCCCAGGAGGCCGGTGCCGGAGCGGAGGCCCCCGCCGTGGTGGCGGTGAGCCATCGCATCGGACGCCTCGACGTCGGCGATGCGGCCGTCGTGATCGCGGTCGCCTCCGAGCACCGCGCCGAGGCGTTCGAGGTGTGCCGGGCCGTCATCGAGGCGATCAAGGCAGACCTGCCGGTGTGGAAGCGTCAGCTCGAGGTCGACGGGACGTCGTCGTGGAAGGGCATCGGCGGCTGAGCCCCTCGCATCATCGCCGTTCTCGACGCGTCACCTGCATGAGGTTTTGCCGTATGCAGGAGGAAACGCCGGCCGGCGATCATGCAGGTGGCCGGCGGTCATGCACGTGGCGCGCGGTCAGCCGCCCGCGAAGGGCGGGAGCACGTCGATGAGCTCGGCGTCGTCGAGGGCGATGTCGCCGTCGGTGCGCACCCCGTCGACGAGCACCGCGCAGCGCGGCAGGATGTCGGCGAGAGCAGGATGCTCAGCCACGACGGCGGTCCGCAGAGCCAGGAGGGAACGTTCGCCGCGCTCCTCCTCGCCCGTCCCCGCGGCCTCTGCGGCGGCGGCGAAGTAGCGCACCCGCGTCATCGGGCATCTCCGGGGGCGGCTTCTCCGGGGCGCACCCAGTCGCCCGAGCGCCCACCCGACTTCGCCACGATGCGCACGTCTTCGATCACGACCGCGCGGTCGACGCCCTTGATCATGTCGACGACCGCCAGAGCGGTGACCGAGACGGCGGTGAGAGCCTCCATCTCCACCCCGGTGCGATCGGCGGTGCCCACCGTCGCCTCGATGCGAACGCCGTCGTCGACGATGTCGAGCTCGACGCTCGCACGGTGCACCCCGATCACGTGCGCGAGCGGCAGCAGCGAAGGCGTGGACTTGGCCGCCTGGATGCCGGCGATGCGCGCCACGGCGAGCACGTCGCCCTTCGGCACGGTGCCGTCGCGGAGGGCGGCGATCACGTCGGTGCTGCAGCGCACGAAACCGCGGGCGGTCGCGGTGCGGACGGTCGGCTGCTTCGCGGTCACATCGACCATGTGCGCGCGGCCGCCGGCGTCAAGGTGGGGAAAGCTCATCCGACCAGCATGACATCGATCACATCGCCCACGGCGACGGTCTCGACCTCTGCCGGCACGATCGCGAACGCGTGCGCACGTGCGAGTCCGCCGGCGAGATGGGATCCCGATCCGCCGGCGGTCGCAGGACGCACCGTGCGCGCGGCGAGGTCGACCACGGCCGGCAGGTACTGGCGACGTCCCGGGGGCGGCGTCCACGATGCGTCGGCGGTGAACGGCGCACGAGGGCGGTGGATCAGGGCACGCCCCTGCATCGCGAGCAGGGCGGGGCGCACGAAAACCTCGAACGACACCGCCACGCTCACGGGGTTCCCCGGCAGGCCGAACACCAGGCACCCGTCATCGAGCACTCCGAAGGCCTGCGGCTTGCCGGGCTGCATGGCGACCGCGCTGAACTCGACCTGTCCGCCGCCGTCGAAGGCCCCGCGCACGGGCTCGTAGGCCCCCGCGCTCACCCCGCCGGTGAACACGATCACATCGGCGCCGAGGGCGAGGGCTTCGGCGGTCACCGCCCTGACGGCGCCCGCCTCGTCCGGAACGCGCGCGACCAGCACCACCTCGGCATCGGCCTCGGAGACCAGCTGTTCGAGCAGGGGGCCGTTGGAGTCGGGGATGCGCCCGCGGGTGGGGGATTCCCCCGGTGCGAGCAGTTCGCTCCCGGTCGACACCACCGCCACGCGCGGAGCTCGCGTCACCGAGACCTCGGCGACCCCGGCGGCGACCGCGGCGGCCAGCTGGAAAGGACCCAGGCGCTCGCCGGCGTGCACGACCTCGTCGCCTGCGTGCAGGTCGGCCCCGCGTCGGCGCACGAACACCCCGGGCTTCGCCGGAGCGCGCAATACCCTCACCTCGTCGAGCGAGTCGGCGAGGCCACCGGCCGTGTCCTCGAACGGCACGATCACGTCGGCGTCGGTGGGGGTGGGGGACCCGGTCATGATGCGGGCGGCTTCGCCCACGCCGAGCGGGGGGTCGAGGTCGACGCCCGCGGGGAGGTCGGCGACCACGCGCAGAGTGACCGGGTTCTCCTCGGAGGCCTCAGCGACATCGCCGCCGCGCACGGCGAAGCCGTCCATCGCGGAGTTGTCGAACAGGGGGATGTCGTGGGCGGCGGCTGCGGGAGCGGCGAGGGTGCGCCCTGCGGCATCAGCCACCGGACGCGCCTCGCTCTCGATCAGGCGGACGGCATCGAGCACACGGGCGAGCTGCTCCTCGACCGTGCGGCGGCCGGTCATGCGCGCACCGCCCTCGTCGCCGCGGACGCCGGACGGATCGGTATCTCGTGCTGGCGGGAGGTGAGCGCATCGATCATCGCGAGCCGACCGAGCAGCGGTTCGCCGGCACCGCTCAGGAGCTTGATCACCTCGCCCGCCAGCAGCCCGCCGACCTGCACACACAGGGCTCCGAGAACACCGACCTGAGCGCAGCTGGGCGGCTCACCCTCGGTGCCCAGAGGGAAGAGGTCGGCGAGCACCACCGGCTCCCCCTCCGGCGGGTCCGACCAGAACACCGTGGCCTGCGCATGCCACTCCTGCACGGCACCCCACACGAGGGGGAGTCCGAGCGCTTCGGCCGCCGCAGCCACATCGCGGCGGGTCGCGAACGAATCGCTCGTGTCGACCACCACATCGGCGCCGGCGAGCAGGCGTTCGGCGTTGACGGCGTCGAGGCGTTCGGGCACCTGGGTCACCACGGTCTGCGGAGCGAGGGCGGTGATGGCGCGCGCGGCGGATGCGGTCTTCAACGCTCCGATGTCCTCCACCCGGTGCGCCAGCTGGCGCTGCAGGTTGGTGAGCTCCACGATGTCGTCGTCGATCACCGTGATGGTGCCGATTCCCGCGGCGGCCAGGGCGAGCAGGACGGGGGAGCCGAGCCCTCCCGCGCCGATGATCGTGACATGCGCGGCGTTGAGGCGGCGCTGACCTTCTTCGCCGATGCCGGAGAGCACCGCGTGCCGGGCCGTGCGGACGAGTTCTTCGGGGTCCAGCGCGGCGACCGGGGCGACGAGGGGCTGCATGGGTTCAGCGTATGCCCCCGGTTCTGGCCTGGAGCGCATCGTCGACGACCGCGAACACCTCGGGATCCCAGGTGAGCGCCCGCTCCCACGGCAGGCCGAAGGCGTCGGCGAAGAAGATGCTGTGCACGTCGTCGTCGAAGCTGTGACGGACAGCGCGGGGGAGGACCTCGCTCGGCACGTCGTCCGCCCGAGCGCTCCGCTGCGACACGAGCCCGTCGTGCGGCCACAGCTGGAGCGGTTCGGACGCCGCGTGGAAGTGCCCGGCGCCGATCGCGGTGACGGCGATCGTGTCGAGCACTCCGACCTGGGTCGCATTCCACTCCCGCAGGAACCGGCGCGAGACCTGGTCGGCAGCGCCCTGCGAGTTCTCGGCGGCGTAGCTGTGCGATCTCTCCAGGATCTGGGCGGTCCCCTCGTCGCCGGCGGCGTCGTTCGCGGAGATCTCGCCGGTGAGCACATCGCCGAGCAGCGAACCCTCCCACGGGGTCCCGAGGGTGAGGAGTCGATGCACCGACGGTCCGGCCCCCTGCAGATGGCGGATCGCCGCGCGGGAGAACAGCCCGCCCATCGAGTGCGCGACGAGGTCGACGTCGGTGAAGCCGTGTTCCTCGCCGAGCCACCGCAGGAATGCGGCCAAGCGGGCACCGCCCTCGTCGATCCCGCCGACCGCGTTGACGGTCATCTCTGCGGGCAGCACGACGGGCGCATCAGCGAAACCCTGCCACCCGGCGTCTTCCCTGACCTCGCCGTCTCCGATGCGGGCGGGTGCGGTGAAGACCGCAGCGCCACGCTCGAGAAGATGAGCGCGAAGGGCGGTGAGCGTGTTGCCGGCGGCGAGGCCCGACCCGCTGGCGCGGTCGGGATCCGTGAACGGTGTCACTGCAGCACCGCCCGATACGAGAACGACAGCATCCGCCATGGTGTTCCTTCCGAAGACCTACGCGGTCAGGATAGGGCAGAACGCGGGTGCTCTGACGACGGTCGATCGGATCGCCCGTGTCGCCTCAGCGCGCGGCATCCGTCATCGAGCCGAGCTCGGACGGGTGGGTGAGTCGCCACCACTCGGACGGCGAGTCGATGCTGCCTTTGATCTGGACCCGGGCGGTGACGGTGTTCGGGCCCGCGGTCCAGGTGACGCTCCCCACGACCGAGCCGTCCCGATAGGTCGGCGGAGTCTCGATGTCCATCGTCACGGTGATCGGCGTGTCCGACCAGGTGAAGATCGATGCCGCCTCTCCGATGACCAGTCGCGCGGTGTCGCCCCACGGCGTCGAGATCGTGCCGATCTCCTGTCCTGAGGTCGCTACCGGCACCTGGTGGAAACCGGCGCGGACGCTGTCCAGAGTGGCGATCACGCTGGCGTTCACCGACTCGCGCGAGGGTCCTCCGAGCACGACACCGGTCACCGCGAGAGGGTCGGTGGTGCCCACGACGAGGGTCGCGGTGTACAGCAGGCTGTAGGTGCCCTCGCCGAGGCTGCCGGTCTTCAACCCCGTGATGCCGCTGGTTCCGAGAAGTCCGTTGGTGTTGTTGAGCGGGCCGGCGCCGGGGAGTGAGATCGATGGGGTCGCGACGATCTGAGCGATCACCGGATTCGCGGCGGCGAGCTTCCCGATCGCCAGGAGGTCGGCGGGCGTGCTCGTGTTGCGGGGGCTGATCCCCGTGGGCTCGGTGATCGTCGTGCCCGTCAGCCCATGGGCGGCGAGCCAGTTGCGCGTCGCGCCGAGGAACGCGCTTTGCGATCCGAAGATCCGGGATGACAGCGCCTCGGCGTAGTTGCTCGCCGAGGGGATCAGCATGGCGGCCAGGGCATCGCGCAGCGACATCGAGGTGCCGGTGGGCATGGGGGCGATGGTCGCCCCCATCACGTAGTACCTGTCGTAGAGGTCGTGATCGGATTTGTCGAACGTGATCGTCGGTCCGGGGTCTTCTGCGGAGGCGAGCGGGGAGGCCTCGAGGATGACCAACGCGGTGATGAGCTTCGTGATGCTCGCGATGGGGAGCGGCTCGCCGGTGCCGCTCGACGTCCAGATCCCACTCGCCGACTCGCCCAGGTAGGCGTCCGCGCCGGAGACGCTGATCGCCGATGCGCCGACCGGGGGCGTGGCGACCGCCGCCGCATCGACGGTCGGGGCCTGCGGTGTCTGTGTGGTGACAGTGGGCGCACCGACGGGAGCGGTGAGAGCCCACCCGACGTAGCCGCCGGTCGCGGCCAGCAACAGGACGACGCAGACCGCCGTGATGATGAGACCGCGGCGCCTGCGCCTTCGGCGGACTACCGGATCGACGAGATCACGAGGGGAGAGGAACTCCTGCTCGTGCGTCATCAGCTCGGCGAAGTCGGACAGGTCGTCCGCCGGTGGATTCGGTGCCGTCATGGTGATAGTCATCATGTCGGACATCCGACGCACGCGGTATCGGCCATTCGGGGGACACGGGGATCGCGGCGCTTGAGGGTGGGGTGTTCGGCCGCGCGGCGTCGTAGAATCGGAGATTATCGGTAGATATCTCCGTATCTGCGGTAGATTCTCTTCATGCAGACCTACCGGATCGCCCGTGCCGCGCAGCTGCTCGGGGTGAGCGACGACACGGTCCGTCGATGGATCGAGCAGGGTCTGCTGCCGGTCACCGATGCGGTTCCGGCCGAGATCCCCGGGGATGCCGTCGCGGCGCGAGCCGTCGCCCTCGCGGAGGAGGCGAAGAAGGCCGGAGACGTGCTCTCCAGCGCCCGCAACCGCTTCGTCGGCATCGTCACCCGGGTGCAGGTCGACGGGTTGATGGCACAGATCGACATCCAATCCGGACCGCATCGGGTCGTCTCGCTGATCTCGTCCGAAGCGGTGCGCGAACTCCGGCTCGAGGTCGGTTCGCTCGCCACCGCATCCGTCAAGGCGACCCAGGTCGTCGTCGAGGTCCCGAAGGGCTGACATGAACCGCCCGTTCCGCCGTTCCGCGGTCGCCGTCCTCGCCGCCGTCGCGCTCGCCCTCACGGGCTGTGCGACCGCCGACGGGAGCACGGCGACACCGACGACGGCGGAGGGCGGCCTGAGCGGAGACCTCACGGTCTACGCCGCCGCCTCCCTCAGCGGGGCCTTCGACGCGATCGGAGAGGCCTTCACCGCCGAGAACCCGGGCGTGCGGTTCAGCCCCGTGTACGACGGCTCGTCGACCCTGGTCACGCAGATCCTCGAAGGCGCGCCGGCCGACGTGTTCGCATCCGCCGACGAGGCCAACATGGACAAGGCGACCGATGCTGCGGTGGATCCTGCGTTGTTCGCCTCCAACACCCTCGTGATCGCCGTGCCGACCGGCAACCCGGGCGGGGTCGGGGCACTGGCCGATCTGGCCGACGTGACCACGGTGCTGTGCGCGCCGGAGGTGCCCTGCGGTGCGGCCTCCGCGAAGCTGCTCTCCACGGCGGGCGTGACGGTCGACGCCGCGAGTCTCGAGCAGAACGTGACGGCCGTGCTCACGAAGGTCGCCGCCTCCGAAGCCGACGCCGGACTCGTGTACGCCACCGACGTGATCGGTCGTGACGATGTCGAGGTGATCGTGCCCGACGGCGCCGACGAGGTCGTCAACCACTACCCGATCGCCGCGCTCTCCGACGCGCCGAACGTCGAGGCGGCCGAGGCGTTCGTGGCCTTCGTGCTGTCGGCGGAGGGTCAGAGGATCCTGGCGGACTTCGGCTTCGGAGCCCCGTGAGCGCGGCACCTGCGCATGGATACGCTCCGCGCGCTCTCGCGGTTCCCGCCCTCGTCGGACTGGTCTTCCTGGTCCTGCCGCTCACCGCTCTCGTCGCGCGGGTGCAGTGGTCGACCTTCCTTGCGGATGTGACATCGCAGGCTGCGCTCTCGGCACTCCTGCTCTCGCTCGGCACCGGCCTCGTGGCCACCGTCGTGTGCATCATCGTGGGCGTGCCACTCGCGCTGTACATCGCCCGCTCCGGCCCTCGACTGGCAGCGGTGCTGCGCGCCGTCGTCACGGTGCCACTGGTGCTGCCGCCGATGGTGGGCGGTGTCGCGCTGCTGTACCTGTTCGGGCGTGCAGGGTGGCTCGGCGGACTCGGTCTGTCCTTCAGCACCCCGGCGGTGGTGCTGGCGCAGACGTTCGTCGCGCTGCCGTTCCTGGTGCTGGCCGTGGAGGGTGCCGTACGCACCTCGGGTGTGGACTACGAACGCACGGCGGCGGCGCTCGGAGCCGGCCGATGGACGATCCTGCGCCGCATCACCCTGCCGCTCGCGGCTCCGGGCATCGTCGCCGGCGTCGTGCTGTGCTTCGCGCGGGCCATCGGCGAGTTCGGGGCGACGGCGCTGTTCGCCGGAAATCGGCCTGGGGTCACGCAGACCATGCCGCTGGCGATCTACACGGCGTTCAACGGAGCGGGAGTGTCGCAGGGCACGGCGGTCGCCCTCGCGCTGCTGCTGCTCGCCACCGCGATCGTCGTACTGCTGCTGGTGCGCGGGTGGCGACCGGGGGTGACACGATGAGTCCGTCGGAGCACCACGCCGGCGCAGCGCCGGGGCTGCGGGCGCAGGTGATCGTCGAACGCGAGCACTTCGCCGTCGAGGTCGCGGTGCAGGTCGCGGTCGGTGAGACCGTCGCCATCATGGGGCCCAGTGGTGCGGGCAAATCGACCCTGCTGCAGGCGCTCGCAGGGCTCGAGCCGCTGACTGCAGGGGAGATCGAGGTCGACGGACGCGTGGTCGACCGCGTCGCCGCTCCGCGCGTGCGGACCGCACCCATGAACCGGGGCATCGTGCTGCTCGGCCAGGATGCGCGGCTGTTCCCCCACCTGTCGGTGCGCGAGAACGTCGCCTTCGGCCCTCGCGCGGCAGGAGAGGACGCCCGCACCGCGCGAGACTCGGCCGATGAGTGGCTTGCACGCGTCGGACTCCCCGGAGCGGGGGATCGCATGCCGCGCGAGCTCTCCGGCGGCGAAGGGCAGCGCGTCGCGGTCGCCAGAGCGCTCGCCGCATCTCCGCGCGCGGTGCTGCTCGACGAACCGCTGGTGGCGCTCGATCCGGCGACGGCGGGCGACATCCGACAGATGCTGCGCGATCAGCTCACCGGGATCACCACGCTCGCGGTCACGCACGACGCCGCGGACGCCGTCGCGCTGGCTGACCGTCTCGTGGTCATCGAGTCGGGGCGTGTCACGCAGACCGGACCCGTGCGCGACGTGCTGTCTGCGCCCGCCTCGGACTTCGTCGCCTCGATCGCGGGCGTCAATCGGCTGGTCGGCGTCGCGGCGGACGGCGGGTGGCGCAGCGGTCACCGGCGTCTCGCGAGCACGGATGCCGCCTCGCTCGCGCTCGCCGCGGTCGTGGGCTCGCCGCTCGCCGCAGTGTTCCGTCCCGAGCATGTGCAGGTCGTCGGTGATGCGGAATCGGATGCCTGGGAGACCGAGGTCACACGACTCGAATCCACGCTCGCCGGGGTGCGGGTGCAGACCCGGGCGTGCGCGGTCGACGTCTCGCTCGCCGAAGCGGACGGGCTCGCATCGGGGGATCAGGTCCGCCTGCGGATAGACCCCGAGCGCGTGCGCTTCGTTTCCGTGGTCTGAGCAGCCCCGCGAAGGCCGTCGCAACGCTGACAATCTCCCGCTCGCCGTCGCCGAGGCGGCCCCGACCGGGTCTCGGCGGGTTAGTCTCGAACGATGACGGGGAGCGGGGGGAGCGCCATGACGGCCGTGCCGGTCGTGATCGGTGTGCGCCCGCCGCACGCCGCATCGGCGCCGCAGGCGGCCGGCCACGAGGCCCCCGGTGGCGGTCTCGTCGACACGCATGGCCGTGTGCATCGTGATCTGCGCATCTCGCTCACCGACCGCTGCTCGCTGCGCTGCACCTACTGCATGCCCGAGCAGGGGAACGAATGGCTCGCCCGCACGAGCATCCTCTCCACCGACGAGATCGTCGAGGTCGCCGAGGTGGCCGCCGCTCTCGGCATCCGCACGTTCCGCCTCACCGGCGGCGAGCCGCTGCTGCGGAGCGACATCGTCGAGGTCGTGCGGCGCATCGCCCGCATCGAGGGGGAGGACGGCCCCGTCGAGGTCGCGATGACCACCAACGGCATCAGCCTCGCCCCGAAGCTCCCCGACCTGATCGATGCCGGGCTCACGCGCCTCAACATCAGCATCGACACGGTCGACCGTCAGCGCTTCGCCGATCTCACCCGGCGCGACCGACTCGACGACGTGTTCGAGGGCATCGCCGCGGCCGCGGCCTCGTCCCTCCGCCCTCTCAAGCTGAACGCGGTCGCCATGCGCGGCGTCAACGACGACGAGCTGGTCGACCTCGTGGAGTTCGCGATGAGGATGGGCGCGCAGCTGCGCTTCATCGAGCAGATGCCGCTGGATGCCGGACACACCTGGGACCGAGCCTCGATGGTCACGCGCGAGGAGATCCTCGCATCCCTGGGCGAGCGTTGGCGTCTCGACCCGGTCGAGGGTCGTGGGGGAGCGCCGGCCGAGAAGTGGCGCATCGACGGCGGACCGCACGAGGTGGGTGTGATCGCCTCGGTCACCGCCCCGTTCTGCGGCGCCTGCGACCGTCTGCGCCTGACCGCCGACGGTCAGCTGCGCAACTGTCTGTTCTCGAACGTCGAGTACGACCTGGTCGACGTGCTGCGCGGGGAGTCGGCCTCTGCGGCGGGGGCCCGCTCCGACGGGATCGCCGCGATGCTGCGCTCCTGCGTGCACGGCAAGCTCCCGGGACACGCGATCAACGACCCCTCGTTCCTGCAACCGGCGCGCGGCATGAACGCGATCGGCGGCTGAGCCGGCGTGCGCATCGCCGACTCGCGTGCGGCCGTGCTGACGCGGCTGTGGGCTGAGATCGAGAGCCTTCGTCCTGAGAATCGCATCCTGGTGGCCCTGGACGGCTTCGACGGGGCAGGCAAATCGCACCTCTCCCGCGAACTCGCGGTTCACGCGCGGCGACGTTCGAGCAGACCTGTCGTCCGTGTGAGCATCGACGGATTCCACCGCCCGAAGGCGGAGCGCGTCGCCGCGGGTGCAGGTCCAGAAGGGTTCTACTCCGGTTCGTACAGATACGATGCCTTCCACGCGTGCGTGGTCGACGGCCTGCGTGTGCACGGCTCGATCACACCGGGCGTCTGGGACGTCGATCGCGACGAAGCTGTCAACCCCGCTCCGATAGCCGTTCCTCCGGCGGGGGTCGTGCTCGTCGACGGGATCTTTCTCCAGCGTCCCGAGCTTGCGAAGGTGTGGGACGCGACGGTCTGGGTCCACGCGCCCTTCGAGGTCAGCGTCCCCCGGGGCAACGCTCGATTCCCGGGGAACCATGACCCGGACCCGGAGGCTCCGTCGAACCGGAGATACGTCGGCGGTCAGCGGCTGTACCTCTCAGCGGCCCGGCCGCAGGAGCGGGCGACGTGGGTCTGGGACAACACGATCCTCGAGCAGCCGACGTATCGACGGAACGGGGGGTGAACGGATGTGGGAGCCGATCGGGCAGGGGCGTGACGGGTACCGCCTGACGATCCGGGCGACGCGAGTCTCCATGCGCCAGCTCGTGGCGATCATCGTCGGCTGCGTGGCTGTGGGAGGGTCCGCTGCCACGGCGGCGTTGATCGCGATCTCCCTCGAGACCGATTCCATCCTCGGCAGGTCCGGTGTCGTCGCGGTCGCCGGTGGCGTGGCTGTCGTCATCGTGCTCGCCCTGTTGTGGATCTTCGCCTGGCGAAGGAAGCGCTACGTCATCGAGTGGGATGACGGGGGGATCCGGATCATCGGTGCCGGGGTGGAGCGAGCGCTCCCCTGGGCCGCCATCGCTCGTGTGCTGATCCGCCTCGACACGGACTACGCCCGCGTCGAGGTGAGGGGCACGGACGGCGAGTCCGTGACGCTCTTGGCAGGATTCGGCTCCCAAGACGTGAAGAAGGCCCACGCGATCGACCCGATTCCGGGAGAGGTCGCCGACCTGCTGCACCGCCATCTTTCTGTTGAACAGCCGAGCAGGAGAGACTCCCTCGACCTGCACGTCTTCCTGCGGACGCAGCAGACCGTCGCATGAGCGGCCCTGCCCGGTTCTTCCACCTCTAGGCGAGGAACTCCCGGGCCGCGGCCGAGAGGGCGGTCACGCCGACCTCGATCGTCGGGTGGATCTCCGGCGCGAAGAACGGCGAGTGGTTGGTGGGGATGTCCTCTCCCAGGCGACCGGCGGCGACCGCCTCGGCGAACCGCGTGGGGTCGATGCCGCCCCAGAACCAGAACACGAGAGGCACTCCGGCGTCGCGGGCGAACCATGAGACGTCCTCGCTGCCGGTGAACATGCCGGGGTCGATGACGGCTGCCTCGCCCAGCGCGCGCTGCAGCGCTGCGGTGACGCGTGCGGTGGCGTGCTCGTCGTTGATCGTGGCCGGCAGCGTGTGATCGGTGCGGATCTCGGGCTCGCGCTCGGCGCCCGAGGCCGTGGCCTCGGCCCGCACGATGCGCTCCACGCTCGCGAGCACCTTCTCGCGCGTCTCCTCGTTCGGGTAGCGCAGGCTCAGTTCGAGCTTCGCCTCGGCGGGGATGATGTTGTTCTTGAGGCCGGCATGGATCGAGCCGACCGTCACGACCGCGACGCCCTGCGGATCGATCTCGCGGGAGGCGATGGTCTGCAGACGCATCACGGTGGCTGCCGCCATCACGACGGGGTCGATCGTGGCGTGCGGGCGCGAGCCGTGTCCGCCGCGCCCGTGCAGGGTGACGGTGAGCCCGTCGGAGGCCGCCATCTGCGTGCCGCTGCGCACGCCGATCACGCCGGCGGGAAGCGGCGTGACGTGCTGGCCGAGCACCACGTCGGGCTTCGGGTAGCGGTCGAGGATGCCGTCGTCCAGCATCGCGCGCGCCCCGGCGCCGTACTCCTCGGCGGGCTGGATCAGCACGACGAGGGTTCCCGACCAGTCGGAGCGTTCGGAGACGAGCTTCTCGACCGCGCCGATCATGGCGGTGACGTGCATGTCGTGACCGCAGGCGTGCATGACGGGAACGGTCGTGCCCGCTGGGTCGATGCCCTTGGCGGTGCTCGCGTACGACAGGCCGGTCTGCTCCTCGACAGGGAGCGCGTCCATGTCGGCTCGAACCCACACGACCGGACCTTCGCCGTTTCGCAGCACGCCGACGACGCCGGTGACTCCGACGCCCTCTTCGACCTCGAGGCCCAGGTCGCGCAGATGCTGGGCGGCGATGCCGGCGGTGCGCGTCTCCTGGAACGAGAGCTCGGGGTGCTGGTGCAGGTCGATGTAGAGCGCTTCGAGATCGATCGTCATGGCCCGAGCCTAGCCCTGCGAGCGGCTCGTGCCGAGGGTGCGCGATCGACGGATCAGGCGGGGTGCACGTAGGTCGGCAGTTGCGGCCCGGGGCGCAGCACGGCGTTCACGATCGCCTGGATCGCGAACTCGCTCGTCTCTCCGAGCTCGACGGTCCCGGGGTGCAGGAGCCACTGCAACTGCAGGCCGTCCATCACCGCGAGGATCGCGGCGGAGGCTGCGGCGATGGTGTCCGGATCGCGCACGCCCTCCTGGGCGCACAGCTCGTGGAATGCGGCGGTGACTTCTCGACGCAGGGTCGTGTACCGCTCCTCGAAGTAGTCCCTGGCGGGGTGGTCGTCGGTCACGGACTCGGCGGAGAGCACCGTGTACGCCTGCACGATGCCGGGCCGTTTCTCGTTCGCGAATGCCGTGCGCACCAGGTGCAGGAACAGCTCGGGTCCGCCGGGGATGTGCTTCTCGGCGAGCTCCGCGACGTCGGCCTGGTCGCGGTAGGCGAGCACCTCGAGCAACAGCTTCTGCTTCGAGCCGAAGTGGTGGAGGACGCCCGCATGCGTGATGCCGACCTGCTCAGCCACATCGGCCAGGGTGCCGTTGGTCGACCCCTTGTTGCCGAAGATCTCCACGGCCGCCTTGAGGATCTGCTCGCGCTTCGCGAGGGTCGCCGGGCGCACGCGCACGGTCTGGTCGCTGTCTGACACCGCGGCCTCCTCTCCATCGTCGGATTGTGCTTGCGATCAAACTTACTACTCGGTAACCTCACGGAAGCTTACTTTCTCGACAGTAAGCAAATCACGACAGTCGGCGGACTCCCCGTCCTCCGGCGACGCCGCACAAAGACCCGTGCCCCTAGGAGAAGCAATGAAGCTCAGAAAGTCTCTGATCGCCGTGACCGCGATCACCGCCCTCGGCGTATCGGCCCTCGCCGGTTGCTCGACAGGTGGTGGATCCGACGAGGGTGCCGGCTCCGCATCCCTCACCATCGCCAAGCCAGACGGCGCGATCACCACCGAGTCGAACAACCCCTTCGTCGGTGATTCCTCCGCGTCGAAGTACGGCTACGGCAAGGTGATCTTCGAGACGCTGGGCCTCGTGAACCAGACCGGCGACCGCGGCGTGACCCCGTGGCTCGCCGAGAGCATCGAGTGGAACGACGACTACACCGTTCTCACGGTCGTCCCTCGCAAGGACGTCACCTGGAGTGACGGCACGCCCTTCACCGCCGACGACATCGTCTTCTCGTATGAGCTCGTCTCCACTCCGGCTCTCGACACTGCCGGCCTGCAGTTCGAGGGCGCCGTGGTCGAGGGCGACGCGGTCGTGCTGACCTTCGCCGAGTCGAAGTACGTCAACCAGGCCCGCGTGCTGCACGTGCCGATCGTCCCGAAGCACATCTGGGAGAACCTCGACGACCCGGCCACGAACCCCGTCAAGGGCGACGACCTCGTCGGCACCGGCCCCTACGTGCTCTCGAACTGGTCGACGGAGTCGGTCACCCTCGAAGCCCGCGACGACTACTGGGGCGGTGACCTCGCGGTGCCCGAGCTGCACTACGTCTCCTACGGCGACAACACCGCGCTCACCACGGCACTCGCCAACGGCGACGCCGACTGGGCTCAGGCGTTCATCCCGCAGATCGAGGAGCAGTTCCTCTCGGCCGACCCCGAGCACAACAAGTTCTGGGCGGCGCCCACCACCGGTTCCGCGACGCTGTTCATGAACCTCCAGCAGAAGCCGTTCGACGACCCCGCATTCCGTCAGGCTCTCGCCTGGGTGATCGACCGCGACGCCTACGTCGACATCGCGCGTGAAGGCGCGAGCGAGCCCGTCTGGTCGGTCACAGGCCTCTCCTCGATCCTCGACGACGAGATCCAGCCCGCGTTCACGGACAAGGAGTACGCGGTGGACGCCGAGAAGGCGCGCGATCTGCTCACCACCGCCGGCTACACCTGGAAGGACGACGCGCTGATCGACCCCGACGGCGAGCCCGTCTCGTTCACGCTCTCGGTCCCCTCCGGATGGAGCGACTGGAACACCGCGCAGGAGCTGATCGCCGAAGACGTCACCGAGGCCATCGGCGCCGAGGTCAAGATCGACATGCCGGATTGGGGCGGCTGGGCCGACCCCCGCGACAACGGCACGTTCTCGGCGATCATCCACTGGCTCGAGGACAGCGGCACGGCGTACGGCCTCTACACCTCGACCATGGATCCGCGCTGGATCTCGCCCGAGGGCAAGGCCGGCTTCAACTTCGGTCGCTTCGACGACCCGGTGGCGACGGCGGCGCTGAACACCTACGCCAACGCCTCGTCGGACGAAGAGCGCACGACGGCCCTCGACACGCTGCAGACGATCTTCTCCGAGCAGGTGCCGGCCATCCCGCTGGGCGCGCACCCGCTGCTGGGTGAGTTCAACACCCGCAACTACGTCGGGTGGCCCTCGGACGAGGACCCGTACGCGTCGGCCGACCCGACGCAGCAGAACATCGTGCAGATCCTCACGAAGCTGAAGCCCGCCGAGTAGGCACCATCCTGCAGGGGAGCCCGCGCCGAGGGCGGTGCGGGCTCCCCGATCAGATCGACGAAGGACACCCCATGCCAGAACCCCTGCTCAGCGTGCGCGACTTCTCGGTCGTGTACGACGTCGATCCCCCCGTCGAGGCGGTGAAGAACGTCACCCTCGAACTGCAGCGCGGCGAGATCCTCGGCCTCGCCGGGGAGAGCGGATGCGGAAAGACCACCCTCGCCTACGGCGTGCAGCGCCTGCTGCGCGCACCGGCCGTCATCACCGGCGGCAGCGTGACCTTCCACGACGTCACCGGCGTCGACATCGACATCAACGCTCTCGATGTCGACGCGATGCAGCGGTTCCGCTGGGACAAGGTGTCGATGGTGTTCCAGGGGGCGATGAACGCCCTCAATCCGGTGGCGACGATCGGGTCGCAGCTGGAGGACGTCTTCGAGATCCATCGTCCCGACATGAACCGCGCGCAGCGGCGTGCCGAGTCCGAGGAGCTGCTGGAGATCGTCAAGGTCGGACGCCAGCGCATGCGCTCTTTCCCGCACGAGCTCTCCGGCGGCATGCGCCAGCGCGTGATGATCGCGATGGCCCTCGCCCTGCGCCCGCAGCTGATGGTCATGGACGAACCCACGACCGCCCTCGACGTGCTGGTGCAGCGGGAGATCCTCAAGCAGATCTCGCAGCTGCGGCACGAGTTCGGCTTCTCGGTGATCTTCATCACCCACGACCTTCCTCTCCTCTTGGAGATCAGCGACCGGATCGCGATCATGCGCGAGGGCGAGATCATCGAACTCGCGACCGCGGAGCGCATCTGGACGCAGCCCGCGCACGAATACACGAAGACGCTGCTGTCGTCGTTCCCCCGACTCACCGGGGAGAGAGGGGTGCTGGTGCGATGACCACCCTCGAATTCCGAAGCGTCACGAAGGCCTACAACGTGCGCGGCGCCGGCCAGATCAAAGCCCTCGACGATGTGAGCTTCACCCTGACCTCCGGGCAGACGATCGGGCTGGTCGGCCAGTCCGGAAGCGGCAAGTCCACGATCGCGAAGATCCTCACCCAGCTCGAGACCCCGACCAGCGGAGAAGTGCTGCTCGACGGCGCACCCATCCCTCGGCGAGGCAGGGGTCTGCGGAAGTACCGGCAGCAGCTGCGCATGGTGTTCCAGGACCCGTTCGCCTCGCTCAACCCGTACCACTCGATCCGCTACCACCTGGAGCGTCCGATCCGCCTCGACGATGTCGTGCCGAAGCGGGAGACGGAGGCCGAGGTGCGCCGACTCCTCGACCGCGTGCGCCTGGATGCGGACGCCGTGATCGACCGCCGCCCGCACGAGCTGTCGGGCGGCCAGCGGCAGCGGGTGGCCATCGCGCGTGCCCTCGCCTCGCGTCCCTCGCTCCTGGTCGCCGACGAGCCCGTGTCGATGCTCGATGTCTCGATCCGCCTCGGTGTGCTGAACCTGCTCGCCGACCTGCAGCGCGAAGAGGGGCTCGGCGTGCTCTACATCACCCACGACCTCGCCACCGCCCGCCACTTCAGCGACGAGATCATGGTGCTCAACCAGGGCCGCGTCGTGGAGTACGGCGCCGCCGACGACGTGATCCTCAACCCGCAGGACCCGTACACGCGCGAACTGCGATCTGCTTCCCCCGACCCGGACAAGTTCTTCGCACAGGCAACATCGACCGGAGGCGCACTGTGAGCACCGCGTTCCCCCAGCTCGACGACGACGACCTCGTCGCCCGCGACGCCCTCGAGGTGGGCACCACCGCGACCGCGGCAGAACGCGGACGACGGCGCGTGCCATGGCGCTTCTTCGCCGGTCGCGCGGCCTTCTACCTGTTCACGCTCTGGGCGGCCATCACGATCAACTTCTTCCTGCCGCGCTTCATGAAGGGCGATGCGGTCAGCTCGTATCTCGCACGCAACCGCAGCGTGAGCCCCGAGGCCGAGGCGTCGCTGCGCATCCTGCTCGGCATCGACACGGACAAGTCGATCTGGCAGCAGTACATCGAGTACTGGGGGATGCTGCTGCGCGGCGATCTCGGTATCTCGACGCTGCACGGTCTGCGCCCGGTCGCGGAGGTGCTCGCGTCAGCCCTGCCGTGGACGCTCGGCCTGGTCGGCATCGCGACCATCATCTCGTTCACGATCGGCACCGTCGCCGGAGCGGTCGTCGGATGGAAGCGCGGCAGCAAGCTCGACGCGATCATCCCGGTGACGACGTTCTTCAACACCATCCCGTACTTCTGGCTGGGCCTCATCGCGATCGCGATCTTCTCCTCCACCCTGAAGTGGTTCCCCTCATCGCATGCCTACGACAAGGGGCAATCCCCGGAATGGAGCTTCGACTTCATCGGCCAGGTGATCATGCACGGCACGCTTCCGGCACTGACCATCGTGGTCGCCTCGCTCGGCGGCTGGGTGCTCGGCATGCGCAACATGATGCTGACCGTGCTCGACGACGACTACATCACGGTCGCTCAGGCCAAGGGCATGCCCAACAAGCGGGTGCTCTGGGGCTACGCCGCCCGAAACGCGGTGCTGCCGCAGGTGCAGAGCTTCGCGCTGTCGATCGGGTTCATCGTCGGCGGCACCATCGTGATGGAGATGGTGTTCAGCTATCCGGGCGTCGGCAAGCTCCTGCTCGATGCCACCAACGCCAAGGACTTCGCCCTCATGCAGGGCGTGTTCCTCGTGATCACGCTGTCGGTGCTCGTGGCCAACATCCTCGCGGATGTGGTCTACGCCTACCTCGACCCGCGCACGCGCCAGATGGAGTCCTGACATGACCGTTCCCACCACCGCCCACAGCACGGCGCCCGACGGGTCGGCCGTCGTCTCCGGCATGCCGGAGACCGCCACATTGCGCACCCCGCCCGTCGCCGCCCCACCGCGCAAGACGTTCTGGTCGCAGCTCTCCCAGGCGTTCGCGATGTTCCGCAACCCCAAGTCGATCGCCGGGCTCATCATCCTCGGGGTGTTCGTGCTCATCGCCGTCCTCGCGCCGTGGATCTCGCCGTACGGTCCGACGCAGAAGGACCGCACCGCCCTGCGCCAGCCCCCCTCCTGGGAGCACTGGCTGGGCACGACGCACATGGGGGAGGATGTGCTGAGCCAGATCATCTACGGCACCCGTGGCGTCATCGTGGTCGGCTTCCTCGCCGCCTTCATCGCCACGATCATCGCGATCACCATCGGTGTGATCGCCGGGTACGTGCGCGGCTGGAAGAGCGAGTCGCTGTCGGCGCTGACCAACGTGTTCCTGGTGATCCCCGGCATCCCGCTCATCATCATCATCGCCTCCCAGTTCGAGAACCCGCCCCTGATCGTGATCGCCGCCGTGCTCGGCATCACGGGATGGGCCTGGGGCGCCCGAGTGCTGCGTGCCCAGACGATGTCGCTGCGCAACCGCGACTTCATCCAGGCCGCGCGCGCCAACGGTGAACCGCTGCGCCGCATCATCACGGTCGAGATGCTGCCGAACCTGATGGCGCTCATCGCCTCGAGCTTCGTCGGGACCGTGACGGCGGCCATCCTCGGTCTCACCACGCTGGCGTTCATCGGGGTGATCCCGGTGAGCAACCTGAACTGGGGCACCATCCTGTTCTGGGCCCAGCAGAACGGCGCGTTCCCGCGTCTGTGGTGGTGGTACGTGCCCGCCGGCCTCTGCATCGCGATCATCGGCGTCGCCCTCTCGCTCATCAACTTCGGCATCGACGAGTACGTCAACCCGCGCCTGCGCTCCGCGGGCGAGCGGGCCAGAGCGATGAAGAAGAAGGGGCTGAACGTGAACGACGCCGTCACGGCCGTCCGCAGCGTGCCCCTGCCCGAGAAGGCTCCCGATCCCGTAACCTCGACGACTTCCCCAGACTCCTCGAAGACCTCGACTCAGAACACGAAGTGATGACCTCTCAGACTCTGACCACGCAGCTCCCGTACCAGGACCCCGCTCTCTCGATCCCCGAACGCGTGGCCGACCTCCTCAGCCGCATGACGCTGGAGGAGAAGGTCGGGCAGATGCTCCAGCTCGACGCCCGCGACGACATCGACGACCACATCGCCCGCCGTCACGCCGGATCGATCCTGCACACCTCGCCCGAGCGCATCCTGCGGGCGAACGAGCTCACGGCGCAGACCCGGCTCCGCATCCCGCTGCTGGTGGCGGAGGACTGCATCCACGGGCACTCGTTCTGGCCGGGAGCGACGATCTACCCCACGCAGCTCGGCATGGCCGCGTCGTGGGATTCCGACCTCGTCGAGCGCGTCGCACGCGCGACCGCCGAAGAGGTCGCGGTGACCGGCATCCACTGGACGTTCTCTCCCGTGCTGTGCATCGCGCGCGACCTGCGCTGGGGTCGCATCGACGAGACCTTCGGCGAAGACCCGTTCCTGATCGGCGAGCTGGCCTCGGCGATGGTGCGCGGCTACCAGGGCGACGGACTCGACGATCCGACCGCGATCCTCGCGACCGCCAAGCACTTCGCCGGGTATTCCGAGACGCAGGGCGGGCGTGATGCGAGCGAGGCCGACATCTCACGGCGCAAGCTGCGCTCGTGGTTCCTGCCGCCGTTCGAGCGCGTCGCCCGCGAAGGATGCCGCACGTTCATGCTCGGCTATCAGACCACCGACGGCGTGCCGATCACGACCAACGACTGGCTGCTCAGCGACGTGCTGCGCGGTGAGTGGGGCTACACCGGCACGCTCATCACCGACTGGGACAACGTCGGTCGCATGGTGTGGGAGCAGCGGATCCAGCCCGACATCACGCACGCGGCCGCGGCAGCCGTGCGGGCGGGCAACGACATGATCATGACCACGCCGTCGTTCTTCGAAGGAGCACTGGACGCGGTGGCCGAGGGCATGCTCGCCGACGACGCGTTCGATGCGGCGGCCGCGCGCATCCTCACGCTCAAGTTCGAGTTGGGGTTGTTCGAGAACCCGCGTCTTCCCGGAACCGAGCTCGACGCCGTGGTGGGCAGTGCGGCGCACGCCGAGCTGAACCTCGAGGTCGCCCGACGCTCGCTGGTGCTCCTCGAGAACGACGGTGTGCTGCCGCTCGATCCCACGGCGGCGCTGAAGATCGCCGTGACCGGGCCTCTCGCCGACGATGCCCAGACACAGCTCGGCGACTGGGCAGGCGGCTCCGGCCAGGCGGGCTGGCTCGACGGCCAGCCCCGCGAGATGATCACGACCGTGCTCGACGGTCTGCAGTCGGTCGACGGCTGGACCATCACGCACGCCCGCGGCGCCGACATCCTCACGCTCGAAGAAGACCCGCAGGGGCCGTTCTTCCCCGACAAGCAGCCGCGTCCGCCGGTGGTGAAGGCCTGCGAGCCGGATGCCGCGCTGATCGCGGAGGCTGTCGCCGCGGCATCCGACTCCGACGTCGTCGTGGCGGTCGTCGGCGACCGGATCGAGCTGGTCGGCGAAGGGCGCTCCACTGCGACGCTCGAGCTCATCGGCGGGCAGAACGCCCTGATCGATGCGCTCATCGCGACCGGCACGCCCGTCGTGATCGTGCTGCTCGCCTCGAAGCCGCTCGTGCTCCCGGCATCGGCATCGAAGGCCGCCGCCGTGATCTGGGCGGCGAACCCCGGCATGCAGGGCGGGCGCGCACTCGCCGACATCATCTCCGGCGCGGCCGAACCGTCGGGGCGCCTGCCGATCTCGTTCGCGCGCCACGTCGGCCAGCAGCCGACCTATTACAACCAGATCCGCGGACAGCACGGCGATCGCTATGCCGACCTCACGCAGTCGCCCGCCTGGGCATTCGGCGAGGGCCTCTCGTACACGACGGTGGAGTACTCCGACCTGACGCTCGAGGCGACTTCGTTGCGGGAGTCCGACACGATCGTCGGTCACGTCACGGTGTCGAACACAGGGGAGCGGCCCGTGCGCGAGACCGTGCAGGTCTACGTGCGCGACTCCGTGACGAGCGTGAGCTGGACCGACAAGGAGCTCAAGGCCTTCCGTCAGGTCGACCTCGCCCCCGGCGAGTCCGCGCGCGTGCGGGTGGAGCTGCCGGTCGCCGACTGCACGATCGTGGATGCCGCGGGCAACCGCATCATCGAGGCCGGCGCCTTCGAGCTGCTCGTCGGCCCCAGCTCCCGCGACGAGGCTCTCCTCTCCGCGGACTTCGAGGTCGCCTGACCTGTCGTAGCCCTGCCTCGCCGAGACCCACGCCCCTCGCCGAGGCCCACTGCCGCCGACTTCTGCGGCGATGGGTCTGGCGGGCGAGCGTGGGTCTCGGCGATAGTGACGCGGCGACGCGAGGGTTCAGTCCTGCAGGCGCTGGGGGCCGGCGCCCTGGGTGCCCAGGGCGTCGTCGGGGTTGAGCAGGCCGCACGCCTTCATCGACAGGCAGCCGCAGCCGATGCATCCGGTGAGTTCGCGTTCGAGTCGTTCGATGCCCTCACGGCGCTTCTCGAGTTCGCGCTTCCAGCGCCTCGAGGCCCGCTGCCAGTCGGCGTGGCTCGGAGTCTCGGTCAGGGGCACGTCGGCGAAAGCCGTCTGCACGTCGGACAGCGGGATGCCGAGGCGTTTGGCGACCGTGATGAGCGAGACGCGGCGCAGCATGTGCCGGGCGTAGCGGCGCTGGTTCCCGGGAGTGCGGGTCGAGGCGATGAGACCGAGCGACTCGTAGAAGTGCAGAGCGGAAGCGGCGACTCCGGTGCGCCTGGTCATCTCACCGATCGTCAGCGGCTCGTCGGGTGCGTGCGGACTCATCCCGGTGCCTTCCTCGATTTGACCTCAAGTATACTTGAGGTTTTACGGTTGTCAGGTGGCCCCGATACGGGCCGAACGACCGAACGAGGACAGCGTGACCCGAACGAAGACCCCGCGATGACCTATGTGATCGCTCTGCCGTGCGTCGATGTGAAGGACAAGGCCTGCATCGACGAATGTCCCGTCGACTGCATCTACGAGGGCGAGCGGTCGCTCTACATCCACCCGGATGAGTGCGTGGACTGCGGTGCCTGCGAGCCGGTCTGCCCCGTCGAGGCCATCTACTACGAAGACGATCTGCCCGACGAGTGGCAGGACTACTACAAGGCCAACGTCGAGTTCTTCGACGAGATCGGATCTCCCGGAGGCGCCGCGAAGACGGGGATGCTCGCCTTCGACCACCCGATCATCGCCGCGCTCGCACCCCAGGGAGAACACGCATGACCGTCGCCGAACCCCGCATCGCCATCGTCGGGGCGGGCCCTGCGGGCATCTACGCCGCCGACATCCTGCTCGGCCGCGTGCCGAACGCGTCGATCGACCTGTTCGAGAAGCTGCCGGCGCCCTACGGCCTGGTCCGCTACGGCGTCGCCCCCGACCATCCGCGCATCCGCAAGATCACCGATGCGCTGCACGAGGTGCTCGTGAACCCGCGCATCCGGCTGCGGTGCAACGTCGAGATCGGCGTCGACGTCGGGATCGATGAGCTGCGTGCGGCGTACGACGGGGTGATCGTGGCGACGGGGGCCGACCTCGACGTCGCCCTCGACATCCCCGGCATCGATCTGCCCGGATCCTTCGGCGCGGCCGACTTCGTCGCCTGGTACGACGGGCACCCTGATGCGCCGCGCACCTGGCCTCTCACGGCGGAGACGGTGGCCGTGCTCGGTGCGGGCAACGTGGCGCTCGACGTGACGAGGATCCTCGCCACGCACGCCTCGGCGCTGACCCGCACCGACACTCCGGATGCCGTGCTCGATCAGCTCGCGGCCAGCCCGCTGCGCGACGTGCACCTGTTCGCCCGTCGGGGCCCCGCCGACGTGCGGTTCTCGGCCATGGAGCTGCGAGAGCTCGCCGAGCAGGACGATGTCGACGTGATCGTCGACCCGGAGGAGCTCGCTCTCGACGAGCACGCCGAGCGGATGGTCGCCCAGTTCTCGCAGCGCCGCATCATCGTGCGCACGATGACCGAGTGGGCGGCCCTCGATCCGGCGAGCCGCACCGCCTCGCGCCGCATCCACCTGCACCTGCGGCAGCGCCCGGTGCGACTGCTCGGCTCCGACGCCGTGACAGGCATCGAGATGGAGCGCACCGCCTCCGACGAGCTGGGCCGGATGGTCGGTACCGGGCACCTGCTGCGCTATGAGGTCGGGGCGGTCTATCGTGCCGTGGGCTACCGCTCGACCCCTGTTCCAGGGATGCCGTTCGACGGCGATCTCGGCGTCGTGCCGCACGTCGAGGGACGCGTCGTGGACGCGGAGGGCGCACCGATCCCGCGGCTGTACGCGACCGGCTGGATCAAGCGCGGTCCGGTCGGGCTGATCGGCTCGACCAAATCGGACGCCGCGCAGACCATCGGACATCTCGTGGACGACCTCGACGCCCTGGAGCGCGAGGCCCGCGACGACGACCCGATCGCGCATCTCACCCACGCCGTCGACTTCGACGGGTGGCTGCGCATCGATGCGGCCGAGCGCAGCGCCGGCGCCGACCGCGGTCGCGAGCGGACCAAGCTCGTCGAGCGTGAGGAGATGCTGATGCATGCCAAGCAGGAACAGATGATGGAGGCCGGCCGATGACCGCAACACCCGTACCCACCCCGATCGGCGAGGCGCTCAAGGCCGCGTTCCGCACGCACCCCGCCGGCGTCGCGATCATCACCGCGAGCACACCCGAGGGCCCGGTCGGTCTCACGGCGTCGAGTGTCGCCTCTGTGGCGGTCGACCCTGCCGCGATCGTGTTCTCCGTGACCCGTGCCACCGGTTCCGCCGGGGCGATCCTGGGGGCTGCGACCTTCGTGGTGCACCTGATCGACGACGAGCATGCCGACCTCGCGCAGAGCTTCGCCGTGAGCGGCTCCGAGCGATTCACGCCCGAGCAGGGGTGGGCCGCACTGCCGACCGGAGAGCCTCATCTCCCCGAGGCCAGGGCGGCGCTGCGCTGTCGGACGATCCAGACCGTGGCGGTCGGCTCGTCGACCGTCGTCATCGCCGAGGTCATCGACGTGCTGGCAGGGCCGACCGGCCGCCCGCTCGTCTACCTCGACCGCCGCTTCCACGCCCTTCCGAGCGACACCCACCACTGAAAGGAAGACGTCATGTCCACTCTCTACACGCTCCCTGAGCTGCCCTACGACTACTCGGCCCTCGAGCCGCACATCTCGGGCAAGATCATGGAGCTGCACCACTCCAAGCACCACCAGACCTACGTGACCGGTGCGAACACCGCGCTCGAGCAGCTCGCGACCGCTCGCAGCGCCGGCGACCTCGCGAACGTCAACAAGCTCGAGAAGGACCTCGCGTTCAACCTCGGCGGCCACATCAACCACTCGGTGTTCTGGCAGAACCTCTCGCCCGAGGGCGGCGGCGCCCCCGAGGGCGAGCTGGAGGCCGCGCTGGTCGACGCGTTCGGGTCGATCGAGGCCTTCCGCGCGCACTTCACCGCGACCGCGCTCGGCGTGCAGGGATCGGGCTGGGCCGTGCTGGCGTGGGACAGCGTCGGAGCGCGCCCCGTGATCTTCCAGCTGTTCGACCAGCAGGGCAATGCCCCGCTCGGCGTCACCCCGCTGCTGCAGCTGGACGTCTGGGAGCACGCGTACTACCTCGACTACCTCAACGTGCGCGCCGACTACGTCAAGGCGTTCTGGGAGCTGGTGAACTGGCCCGACGTGCAGCGTCGCTTCGAGGCGGCCCGCACGGCGACGAAGGGTCTCATCGTCGCGAGCTGACCGTGATGCACGGCCGGCCGCGAGTATCTGCGCGACCGGCCGTGCTCGCGGTCACGCGAGGGAGAGGAACAGCCTCTCCAGTTCGGCCATCGACACCCCACCGGTGTCGGTGGCCGTCTCCGCCTCCGCCTCCGGGTCGGTCAGGCACTCCTTCATGGCGGAGGCGATGATCTGGAAGCCCGCCTTGTCGAGCGCCGAGGTGACGGCGGCGAGCTGTGTGACCACCGCGCGGCAGTCGCCTCCGCTTTCGACGGCGGCGATCACGGCCCCGAGCTGTCCCTGCGCGCGCTTGAGTCGATTGACGATCTTGCGCTGAGTCTCGGCGTCTGCGGATGACATGTTCGCTCCCTGAGTGTCGGCTGGACTTCTCACTATACCCCCTGGGGTATAGTGAGACCCAGATACCCGTGGGGGTATCGGTGAGGAGTCGAGAACAATGTGCCGAGCAGTCCGTTGCAAGACCTGTGGCAAGACGACCTGGGCGGGGTGCGGTGAGCACGTCGACGCTGTGCGGCGAACGGTTCCCGCATCGCAGTGGTGTTCCGGGCACCCGAAGGAGCAGACGCAGCGCGGCTTCTTCTCGCGGATGTTCCAGCGATGACGTCCGCCGAACCGCTCACGGTCGTCATCGTCGGCGGTGTCGCCGGGGGGATGTCCGCGGCTGCGCGCCTGCGCCGGCTCGACGAGCACGCGCAGATCGTGGTCTTCGAACGCGGACCCGAGGTCTCCTACGCGAACTGCGGGCTGCCCTATTACGTGGGAGGCGCGATCGCAGAACGCGAGTCGCTGCTCCTGCAGACGCCCCCGTCGCTGCGCAGCCGCTTCCGACTCGACGTCCGCGTGCGTCACGATGTCGTGCGCGTGGACACCGCCCAGAAGGTGGTCGAGGTCATGGACGTCGACACCGGGCACCGCTTCACGCAGCGCTACGACACGCTGATCCTCGCCACCGGTGCGCGCCCGCGGCGGGATGAGCCCCTCTCCGACGTCCCCGTCCGCAGTCTGCGGACGGTCGAAGACGCGGACGTGATCGATGCGTCGCTCTCACGCCCCGGAGTGCCGGTGGTGGTCGTCGGCGGTGGCTACACGGGCCTGGAAGCGGTCGAGAACCTCGTCGCACGGGGAGCGTCGGTCACCCTCGTGCAGCGGGGGCCCCACCTGCTCTCTCCTCTCGATGCGGAGATGGCCGCCCCGATAGCCGCCGAGATCCGTGCGCGCGGTGTCGACGTGCGCCTCGGGGTCGAGGTCGCCACGGCGGGGAGCGGCGCCGTCACGCTCAGCGACGGGTCGTCGGTCGCCGCGGAACTGGTCATCGATGCCTCCGGCGTCGTACCGGAGACGGCGCTGGCGGAGGGCGCCGGCATCCGCCTCGGTGAGACCGGCGGCATCGCGGTCGATTCGATGTGCCGCACGAGCGCGCCCGACGTGTTCGCTGTGGGAGACGGCGTCGAGAAGCTCGAGCTCGTGGGCGGTGACACGGCTCTCATCACCATGGCCGGCCTCGCGAACCGACACGGCCGCATGGTGGCCGATCTCATCGCGGGGCGGACCGAGACGGTGCGACCCGCACTCGGCACCGGGATCGTCCGCGTGTTCGGGATCGCCGCGGCGAAGGTGGGGTGGAGTGAACGGCAGCTCCGGGCGGCGGGGCGCGAGTTCTACGTCGTGCACGTGCACCCCGGATCCCATGCGGGGTACTACCCCGGTGCCGAGACGCTGTCGATGAAGCTGCTCGCCGACCCTGGATCCGACGCCATCCTCGGGGTGCAGATCGTCGGGCGGGACGGTGTGGACAAGCGGATCGACGTGGTGGCGACGGCCATGCAGGCCGGCATGCCCGCGGCCGAGCTCGCGCATCTCGAGCTCGCCTACGCGCCGCAGTTCGGCTCGGCGAAGGACGCGGTGAACATCCTCGGCTACGTCGCGGAGAACACCCGCACCGGCACCACTCCGACGATCCAGTGGCATGAGCTCGAGGCCGCGCAGGCGGCGGGAGCCACCTTGATCGACGTGCGCTCGCCCGCGGAGTTCGCGGCCGGGGCGATTCCCGGTGCCCTCAACGTGCCGGTCGATGAGCTCAGGGATCGGCGGGACGAACTGCCGGACGGGCCCGTCGTGGTCCACTGCCAGGTCGGATTGCGCGGGCACATCGCCACCCGGATCCTCCGGCAGTACGGTGTCGACGCGCGCAACCTCGACGGCGGCTATCGCACCTGGCGCGACGCCACCCTGCTTCGCGGCTAGAGCAGGCGCGCGGTCGTCCCGCGCACGTTCAGCTCGTAGGGCAGCGCCGAGGGGATGTGCACGGCATCCGGGGTGGCGAGCTTCGCAAGCACCGCATCCGCTGCCCGCTCTCCCTGTCCGAGCGGGAACTGATCGACCGTGGTCAGGCGGAAGAACTCGCCGAGCTCGTGCCCGTCGATGCCGACGATCGACAGCTCCTCCGGCACGCTGAAGCCGAGGTCGCGAGCCGCGAGCAGGGCGCCGATGGCCATCTCATCCGACGCCGCGAACACCGCGGTCGGGCGGGGTCCCGGGCGTCCGAGCAGCTGCTTGGCCGCCCGGTATCCGCCCTCGACCGTGAAGTCGGCTGGTTCGAGGAAGGCATGGTTCAGGGGGAGGCCGGCCTTCGCCAGAGCCTTCTCGAAGCCCAGGCGGCGGTTGGTCGGGATGTGGAAGTCGATGTCGAACTCGGGGTTCGCCCCGATGTGCGCGATGTCGGTGTGGCCGAGGCTGATCAGGTGCTCGGTCGCCAGCTGCGCGACCGCGACGTCGTCGACCGTGAGGGTGTCGAGCTTCGGGTTCGGACCGCCGATCGCGATCACGGGAAGCCCGAGGTCGAGCAGGTACTGCGTCTCGTCCTCGTCGAGCTCGATCGACACCGCGATCACGGCATCCACGCGCTGTCGACGCAGGAACGTGTCGAACACGTGGCGGCGCACGTCCTTGTCGGCGGTGATGTTGTACAGCGTGATGTCGTAGCCCGCGCGCATGAGAGCGGCGGAGACGCCGGAGAGCACCGTGCTGAAGAACCACCGGTCGAGGAAGGGGACGATCACGCCGACGTTGCGGGTGCGACCGGAGGCCAGGCTCGACGCGCGCGACGAGACGACGTAGCCGAGCGACTGCGCCGCGGCCTGCACCCTCTCCTTCGCGGACTCGGACACATGGCCGCGTCCGCTCAGTGCGCGCGAGACGGTCGCGGTGGAGACTCCGGCGAGCCGGGCGACCTCATCGATGCTGGCCATGTGTTCCTTCTCGAAAAGTGCTCCGGTCGCGATTCCTGTCGTCTCACGAGGGAGTGAGCGGCAGGAATCGCGACCGGAAGGGCCTGTCAGGCCTGGATTGCGGTGGTGTACCAGACGGCGGTGTCGACCGGGATCGATGCGCCTTCGAACGGCTGGCTCTGCAGGATCACGAGGGCATCGGCCGGCAGGTCGATCGGCGCGGTGCCGAGGTTCGCGACCACGTGTACGTCACCGCGGCGGAAGGCCACCGCGTCGGGACCGGCGTCCTCCCAGACCAGCGAGCCGCTGCCGAAGCCGTGCTCACGACGAGCGGCCAGCAGACGCTTGTACAGCGCGAGCGTCGACGAGGGGTCGACCTCCTCGACATCGCGGGCGTAGGCCGACCAGTCGGCGGGCTGCGGGAGCCACGAGAGACCGGTGTCGTTGAAGCCGAAGGCCGGAGCCTCCGCCTCCCACGGCAGCGGTACGCGGCATCCGTCGCGTCCGTAGCGCTCGCCGTTCGTGCGGAACCAGGTCGGGTCCTGACGGTACTCGTCCGGGATCTCCATGGCTTCGGGCAGCCCGAGCTCCTCGCCCTGGTACAGGTACGAGGAACCGGGCAGTGCCAGCATGAGCGTGGTCGCGGCGCGGGCGCGAGCCAGGCCGATCGCGGTGTCCGGCTTGCTCGGGGTGTTCGGGCCGATGCCCTCGCCCTGGGGGTTCTCGGCGGTCAGCGCGAGGCGCGAGGCGTGGCGCACGACGTCGTGGTTCGACAGCACCCAGGTGCTGGGGGCGCCCACCGCGCCGAAGTCGTCGAGGGACTCGCGGATGACATCGCCCAGCGCCTTCGCATCCCACGGCGTCATCAGATACGGGAAGTTGAAGGTCTGGTGCATCTCGTCCGGACGCACCCAGAGAGCGGTCTGCTTGAGCGTCGGCATCCAGGCCTCGCCGCACAGCGCGCGGTCGCCGTCGTACTCGGCGAGCACCTTGTGCCAGTCGCGGTAGATGTCGTGCACGCCGTCCTGGCCCCAGTACGGCACGTTCGACTCGCCGCCGCCCATGGAGTCGGCATCGCTCGGGGGCGTGTAGTCGGGCAGGCCGTCGGCCTTGATCATGCCGTGCGCCACGTCGACGCGGAAGCCGTCGACACCGCGGTCGAGCCAGAAGCGCAGGATGGAGCGGAACTCCTCGCGCACCTCTTCATTGGTCCAGTCGAAGTCGGGCTGGGTGGCGTCGAAGATGTGCAGGTACCACTGGCCGGGGGTGCCGTCGGCCTCGACGACGCGCTCCCACATGCCGCCGCCGAACACCGACTCCCAGTTGTTCGGCGGAAGCTCGCCGTTCTCGCCCTTGCCGTCGCGGAAGATGTAGCGCGCGCGCTCGGGGCTTCCCGGCGCGGCCTTCAGTGCCTGCTGGAACCAGACGTGCTGGTCGGAGGAGTGGTTCGGCACCAGGTCGACCACCACGCGGATGTTGCGTGCGTGGGCCGCTTCGAGCATGTCGTCGAAGTCGGCGAGCGTGCCGAACAGCGGGTCGACGTCGCGGTAGTCGGCCACGTCGTAGCCGGCGTCACGCTGCGGGCTGGTCATGAACGGGCTCAGCCAGATCGCGTCGACGCCGAGCTCCTGCAGGGCGTCGAGCCGGCTGGTGATGCCCGGCAGGTCGCCGATGCCGTCACCCGAGGCATCCGCGAAGGAACGGGGGTAGATCTGGTAGATGACGGCGCTGCGCCACCACTCGGAACCGGGGGCTGCGATCTGCTCAAGCTGTGCCATGGGAACAGGCTAGTGCAAACGCTTACATTCATGCCAGAGCGGGGATCGAATCGGTTCGGTGACCGGAGCCGCGCGCGGGCGTGCGGGCGTTTGCAGGAGGATTCGCCGGATGCATGAGCTCTTCGCCCGCGGGGGTCATGCATCCGTCACGGTCTCATGCCGGTGTCGCCGGCGGCCCGATCGCAACCGGGGAGTAGGGTGAGGCATCCGATGAGTGGAGGCATCATCACCACCGTGATCGTGAGCTTCATCACGGCATGGGTGCTCGCCGGAGCCTCCTCGATCGCCTGGCACTTCTACGGCGGATCGTACTTCTGGGGTGCCATCGTCACCGCGGTGACGCTGTGGGCGGGCTTCACGGCCGCCCGTTTCATCACGCATGACGCGTTCGAGGGGCGCTCGACCAGGCTCACCACGCTGAACATCGCTCACGAGCTGGTGACCGTCGTCGTCATGGCGCTCATCATCGGCGTCTGGCCGCCGGCGCTCGCCTAGCGAACCGCCCGGACTCCGGCGATCGGGGGCGGTCAGCGGATCGGCGCGCATCGGATTCGCCGATGGGAGGGGCATCCCTAGACTTTCGCCGCTTCTGCGGTCTCGACGGGGCTGTCAGTGTGGGTCTCGTGGTCTCCGGGCCGCCCGCGTGGTCCTGACGGCGCGCGGTTCTGACCGAGGGGTCCCGATGTCCGGTTCTTCGCGCCGATCGGCGCCGTGGGCGATCGCCGCAGCGCTCGTCGCCGCGGCGGTGCTCGTGGGAGCGGCTCCTGCCGCCTGGGGTGCCATCCGGCCGGCGGACGACCAGGGCTCCGGGGCGGGCGCTCCGGATGCCGCGCAGTCCGTCGCGCTGGCGTACGAGTTCCTGGATGCGCGTGTCGACCAGTTCTGCGACGGGGCCGGTCACTGTCTGCCGCGCAGCTACGAGGGCGGGTTCTTCACCACTCCGAGCTGGGACTTCACCCCCTCGTTCGTCTACGACGACGCGCTCGTGATCATCGCCTACACCGCGCGCGGCCTTCCGGATGATCTCCGTCGCGCGCGGGCGATCGGCGACACGCTCCTCTTTGTGCAGGACAACGACCCGATCGGCGACGGGCGCACCCGGGCGTCGTACGAGCCGCATGGAATCCGTCAGGGGCGAGTGGAGATCACCGGTCCCGGTTCGTTCACCGGGAATCAGGCATGGGTCGGGCTGGCCCTCACGCGTCTCGCACACGCCACCGGGGATCAGCGGTACCTCGACGGAGCGCTGCGTGTGGGGCAGTGGATCCAGGACAACACGGCCGACATGGTCAGGGCCCCGCACGGCTACACCGGCGGTCAGCTCGAGGACGGCACGTCGCTGAGCTGGAAGTCCACCGAGCACAACAGCGATGTGTCGGGGTTCTTCACGCAGCTGGCACAGCTCACGGGGGATCCGGTGTGGTCGGAGAGAGCAGCCGTGGCGGCCGACTTCGTCGCGGCGATGCAGAGCGCCGACGGCCACGTGAACACCGGCACGGGACTCGACGGCTCGACCGTCAACACCCGCCCGATCCCCCTGGATGCCCAGACGTGGAGCTCACTCGCCACCGGCGATCCGCGTTACGGCGCCGCTCTGGACTGGACACTCGCGAACCTGATCGCGACCGATGGCCCGTACACGGGGCCGTCGATCAGCGAGGTCGACGTGTCCAAGGCATGGTTCGAGGGCGGCGGGCACCTGGCTCTCGCCCTCAAGCTGCGCGACGGAGCGGGCGACGCCGATCGCGCCGAGACGCTGCTGGGCAGCATTCGTCTGGCGCAGCGCGACGCGCCCAACGGCGACGGCAAGGGCATCGTCGCGACGTCGAACGATGGCCTCGACTCCGGATTCGGCGACCTCTACTACGCCAGCCTGCACACCGGTGCGACCGCGTGGTACCTGCTCTCGGCAGCCGGGGACAACCCCTTCGCGCTGCCGGTCGAGTGACCCGGGGCTACGCGGCGACGCGGGCGACCGCGGCGATGGCGCTGGTGAAGAAGTCGAGTCCGTCGACACCGCTGCGCATGGCGACGGAGGTGTCGGGGCCGAATCCTGCCTCGGTGGCGTGCTCGGGGTGCGGCATCAGGCCGACCACGTTTCCGGCTTCGTTGGTGAGGCCGGCGATGTCGCGCAGCGACCCGTTCGGGTTGACTCCGGCGTAGCGGAAGGCCACGAGCCCCTCGCCCTCGATGCGGTCGAGCGTCTGCTCGTCGGCGATGTAGCCGCCGTCGGCGTTCTTGAGGGGGATCACGATCTCCTGGCCGTTGCGGAACGCATTGGTCCAGGCGGTGTCGGAGTTCTCCACCGTGAGCCGCTGGTCGCGGCGCACGAAGTGCTGGTGGTTGTTGCGGATCAGGCCGCCGGGGAGCAGATGCGCCTCGACGAGCATCTGGAAGCCGTTGCAGATGCCGAGCACGGGCATGCCCTTCGCCGCGGCGTCCTTGACCTCGCTCATGATCGGCGAGAGTGCGGCGATCGCACCGGCGCGCAGGTAGTCGCCGTAGCTGAAGCCGCCGGGGAGGACGAGGGCGTCGACGCCCTCGAGGTCATGCGAGCCGTGCCACAGCGCGACGGGCTCGGCACCGGCGATGCGCACGGCGCGCTGCGCGTCGCGGTCGTCGAGCGAGCCGGGGAAGGTGATGACGCCGATCCGGACGGTCACTCGGCGACCTCGATGCCGACGACATCCTCGATCACGGAGTTGGAGAGCACCTCGTCGGCGATGCGCTTGGCCTCGGCGAGAACCTCGTCGGTGACCTCGCCCTCGACGGTGAGCTCGAAGCGCTTGCCGATGCGCACGTCGGTGAAGCCCTCGACGCCGAGGCGGGCGAAGGCGCCGGAGACGGCCTTCCCCTGCGGGTCGAGCAGTTCGGGCTTGGGCATGACGTCGACGACGATGGTGGGCATGAACGGCTCCGGGAGTCGCGGGCGGACGGGCGCACCCAGTCTACTGCCCCGGGCCCGCGTTCTTTCCCGGCGCGTGTGCGCGACCGCGCGGAGCGGAAGACCGACTACGCGGAGTGGAAGACGGTGTGCAGGTCGCCGACTGCCTCGCGGCCGCCGAGACCGTCGATCTCGAAGAGCACCGAGATGCCGACGACGTGGCTTCCGAGGCGCTCGACGAGCTCGCGCCCCGCGGCGAGGGTTCCTCCGGTGGCGAGCACGTCGTCGATGAGCAGCACGCGGGATCCGGCCGGCAGATCGTCGTGCATCTCGATCGTGGCGGTGCCGTATTCGAGGGCGTAGTCGACGGATGCCGCGGGGCGGGGGAGCTTGCCGGCCTTGCGGATCGGGATGAGTCCGACGCCTGCGGCGATGGCGGCGGCGCTGGCGAGGATGAACCCTCGCGCCTCGATGCCCGCGATCACGTCGAACTGCCCGGCGAAGGGCTCGATGATCGCCTCGGTCGTCACGCGGAGGGCCTCGGCGTCGGCGAGGAGAGGCGTGATGTCGCGGAAGATGATGCCCGGCTGCGGGTAGTCCGGCACATTGCGGATCAGGGCTTCGGCGCGGACGAGGGCGGGGGACAGGGTGGCTTCGGGCACTGCCCAAGGGTACCCCGCGCGGTCGGGTTGACACCGTGGGAGCGCTCCCATAGAGTGACTGGTCAGTTCGTGGGAGCGCTCCCACGACACCCCGAAGCACCACACACCGCACGACCACCACAAAGGAGTGAACTGTGAACACACGTGCCCGCCACCGGATCCTCGTGACTGCCGCCGTGGCATCCGTCTCCGCCCTCGCCCTCGCCGGCTGCTCCGGAAACACCGGAGATTCCGGGGAAGGAAGCGCCGACGAACAGGTCACACTGACCGTCACCACGTTCGGCACCTTCGGCTACGAAGACCTTTACAAGGAGTACGAGAAAGCGCACCCGAACGTCAAGATCGAGGCGACCAACATCGACACCGGCGGCAACGCCCGCACCGATGCGTTCACCAAGATCGCCGCCGGTTCCGGCCTCAGCGACGTGGTCGCGATCGAGGAGGGCTGGCTCGGCGCCATCATGGACGTCTCTGACACCTTCGTCGATCTGCGCGACTACGGCATCGAAGACCGCAAGGATGACTGGGTCGACTGGAAGTACGGTCAGGCGACCGACGCCGAGGGTCGCGTCATCGGATACGGCACCGACATCGGCCCGAGCGGCATCTGCTACAACGGCGCTGCTTTCGAGGCGGCGGGGCTCCCGAGCGACCGCGAGTCGGTGGCCGAGCTGCTGAACGGCGACTGGGAGAACTACTTCGCGGTCGGCGCCGACTACACCGCGAAGACCGGCAAGGCCTGGTACGACCACTCCGGCTTCGTCTGGAACGCCATGGTCAACCAGCTGGACGAGGGGTACTACGCCGCCGACGGCACGCTGAACGTCGAGGACAACGCCGAGCTCAAGGAGCGCTTCGAGCTCCTGGGCGCCGCGACCGAGGGCGGCCAGTCCGCCGCGCAGACGGCGTGGGACTGGAACGGCGGCAAGTCGTTCGTCGACGGCACCTTCGCGACCTTCGTGTGCCCGGGCTGGATGCTCGCCGTCGTGCAGGGGCAGGTCGAAGCCGGCGGCGGAGACGCATCGACCGGATGGGACTTCGCCGACGTGTTCCCGGGAGGCGCAGCCAACTGGGGCGGTGCGTTCCTGTCGGTCCCGGAGTCGTCGCAGCACAAGAAGGCGGCCGCCGAGCTCGCCGACTGGCTGACGCAGCCCGAGCAGCAGGTGGAGCAGTCCGCTGCTGCCGGCAACTTCCCCTCGACGATCAAGGCGCAGGAGACGCTCGCGGCCGACGCGACGCCGAACGCCTTCTTCAACGACGCCCCGACCGGTGCGATCCTCGCCGAGCGCGCCAAGGGCGTCGTGGCCCAGTTCAAGGGTGCCGATGACTCGGTCATCCAGGAGAACGTCTTCGGCCCGGCGCTCAGCAGCCTCGATCGCCGCGAGACCGACACCCAGGGCGCCTGGGATCAGGCCGTCGGTCTGCTGAACGACCTCGTCGGCTGACATCCCCCTTCCGGTCGCAGTTCCTGTCGCCTCGCCCCACGGTCGGCGACAGGAACTGCGACCGGGACTCCTCGGAACTCCGGGACAAGGACACCCCATGACTCTCACCGCCCCGCCCGCGGAAAACCGCGAGAAGGCATCCCCGGCGAAGGATGCGCCGTCGAAGCCCTCCTGGCGCCACCGCGTCTCACGGTTCGACCAGAACGCCTCACCGTACTTCTACATCTCGCCGTTCTTCCTGTTGTTCGGGCTGGTGGGGCTGTTCCCCCTGCTCTACACGGTCTGGGTCGCCGTGCACGAGTGGGATCTGCTGAAGGGCGAGGGGGAGTTCGTCGGTGTCGGCAACTTCGTCGAGATCCTCGGCGACGGGATGTTCTGGAACTCGATCGGCAACACCCTGAGCATCTTCCTGCTCTCCGCGATCCCGCAGCTGGCCGTGGCCCTCGTGATCGCCTACCTGCTCGACCGCGGCCTGCGGGCGCCGACCTTCTGGCGGATGAGCGTGCTGATCCCGTTCGTCGTGACCCCGGTCGCCGTCGCCATCATCTTCTCGAGCATCTTCAACGAGGCCGACGGCCTGGCCAACAACCTCCTCAACCTCATCGGTATCGCCGACCAGGAGTGGAAGCACAACACCGCGCTGTCGCACATCGCGATCGCGGTCATGGTGAACTTCCGCTGGACGGGCTACAACGCCCTGATCCTGCTGGCCGCGATGCAGGCTGTGCCGCGCGACCTGTACGAGTCCGCGGCGCTCGACGGGGCGGGAGCCGCGCGACGCTTCTTCTCCATCACGATCCCCACGATCCGTCCGACCCTGATCTTCGTCATCATCACCGCGACGATCGGCGGGCTGCAGATCTTCGCCGAGCCGCGTCTGTTCGACGTGTCGACCGCGGGCGGCATCGGCGGCAGTGACCGCCAGTTCCAGACGACGGTGCTGTTCCTGTGGGAGCTGGCGTTCTTCCGACGAAACCTCGGAGAGGCGTCCGCCGTCGCGATCCTGCTGTTCCTGCTGATCGTCGGGATCGGTGTGATCAACTTCCTCATCTCCCGGCGGATCTCCACCGGAGACGCCCCTAAGAGCCGTGCGGCCCGTCCCCGCGCGCGCACCGCCGGATCGGCGGCGAGCAGGGCCACCGCCGGATCGACGATCGCCACCACGACCGAGGAGAACGCGCGATGACCGCCACCCAGGCGCTGAGCGTCCCCGAGAAGATCCGCCGGCGCCGAGCCGTCGCCGGCGGTACCGCCGGCATCGGCAGCCGCCCCGGCTTCCTCACCTACGGCCTCCTGGCCGCGTTCATCATCGGCAGCGTCTACCCGCTGTGGTGGTCGGTCGTGGTCGCCAGCGGCACGAACGCGACGCGAGGTGAGACGCTCCCGCTGATCCCCGGCGGCAACTTCCTCGCCAATGCGGCTCGGGTGTTCGACGCGATCCCGTTCTGGCTCGCCCTCGGCAACTCGTTCCTCATCTCGGGCATCATCACGCTCTCGGTCGTGACGTTCTCGACGCTCGCGGGCTACGCCTTCGCGAAGCTGCGCTTCAAGGGCCGCGACGGACTGATGATCTTCGTGATCGCGACCATGGCGATCCCGACGCAGCTGGGCATCATCCCGTTGTTCATGCTGATGCGCGAGCTCGGCTGGACCGGATCGATCGGTGCGGTCATCGTTCCGACGCTGGTCACCGCGTTCGGCGTGTTCTTCATGCGGCAGTATCTGGTCGACGTCATCCCGGACGAGCTGATCGAGGCCGCGAGGATGGACGGGGCGAACCAGTTCCGCACCTTCCTGACCGTCGGGCTCCCCGCCGCCCGGCCGGCCATGGCGATCCTCGGACTCTTCACGTTCATGACCGCGTGGACCGACTACCTGTGGCCGCTCATCGTGCTCTCCCCGCAGAACCCGACCCTGCAGACGGCGCTCAGCCAGCTGCAGTCCGGGTACTACATCGACTACTCGATCGTGCTCGCCGGCGCGGTGCTCGCGACCCTCCCGCTGCTCGTGCTCTTCGTGGTCGCCGGGCGCCAGCTGGTCAGTGGCATCATGGCGGGCGCGGTGAAAGGATGACCCCTATGACCCGCTCCTTCCCCGAGAACTTCCTGTTCGGCGCCGCCACCGCCGCCTACCAGATCGAGGGGGCGGCGTTCGAGGACGGACGCACCGCATCCATCTGGGATGCCTTCTCGCGCGAGCCGGGTGCCGTGATCGGTGCGGAGAACGGCGATGTGGCCTGCGATCACTATCACCGCTACCCGCAGGACGTGGCGCTCATGAAGCAGCTCGGCCTGCAGACGTATCGTTTCTCGACGTCGTGGTCGCGGGTGCGCCCCGACGGCGGAGCGGTGAACGCGGCCGGTGTCGACTTCTACGAGCGCCTGGTCGACGAACTGCTCAGCGCCGATATCCTGCCCTGGCTGACGCTGTACCACTGGGACATGCCGCAGGCGCTGCAGGAGGCGGGCGGCTGGACGAACCGTGACACGGTCGATCGCTTCCTCGAGTACGCGGGCACCATGCACGATGCGCTCGGCGATCGCGTGAACGTGTGGACCACCCTGAACGAGCCGTGGTGCTCATCGTTCCTCTCCTACACCGCCGGCGAGCACGCACCGGGGCACACCAGCATCGCCGAAGGTCTGCTCGCCTCGCACCACCTGCTGCTCGCGCACGGCAGGACGGTCGAGGAGCTCCGTCGCCGTGATGCCTCGCTCAACCTCGGCATCACCCTGAACCACACGGTCGCCGACCCCGCCGATCCGCAGAACCCGGCCGATGTCGACGCGGCCAGGCGCGTGGACGGACAGTTCAACCGCTGGTTCCTCGACCCGATCTACCGCGGCAGCTACCCGGCCGACATCGTCGACGACATCCGCGCGGTCGATGCCGAGGCTGTCGCACGGTTCGAGGCGGCGGTGCATGACGGCGACCTCGAGACGATCTCGCAGCACATCGACACGCAAGGGGTGAACTACTACCACGGAGACCTCGTCTCGGGCACGGCGCCGGTCGAAGGGCCCGTCTCCGCGGAGCCAGAGACCGAACGAGTGCGGCGCAGCCCCTATCCGTCGAGCGACGACATCCACGCGGTCGAGCGGGGCCTGCCGCGCACGGCGCAGAACTGGGAGGTGCAGCCCGAGGGCCTCACCCGGGTGCTCCAGCGCGTCTGGACCGAGTACGCCGAGCCCGCGGGCACCGTGCTCTACATGACCGAGAACGGCGCGGCCTACGACGACGTCGTGGTGGTCGAAGACGGCGAGACGCGCGTGCACGATGCCGACCGCACCGAGTTCCTGCGACTGCACCTCGGTGCGGTGCTCGACGCCGCGGAGGCGGGTGTGGACGTGCGCGGCTACTTCTACTGGTCGTTGTTCGACAACTTCGAGTGGGCGTGGGGCTACGACAAGCGCTTCGGCATCGTCCGCGTCGACTACGACACCCAGGAGCGCACCCTCAAGGACTCGGGGCGGGAGTACGCGCGCATCATCGGCGACCGCGCGCTCTGATCAGCGCGTCGCTCCCGATTCGAATCGTCGGAGCGGTCCCGTCCGGGGTCGAGAGGCGGCAGTTTGCGCGACGCGGAGGAGGGAGTGTCGTCGCAGCCCGCGCCGACCGGTGAGAATAGGGCGATGGAAGAGTGCGTACGTTGATGTCGCCCCGAGCGACCATCGAAGAGGTGGCATCCGCCGCCGGTGTCTCCCGATCGACGGTGTCGCGCGTCGTGAACGGGTCGACCGCCGTGAGCCCGGAGGCCCTCGCCGCCGTGCGCGCCGCGATCGATGAGCTGAACTACGTGCCCAACCGCGCGGCACGCTCCCTCGCCTCACGGCAGACGCACGCGATCGCCCTGATCGTGCCGGAGGACACCACCCGCTTCTTCGGCGACCCGTTCTTTGCGGCCATCGTCGCCGGGATCACGGGTGCACTCGGCGGCTCGGACTACCTGCTCAACCTGCTCATCGCGAGCGATGACCCCGGCGACAAGATGACCAGCTTCGTGCGCAACGGCGGCGTCGACGGCGCGTTGATCGTGTCGCATCACACGAGCGACGCGTTCGTCGATCGGATCGCGGATGCCGTTCCGGTCGTCTTCGGTGGACGCCCCGTGCGTCGGCGCGACGGCGACTACGTCGTCGATGTCGACAACGTGGCCGGAGCGAGGAACGCCACCCGCCGCCTGATCGACATCGGGCGCACGCGCATCGCCACGATCTCGGGTCCGCTCACGATGGTCGCCTCGGAAGATCGTGTGCAGGGGTTCCGCGCGGCTCTCGCGGACGCCGGACTCACTCCGTACGCGGAGGAGGAAGGCGACTACACCGAGTCGAGCGGAGCGGAAGCCGCCAGGCGGCTGCTCGACGGCGGACGACCGGATGCGATCTTCGTCGCGAGCGACCTGATGGCCCGTGGCGCACTGACGGCACTGCGCTCGGCGGGTGTGCGTGTGCCGGAGGACATCGCCCTGGTCGGTTTCGACGACTCCTCGGTCGCCATCACCACCGATCCGCAGCTGACCACGATGCGCCAGCCGATGTACGCGCAGGGTGAGGCGATGGCCCGGGTCCTGCTGTCGCGACTGGCAGGCGAAGAGCCGCCGACCACGACGATCCTGCCGACCGAGCTGGTGATCCGCGCCTCCGCCTGAGCGGTCGCGCCGGTGGGCGCACCCTGCGGCGAGGGGCATGAACACGGCTGTGGCCCTGGCGCCCCCTCCGGGCCAGGCCCACAGCCGTGGGTCGGTGTCGGCTGAGCAGGTCAGCCGAAGATCGACGTCAGCAGATCACCGCCGAACAAGGAGAACGCGGTGATGCCTGCGGACAGCAGCAGCACCGCGGCTGTGCCGGCGAGCGCGAAGACGGAGATCCCGCGGCCGCCCAGCCGTTGGCCACGCAGGCCGATGGACACGCCCGCTCTGGCGGCGATGTCTCCGGCGTCATCGTCGCGATACAGCTCGGTGCGTGCCGCGAATCGGCGGTGGAACTCCTCGGCGAGGGTGATCGCCGCCGCCATGGTCTCGGCGCGGTCGAACCGCGTGTCGGAAGGCAGGTAGACGTAGAGCCGGTCGGATACGAGTTCGATCTCGGCACCAGAGCCGAGGTCGAGCACGCGGGCCATCAGGTCGGGTGTGAAGATGTAGAGCGCGTCCTGCTGGTAGCCCTTCGGCACGAGAAGGCGGAACGTCTTCGCGAACTCGCCTTCCAGGTCCAGGCGCGCAGCCCCGCGCCCCAGGCCCAGCGTGGGGATGATGCTGCGCTTCCGGTTCGCGAGCACGATGTGCGGAACGGGTGCCGGCAGCGGCAGTTCGATGAACGCGAACGGGCGCTGGATCGTCGCGCGCTCCTGGCCGTGCGAGACCGAATGGTGCATGCCCATCTCGAACGGCATCCGCTCGTCATCGCAGGCGATCACCGCACGTTCACGCCCGTGCACGACCCGCGTGAACGCGGTGCCGGGGCGGCGGGTTCGCTCGAGTGCGTCGGCGTAGGCCCAGCCGTTCTGCCAGGCGAAGGCTGCGACTTTCACCCGGCGGCTCAGACCCACAGCCCACCAGACGAAGCCGACGGCGGCGAGCACCGTGTACCCGATCACGAACACCCCGAGGATGGGTGCGACCGTGAGGATGTCGCCGCGCCCGAGGAACCACAGACCCGTCAGCATCGCGGCGGCGAACAGCAGGACGGCGACCAGGACCACCAGGAACCGGCGATGCGGCGGGATCCCGCAGAGGCGTTCATAGGTGAGGATGTCGCGGAGGCCCGCGCTTCTTCGCAGCGGTTCCAGATCGACGGCTACAGGCTCCACGACAGCGACGCCCACGGACCGTTGCGCTTCTCGGTCGCCGCGGCCTGGAAGTCGGACCAGCCGTCTCCGAACTTCTCGAACGACTTCTCGTCGACACTGCCGTCCGACCAGTGCATCACGCGGCCCACGATGTAGCTCAGGCCGAAGTCTGCCCACGACTCGAAGGCCGGGCGTGCCTCGATGTTGATGCGGTGGATGATCGCGCGTGCTTCAGCGACGTCGCCGTGTCCGAGCGCGACGCCCCAGGTGGTCATCGCGACGGCCTGACCGATCCCGTAACCGTCGAGGGTCTTCACGAAGAGACCGGGGGTCACGATGTCCTTGCCCACGCGCTTGCGCACCTCGGACTCGGCGTATTCGATCGAGGTGACGAAGGTGCGCGCATCGCGCTTGTCCCCGCCTTCCTGCACGATCGCGGCAAGCCACTCCTTGGCCTTCGGGGTGCGTCCGAGGCGCTGGGCGAGCTCGACGCGGACGGCGAGGTAGAGCATCCACACCTCGCGACGACGACGGACGGTGCTGAGGCGCTCGATGTTGGCGAGCCAGTCGTCACGTGTGTGCACACCCCATTGGTCGACCAGGACCTTCTTCTCGCTGTCGCCGAGGAGCGAGGCGGTCGGATCGTTCCAGTATCCGGAGGGCAGGTTCACGATCTGCAGGAAGCCGAGCGCGAGCTCGTTCGCCTCGGCGTCGCTGGTCGAGTAGTCCGGCGAAGCCTTGACCTTGGCCGCGGGGAGGATCCAGCTCACGAGGAAGAACAGCGCGACGACGCCGACGATCGCCCAGGCCCACCACTGGCTGATGAGCCATTCGAAGATCGAGGTGACGCTGTTGAAGTCGACGCTCGCGAGAGAGTGCATTGATGCTCCTGGGCAGGGGGGAAGTCCGTGTCGGTTCATAGATTGAACGCGTATTCAGTGAGTAATCTATACGGCAGGGGGCGATTCGGAAAAGACAAGCCGGCAGGACTCGGGAGGTGGATGCCACATGGCGCGCTCCGACGAGCAGAACCGGCTGGCCCGCGAGCGCGCCAGGGAGAACATCCTGCAGGCGGCGATCGAGACCTTCAGCGAACGCGGCGTCGCGGGTGCGAGCATCGCGGAGATCACCCAGCGCGCGGGTGTTGCGCAGGGGCTCGTGAACTACCACTTCGGTGGCAAGGAGCAGCTCGTCATCGCCGTGATCGATCGCTGGTTCGAGACGGTGCTCGGCTTCGCCCGAGTGGAGGGGACCCCCGACGAGATGCTCGCGGCGGTGATCGACGCCGCTCTCACGGCGACCGCCTACGCGATTCCGTTGCAGCGGGCCGTGCTGGCGATGCAGCAGCAGCCCTCGACGCACCGGCTGTTCGCGGTGTCGGAGGCGCGGCACGAAGCGGCGGCGACCGCCGCGGAGGACGCGGTTCGCGACCTGTTCCGCGCGCGGGGGGCGGAGGATCCGGCTCTCGAGGAGGTCATGCTGCGCAGCACGATCGAGGGTGTCTTCGTGAAGTCCGCCGTCTTCGGCGACACCTACCCGCTCGAGGAGGCGCGACGCTGGATGTTCCGGCGCTACGGTCTGCCGGAGCCGACGACGCCCATCGCGCCGCCGGTCCCCCTCCGCGACGGTGAACCGCGGCCTCGGGCGACAGCGGCGCTGCGCTCGGACGAGGAGCGCGCGGACGCATCCGCGTGACGAACAGTACGGACGCGGGGCCCGGTCGTGAACGACCGGGCCCCGCTGATTCTGACAGCGTTCGAGTGAACGGTGTCAGTTTCCGTAGAGTGCGACGACTCCGTCGGTGTCGACGCTCGTCATCGACAGATCGGCGGACGATCCGTTGCACTGCGGGTAGTGCATGATCGACGACGAGTCATACGGCGTCAGCGGACGCCAGTTGTTGTCCTCGAAGCAGGTGCCGGCCTCGGGGCGGGTGTGCTCGTGGCGGAAGCCGAGCACGTGACCGAGCTCATGACCCAGCACATTCGTCGGGGTCCAGGACGAGCCCGGGGTCCAGATCGAGTCGTCGATGAGGACGTTCTGCAGGCGCGGCGCCGTGCTGGGGAAGAAGGCCCGGGCGATGTACTGCGTCGTCTGCACGGGCTCCACGGAGAAGAGGACGGCGTTGTTGCGCGTCGTGCAGTTGGCATCGGCGCTGCTGTCGTAGATGAAGTCGATCTTCGAGGATGCGGCCTCCCAGAGCGCGGCGCCGCTTTCCATCGCGCTCACGACGTCGGCGTGACGTGCACCGAATGCCGTGCTGACGCAATAGGTGAGAGCACTCGCCTGCGCGTCGGACCACTTGTCGTCGATGCTGTTGACCGTGTTGACGATGAGGCCGTTGGTCACGGGATCGGCGCCCAGGAGCTGTTCGTAGAATGACCGCAGCTCGCCCTGGTTGGAGATCACCTCGTCCCCGTTGACGACGTAGGCTCCGTCGATGTCTCGGTAGGTCGACGCCTCGAACTCCTGGAAGGTGGGGATGTCGTCGGCGTCGGGTGCGGAGTTCGCGGCAGCGGGGATGACCGTGCCGAGGCAGAGCGCAGCAGCCGCGGTAGCGGCGAACGCCAGTTTTCTCGTGAGTCGCAAAGTACTTGTCCTTTTCGATCTGAACGATTCCGCGCGCCCCCTCGGTGCGCGGCCCTCGGGGAGAAAGGCGGGCAACTCTGCGTCGTCGATCGCTCCGAAGTCCGCTCACGGTAACCATGCCTCTCACGGGATCGCAAGGCATCTCCCGGCACGTTCACAGATTTCTGCACTCAGGTCAGAAATACCGAATGCTGTTCTGGTCGAACGTGCTGTCCGACGTCGCGAGAGGTCGGGGGTCAGGGGTGACCCATGCGGGCGAAGGCCCCCAACACGCTGCGCTCGGATGCCGTGAGGTAGCGCTCGAGCTCTTCGGTGGCCGCTTCGGGCCCGCGCTCCAGCAGCGCGGTGAGCACCGCGCGGTTGCGCCGGACGAACGGCTCATGCAGTGATCGCGGCTCGTCGATCTCGAGGAAGACGAGGCGCAGCTCGGCGGCGACGTCTCGGTAGGTGCGGGAGAGGCGTGCACTGTCGGCGAGGGCGACGATCGCGTCGTGGAAGGCCATGTTGGCGCTGCCGATGCGCCGCCAGTCCTCGTGCGGCAGCTGCTCCTCTGCCTCGGCCAGGGCATCGCGCATGAGCTGTACGGCGGGGTGCTCCGGCTCGGACTGGCGCAGCGCCGTGCACTCGATCACACGGCGGGCGCGGTAGATGTCGATCACGTCGGCGATGGTGGGGGATGCCACCGAGACGCCGCGATGCGGGATGTGTTCGACGAGCCCCTGCTCGGCGAGCACGCGGAATGCTTCACGGAGGGTGTTGCGCGAGACGTCGAACTGCTCGGCGAGGGCGGACTCGGACAGTCGCGACCCCGGAGCGAAGTCGCCGTCGATGATGCGCTGTCGGAGCACGTCGGCGAGCACGCCCTGCTGGTTCATGCCTTCATCGTAGGTGGCGCCGTGGTCGGATCGTCTGCGGGTGGCCGTGAGGGATCACACGAAAGCAACCGCTCTGTAGCACGGCCGTAACATGATTGTTGAACAATCGGGTTCTATCCGTTCTACACTGGGGGTCACCCGACACCCACCAACGACGATGGGAATCCCCCGCATGTCTGAGCAGACCACCGCCGCCCTCTCCCCGGAGGACGAGGCCCGCCTCTCGTCCGTCAAGAAGCGCGCGGGCCGCAGTGCCGTCATCGGCGCGATCTTCCTCATGGCCACCAGCGCCATCGGCCCCGGCTTCATCACGCAGACCGCCACGTTCACGGCGACGATGGGGGCGGCCTTCGCGTTCGCGATCCTCATCTCGATCCTCGTCGACATCGCGGTGCAGCTGAACGTCTGGCGCATGATCACCTCCTCGGGCAAGCGCGCCGGCGAACTCGCCAACAGCGCCATCCCCTTCTCGGGGCACCTGATCGCCGTGCTCGTCGTGATCGGCGGGCTGGCGTTCAACATCGGCAACATCGCCGGTGGTGGGCTCGGACTGAACGCTCTGCTGGGAATCGACACCAAGCTCGGCGGCATCGTCACCGCGGCCCTCGCGATCATCATCTTCCTCGTGAAGAAGGCGGGACCGGTGATGGACGTCGTGCTGGTCGTGCTCGGCATCGGCATGATCGTCATGACCGTGGTCGTGGCCGTCATCGCGCAGCCGCCGATCGGCGAGGCCCTGCGCCAGACGTTCGCGCCGGATGAACTGAACTTCGCCACCATCACGACCATCGTCGGCGGAACCGTCGGCGGGTACATCACCTACTCCGGCGCCCACCGCTACCTCGACTCCGGCCACACCGGACCGGAGCACGCCCGCTCCGTGATGCGTGCGGCGACCAACGGCATCCTCGTCACCGGCGTCATGCGTTACGTGCTGTTCCTCGCGATCCTCGGGGTCGTGGCCTCGGGCGTCACGCTCGACCTCTCCGGTCAGGGCGCGAACCCCGCCGGTCAGGCGTTCGGCGCGGTGCTCGGCGATGCCGGACTCCGCATCTTCGGCGCGATCTTCTGGGCCGCCGCGATCAGCTCGGTCATCGGGGCGGCGTACACCTCCGCCACCTTCCTCTCCACCTTCACCAAGAAGCTCAAGGGCGGCTGGCCCCTGCAGCTGGCGACCGTCGCCTTCATCGTGGTGTCGCTGGCGGTGTATCTGTCGATCGGCACGGCACCCGCGGCGATCCTCGTCTTCGTCGGCGGTTTCAACGGCCTGATCCTGCCGATCGGACTCACGGTGTTCATGTACATCGGCTGGTTCCGCCGGGACCTGCTCGGCTCGAAGAAGTACCCGATGTGGCTGCTCGTCGCCGGTACGCTCGTGACGCTGCTCACCTGGTACATGGGGATCGTCTCGGTCGGCCCCATCTTCGCCTTCCTCGGAATCGGAGCGTGATCGCATGACGTCGATCGACCTGAACTCGGACCTCGGCGAGAACGTCGCCGACCGGATCGTCAGTGACGATGCGAGCATGCTGCGCCTCGTCACGAGCGCCAACGTGTCATGCGGGTTCCATGCGGGGAGCCCTGAGGGCATCCGCGAGACGCTCGCAGCAGCAGTGCAGGGCGGCGTCGTGATCGGCGCGCATCCCGGCTACCGTGACTACGAGAACTTCGGACGAACGAAGGTCGACATCGACTCGGCCTCGCTGCAGGCGCACGTCGAGTACCAGCTCGGTGCTCTCGTGGGACTCGCCGCCGCTGTGGGCGGGAGGGTCTCGTACGTCAAGCCGCATGGTGCGCTCTACAACACGATCGCGCGCGACGAACGGCAGTCGAAGGCCGTCGTGGCGGCGATCCGCGCGATCGATCCGAGCCTGGTGCTGCTGGGGCTCTCCGGGGGCGTCGTGCTCGATGTCGCCGCGCGCGCCGGACTCGCGGTCGCCGCTGAGGCCTTCGCCGACCGCGCCTATCAGCCCGACGGGCAGCTGGTGTCGCGTACTGAGGAGGGGGCCGTGCTGCACGACCCGGATGCGGTCGCGGAGCGCATGGTGCGCCTCGCCTCGGAGGGCGTGATCCGTGCGATCGACGGCACCGACGTACCCGTGGTCGCGCAGTCGATCTGCGTGCACGGCGACAGCCCTGGTTCGGTGGCGATGGCGGCTGCGACCAGGCGGATGCTGCAGGACGCAGGCATCACGATCGCACCGTTCGCGGGCGCGCGATGACGAACACGGAACACCTCGTCTGATGCGCATCCGCACGGCATCCGATCATGCTCTTCTCGTCGAGGCGGACGACCTCGACGAGGCGATGCGTCTGAACCTCGCCTGGGAGGGCGTTCCCGGCATCGTCGAGCGCATCCCCGGCGCCCGCACCGTGCTCGTGCGCTTCGATCCGCTTCGCGTCTCGGCATCCGACCTTGCGGCCGCGCTCGCCGCGACGCCGATCGACACCGCGCATCTGCCCGGCACGGGAGAGGTCACGGTGCCCGTGCGGTACGACGGCGAAGACCTCGAGGAAGCGGCATCTCTGCTGAGCGTGACGGCGGAGGAACTCGTGAACCGGCACCTCGCTGCCCACTGGCGGGTCGCATTCTCCGGATTCGCCCCGGGCTTCGGATACGTCGTGAGCAGCGACCCCCTGTTCGATGTGCCCCGCCGTGCGTCTCCGCGCACCCGCGTGCCCGCCGGATCGGTCGCGCTCGCGGGGGAGTTCACCGGGGTGTACCCGCGCGAGAGCCCCGGCGGATGGCAGCTCATCGGACGCACGGATGCCGCGATGTGGGACATCGACCGGGACCCGCCCGCCCTGCTGTCGCCGGGGACCGCCGTGCGGTTCGAACGAGTGCGGGACGAGGCTCGGCTGGACGTGATGAGGCTGGACGCTGCTCGGCTGGATGGAACCGGAGGCTCTCCGGAGCCCGCCCGGCGAGCCGCGCCGCAACCCACTCCAGCCGATGCGGAGGGCGCGGGTCGCGGCGCGGAGGCGGCCGTCGAGGTCGTCCGTGCGTCGCTGCAGCTGCTGGTGCAGGATGCCGGGCGCTCGGGCTATGCCGCGCTCGGGGTCTCGGCATCCGGGGTGGCGGACCGCCGGGCGATGCGCGACGCGAACCGCGCAGTGGGCAATACGGCCCGGGCTGCGGTTCTCGAGAGCGTCGGGGGTGTCGTGCTGCGGTTCCGCGGAGCCGGTGTCGCCGCCGTCACAGGGGCTTCCGGCGCGCTCACGCTGGAAGAGGCCGGAGGAGGCGTTCGTCCTGTCACGCACGGCGAGCCCTTCGCCACCGTCGACGGCGACGAACTGACGCTCGGTCACCCCGAGCACGGGCTGCGCTACGTCATCGCGGTCCGCGGTGGAGTGGATGCGGCCCCGGCCCTCGGCAGTCGCGCCGCCGACACCCTCGCCGGACTCGGGCCCCTCGCACTGACAGCGGGCACGGTGCTCCCCATCGGCGACGCCGGCCGGCACGCCGTCGACCCGTCCGTCGTTGCGCGCGAGCTCCCCGCCCCCGGGGATCTCGTCGACCTGGAGATCACCCTCGGCCCGCGCGACGACTGGTTCACGACCGCAGCGGTCGAGACCCTCACCGGTCAGGAATGGACCGTCACGCCGCGTTCCGACCGCGTCGGCATCCGACTGCAGGGCCAGGTGCCGCTCGAGCGCGCCCTCGGAGGAGAGCTCCCGAGCGAGGGCGCCGTCACCGGCGCGATCCAGGTGCCGCCCGACGGACAGCCGGTCCTGTTCCTGCCCGACCATCCGCTCACCGGCGGATACCCCATCATCGGAGCGCTCACGGATCGCAGTCTCGACCTCGCAGGTCAGCTGGCTCCGGGAGTGCGCCTCCGCTTCACCGTCAAGGAGTCCTCATGACCACCGTGTCGACCGTGCCGACCACGCAGCGGGTCCTGATCGCGAATCGCGGGGAGATCGCGGTGCGCGTCATCCGCGCCTGCGCCGAAGCCGGGTACGCATCCGTCGCGGTCTATGCGGATCAGGATGCCGACGCTCTGCACGTGCGTCTGGCCGACGAGGCCGTGGGACTGGGTGGTGTCACTGCCGCCGACACGTACCTCTCCATCGATGCGCTGCTCGCCGCCGCACGGAAGTCCGGGGCGACCGCCGTGCACCCCGGATACGGATTCCTCTCGGAGAGCGCTGCGTTCGCGCGGGCCGTGGAGGACGTGGGGCTGGTCTGGATCGGACCGACGCCGGCGAGCATCGACGCGCTCGGCGACAAGATGACCGCCCGCCGTATCGCTCAGCAGGTCGGAGCGCCGCTGGCTGCCGGCACCGATGAGCCGCTGGCCGGGCCCGAGGAGGCCGTGGCGTTCGCCGAGCAGCACGGACTCCCCATCGCGATCAAGGCGGCATTCGGCGGTGGCGGTCGCGGGCTCAAGGTCGTGCGGGAGCTGTCGGAGGTCGCCGAGGCCTTCGACGCGGCCACCCGTGAGGCGGTCGCGGCGTTCGGCCGGGGGGAGTGCTTCGTCGAGCGCTTCCTCGAGAGCCCGCGACACATCGAGGTGCAGGTGCTCGGTGACGGGCTCGGCGGCGTCGTGGTCGTCGGCGATCGCGACTGCTCGATGCAGCGCCGAAATCAGAAGCTCATCGAGGAGGCGCCGGCTCCCGGCCTTTCCATCGAGCAGCGCACACGGTTCCACGATGCGGCGCGGTCGATCTGCGGTGAGGTGAGGTATCGCGGGGCGGGCACGGTGGAGTTCCTGCTCGCGGCCGACGGCACCATCTCGTTCCTCGAGGTCAACACCCGGCTCCAGGTGGAGCATCCGGTCACCGAGGAGGTCACCGGAACCGACCTCGTGCGCGAGCAGTTCCGCATCGCGTTCGGGGAAGGCCCGTCGATCGTCGAGACACCGAAGCCGGTCGGGCACGCCTTCGAGTTCCGGATCAACGCTGAGGACCCCGGCCGCGGTTTTCTGCCGAGCCCCGGTCGCGTCGAGCGGCTGCGGATCCCTGGTGGTCCTGGTGTGCGCTGGGACAGCGGCATCGAAGAGGGGGATGTCGTGCAGCCGGCGTTCGACTCGATGATCGCCAAGCTCATCGTGCACGCCGAGTCCCGCGACGCGGCCATCGTGCGCGCGCGACGGGCTCTGCGCGAGCTCACCGTCGAAGGCCCGGCGACGGTCATCCCGTTCGATGTGATGGCGCTCGATGACGAGGCGTTCGCCACGGAGTCCTTCGCGGTTCACACGCAGTGGATCGAGAGCGCCCTGCTGCCGAAGCTGGAGACGCAGGCGCGGCCTGCAGTCGTGCCGGAGGCTGCTCTTCAACGCTTCCCGGTCGAGATCGACGGGCGACGGGTCGTGCTCGGACTGCCCGCCGCGCTGCTGGCCGGATTCGGTCGGCCGGCCGATCCTGCGGCGGTGGCGCCCTCGGCCGATCCGGCAGAACTGCGCTCGCCGGTGCCGGGCACGCTCGTGCGGTGGCTCGTCGACGACGGAGCCGATGTGGGGGAGGGCGACCCGGTCGCGCTCCTCGACGCCATGAAGATGGAGACCACGGTCGCCGCCCACCGGGCAGGGATCCTGTCGCAGCGTGCAGAGCTCGCAGCGATGGTTCCCGCTGACGCCGTTCTCGCCCTCATCTCCTGAGCAGCCAGTCCTGCTCCGGTCGCACTTTCTGTCGTCTTAGAGGCCCGAGAGCGGCAGAAAGTGCGACCGGAGTGCGACCGGAGTATGCGCGGGAGTGATCAGGCGGGGTCTCCGCCGAGCGGGCCGACGGCTTCGAGCGGCTTCGGGTCGTCGGCACCCGTCTTGCGCAGGCGGGCGATCAGGTTGCCCAGGTGGTAGATCAGGATCGCCGCCACCGTGGCGATGACGATGCCGCCGAGCTCGAAGCCGGAGGCCTCGTCCTTGATCATGAACCCGCCGACGGCCATGATGAGCGCGACGGCTGCCGTGTACTGGTTGACCGGGCGCGAGAAGTCGACGCGGTTGTCGACCCAGATCTTGATGCCGATGACGCCGATCAGGCCGTACAGTGCGGTCGTCACGCCGCCGAGCACACCGGCGGGCACCGAGTTGATGACCTCGCCGAACTTGGGGGAGAGGCTGAGCAGGATCGCGGCTGCGCCGGCCACCCAGTAGGCCGCGGTGGAGTACACGCGCGTCGACGCCATCACGCCGATGTTCTCGCCGTAGGTCGTGGTGCCCGATCCGCCGAAGAATCCGGCGAGGGTCGTCGAGACGCCGTCGGCGATCAGCGCCTTGCCGGTCTGCTGGTTCACGGTCGCGTCACCGGTCATGGTCGCGACACCGCGTACGTGTCCGACGTTCTCGGCGATCAGCACGAGGACGACCGGGAGGAACATCGCGAGTGCCGTAAGGGTGCCGGGCTCGGTGAAGTTCGGGAAGGTGAAGGTGGGAAGACCGACCCAGTCGGCCTTCTCCACGGCCGAGAAGTCGAGCTCACCGCGGAACGCGGCGAAGATGTACCCGGCGATGACGCCGAGGAAGATCGAGATGCGTCCGAGGAATCCGCGGAAGACGACGGCGAAGAGGATCGTGATGGCGAGGGTGAACGTCGCGGTCACAGGGGCGGCGGCGTAGTTGTTGTGCGCTGCGCCCGCGAGGTTGAAACCGATGAGCGCGACGATGGTTCCGGCCAGGACCGGCGGGAGGAAACGGTCGACCCACTTCACACCGACCGTGTGCACCACGACGCCGATGATCGCCAGGAGCACACCGACCGCGACGATTCCGGCCAGGGCGGTTCCCATGTTCGCGGAGGCGGTCGCGGCAGTGACCGGTGCGATGAAGGCGAACGACGAGCCCAGGTAGCTGGGCAGCTTGTTGCGGGTTACAAGAAGGAACAGGATCGTGCCGACGCCGCTGAAGAGCAGCGTGGTGGCGACCGGGAACCCGGTGATGATCGGCACCAGGAACGTGGCGCCGAACATGGCCACGACATGCTGGAGACCGATCGCGATCGTGGCGGGCCAGTTCAAACGCTCATCGGGACGGACGACGGCGCCGGGCTCGACCGTGCGGCCGTTTCCGTGCAGCTTCCACAGGGCCATGCGGGCTCCTCAAGGTTCGGGGGATGGCAGGGGTGCCGGAGCAACACTACCGATTCCTGAGTTTTCCCTGAGCGCCCACCCCCCCTCGCATGTGAAGGTGTGAGCGACGGATGCATGAGGGTCCCGCGGCCGAGAGTCATGCATCCGCCCGATCGTCATGCATCCGTGCGGAGGTCGGACCCCGGAGGTCGGACCCGGAGGTCGGACCCCGGAGGTCGGACCCCGGAGGTCGGACCCCGGAGATCGGGACCCGGCGATCGGGAGCGCTCAGGCGCCGAGGCGCTCGATCAGCTCGCGGTAGCGGTCGGCGGTGCGTGCGACGATATCTTCCGGAAGCAAAGGCGGCTCGCCCTGCTGGTCCCAGTTCGCGGCCATCCAGTCGCGCACGATCTGCTTGTCGAAGCTCGCCATCCGCTCGTTCGGCGTCGTACCGGTGCGCCAGGCCTCCGCATCCCAGTACCGCGAGGAGTCGCTCGTGAGCACCTCGTCGGCCAGGCGCAGGGTACCGTCGGCATCCGTCCCGAACTCGAACTTGGTGTCGGCGAGGATCAGGCCCTTTTCCTCGGCGATCGCCGCCGCGCGGGCGTAGATCGCGAGGGAGGTGTCGCGCAGTTCGGCCGCGCGCTCGGCGCCGACCAGCTCGACGGCGCGCTCGAACGTGATGTTCTCATCGTGCTCGCCCATCGGTGCCTTGTAGGCCGGGGTGAACAGCGGCTCCGGCAGGCGGTCGCCGTTCTGCAGGCCGGCGGGCAGCGGAATGCCGCAGACGGTGCCGCTCTCCTGGTACTCGACCCAGCCCGACCCCGTGATGTAGCCGCGCACGACGCATTCGATCGGCAGCATCTCGAGCGACTGCGCGAGCATCGCCCGATCGGCGACCGCATCCGGGAGCTCGCCCTCGGCGATGTGGTTGGGGAAATCGGAGAGCTGTGCGAACCACCAGCGGCTCAGTCGCGTCAGCAGGGCACCCTTTTCGGTGATGCCGGGGGAGAGCACGAAATCGAAGGCGCTCACGCGGTCGGAGGCCACGACGAGGATGCGCGTGTCCGCCGGATCCTCCGAGGCGTACAGGTCGCGGACCTTGCCCGAGTAGATGTGCCGCCAGCCGGGAATGCTCTGTGCCGTGCCTTCTGAAGGTGTGCTCACCCGCCCATTATCCCGGTTCCCGCGGTTACCGAATGCCGTGGTCCCGGTGTCAGAGGGGCGATCTAGCCTGGTGGCATGACGGACGACATCCTCACGCCGCGTCTTCGACTCTCGCGTCCGGTCGAGGGCGATCTCGACGCGCTGTTCGCGATCTCCGCCGATCCGCGGGTGTGGACGCACTATCCGTCCCTTCGGCATCAGCGACCGGAAGACACTCTTGCGGGCATGGCGCGCTGGGAGGCGAGCTGGGCCCGCGCCGGGTTGGGATCGTGGGTGGTCCGGTTGCGTTCCACGGGTGAGGTGATCGGCAACGGCGGGTGCACGCTCCTCGGCGACGCGGTCTGGAACCTCGGGTACCGGCTGTCGGCCGATCATCACGGGAACGGGTACGCCACCGAACTCGCGTTCGCCGCTGTCGAGCAGGCGCGTGCGGTCGATCCCGACCGCCCCGTGATCGCCTATCTCGTCGAGCACAACCATGCGTCGGCGAAGGTCGCCGAGAAGGTCGGCCTCGAACTCGTCCACAGGGCACCGGATGCGGGCAACCCCGATCCGTCTGTCTGGCGCCTCGTCTACGCGGACCGTCCGCTCGATCCGGCCCAACTCACAGCCGTGTCGCTGTAGAGAAGGCGGATCGCAGCTGTTCGCTCCGCCGAAAGAGGCGTATAGTCCACATGGACTATTTGAAGTGAGGGGCATGGCGAAGGACGCTGTCGATCGGCTCACCCCCATGGGCGTGATGGTGCTCGCGCTGCTGCGCGAGGGCGACATGCACCCCTATGAGATGGTGCGTCTCATGCGCGCCCGTCACGACGACCGCCTGCTCACGATCACCAACGGGACGCTGTACCACACGGTCTCCCGACTGCACCGCGCGGGTCTGATCGACGAGTTGGGCATCGACCGCGAGGGCAACCGCCCGGAGCGCACCACCTACGCCCTGACGGAAGCCGGACGCGAAGCGGTCATGACGTGGGTGCAGCGCGAGCTGCCCCGCATCGATCGCCCTGCGGACTTCCGTATCGCGCTCGCCGAGGCGCACAACCTCGAGCGACCTGAGGTCATCGACCTCCTGAGGGCGAGGCGCCTCGCCCTCGTCGAGGATCACGCGAGGCACCGCGACGGTCTCCACTCGGCCCGGGAGAAGAGCGTTCCCGAGCAGGTGCTCGTCGAGATCGAACGCCAGGAGGCTCTGCTGGCCGCCGAGCTCGGCTGGCTCGACTCCCTCCTCGACCGCCTCGAGACCCAAGTCCTGCCGTGGGGTCCCTCGGCATTCCAGAACTCAGACCGCTACCGCGCTCAGCGAAAGGCCGCACAGCAATGACAGATACCCCTCGCGACGGAGACCGCCCGCCGGCGTCCGCGCCCTCGACCTCCGGTCCGTCGACCGGCACCTACTCCGCGGGGCACAAGCCCACGAGCCCGTGGCCTGCCCTCTGGGCGCTGGTCATCGGCTTCTTCATGATCCTCGTCGACACCACGATCGTGTCGGTCGCGAACCCGGCGATCAAGGCGGCGCTCGACCCGAACACGAACAACCTGGACAACGTCGTGTGGGTCACGAGCGCCTACCTGCTCGCCTACGCCGTGCCGCTGCTGATCACCGGACGCCTGGGTGACCGGTTCGGCCCGAAGAACATCTACCTGATCGGCCTCGCGGTCTTCACTCTCGCCTCGCTGTGGTGCGGACTGTCGACGACCCTCGAGGGTCTGATCGTCGCTCGCGCCGTGCAGGGCCTCGGTGCCGCGTTCATGACTCCGCAGACCATGGCCGTGATCACCCGCACCTTCCCGCCGGACCGCCGCGGCGCCGCGATGGGCCTCTGGGGCGCCACTGCCGGTGTCGCCACCCTCGTCGGCCCGCTCGTCGGCGGGCTGCTCGTGGACGGGTTCGGCTGGGAGTGGATCTTCTTCGTGAACATCCCGGTCGGCATCGTCGCCTTCGTGCTCGCCTGGCGCCTGGTCCCGAAGCTGGCGACTCACTCGCACCGCTTCGACGTCGTGGGCGTGGTGCTGAGCGCCGTGGCCCTCTTCCTCATCGTGTTCGGTCTCCAAGAGGGGGAGAAGTACGACTGGGGTGTGATCTGGGGTCCGATCTCCGTGTGGAGCCTGATCATCGTGGGACTCGTGGTGCTCGGACTGTTCATCCTGCAGCAGGCCAAGACCCGCAGCGAGCCCCTGGTTCCGCTCGAACTGTTCCGCGACCGCAACTTCTCGGGAGCGAACGTGGCGATCGCCGCGGTCGGCTTCACGGTGACGAGCATGTCGCTGCCGATGATGTTCTTCCTCCAGACCGCGCGGGGTCTCACCCCCACCGAGGCCGCGCTGCTGCTGATCCCGATGGCCGTGCTCTCGGGCGTTCTCGCTCCGGTCGCGGGGAAGCTGCTCGACCGCGTGGATCCGCGCATCATCCTGATCCCGGGGCTGCTCTGCGTCGCCGGGGCACTCATCTGGTACTCGGCTCTGATCAACATGGACACCGCGATCTGGATGTTCCTGCTGCCCTCCGCGCTGATGGGCGTCGGCAACGCCGGAATGTGGGGTCCGCTCGCCACGACCGCGACGCGCAAGCTCCCGCCGCGCCAGGCTGGTGCAGGTGCCGGCATCTACAACACCACCAGGACCATCGGTTCGGTCATCGGCTCGGCCTCCATCGCCGCGTTCATGCAGTCCCGGCTCGAGGCGAACCTTCCGGGTCTCGCGGATGCGCCGGCGGGTGGCTCCACCGGAGGGACGCTGCCGCCCCAGGTGGCCGAAGGCTTCGCCGCAGGCATGTCGCAGGCGATCCTGCTGCCGGCGTGCGTGATGGTGGTCGCCCTCATCGCCTCGCTGTTCCTCGGCCGCTATGACAAGACGGAGGCTGCGGCGCCCGTGGCCGCGCGCCCCGAGTAGTCGACGACCCTCCCTCCACAATTGATCCCGAGAGGTGTGTATCCCGCACCTCTCGGGATCGTCTTCGTTCGCGCCCTGGAGAGGGAGGGCGATCACGTGACCGTCACCCCGTGCCTGCGGTCATGCGAGTGCGCGGGCACCGATTCTTCTTCTACAGCAACGAGGGATCGGAGCCCCCGCATGTGCACGGGGAGCGGGCGGAATTCACCGCGAAGTTCTGGCTGCCCCCAGTAGAATCGGCCGCGAAGACGAGATTCGACGACCGAGAGCTGCGACTGCTTCGTCGGTTGATCGAACACCGACGCGATCTGATCGAGGAGGCGTGGCATGAGCACTTCGGTGGATGACGCTGTCGCGGTCGGCGTCGTGATCGATGAGCGCGAACTGCACGTGCGGATGAAGGACGGACGCACGATCAGCGTTCCTCTCGACTGGTTCCCGCGGCTAGCCGCTGCGAGCGTCGCGGAACGTGCGGTCTGGCGCTTGATCGGCGTCGGGGAGGGCATCCACTGGCCGCAGCTCGATGAAGATGTCTCCATCGCCGATCTCCTCCGAGGTCGCTGACAGGTTTTGCGGTGGTCCGGCGAATGTGGTGTCATCGGGCGATGACGATCGCACTCTCACGACCGAGCATCGACCTCTTCGACTCCTGGGCCGCCGCGGTGGCCGAGTTCGAGGGCGGACACATCGACGGCGCGGGTATCGAGAAGGGTTTCGTCCCCGACCGGGCCGCTTTCGACGAGTTCGTCGAGCGCGCAGAGCTGTACGCCACACCCGGCGCCGAGCTCCCGGAGGGCCACGTGCCGTGCGATTACTACTGGATCACCGAGGGCGACCACGTCGTCGGCTTCCTCTCCTTCCGCCGCGAACTCAACGACCACCTCCGCCGCTTCGGCGGCCACATCGGCTACTCCGTGATCCCGACGAGGCGTCGCGAGGGGATCGTGCGCGAGGCTCTGCGCCTCATGCTGCGCGCCGCGAAGGCCGACGGCTACGACCGCGTGATGCTCACCTGCGACGACGACAACATCGGCTCCATCCGCACCATCGAGGGGGCCGGGGGCGAGCTCGAAGACGTGATCGATGCGCCGGAAGCCGGGCAGCCCCTGGTACGGCGCTACTGGATCGACGTTTCGGGCACACGACTCGCCGCGAGCTAGGGTAGATCCTCGGCGGTCGTCCGGTCGCTGCTGTCGACCCGGGGAGCACACGTCGTGATCCGAAACCCATCCGCCGCGGTGAGCCGTCTGCGCCGCTCGGTGCGCACCGCAGGTGCTGCCGCGCTCGTCGCCTTCGTCGCCGTCGGAGCGCTCCTGGCCGGAGCCGCACCCGCCACCGCCGCGAGCGACGGCGACAAGTACGTCATCGGTACGGACACGACGTTCGCGCCGTTCGAGTTCACCGATCAGGACGGCGACCTCGTCGGCATCGACATGGACCTGCTCCGTGCGATCGCGAAGGACCAGGGGTTCGAGGTCGAGATCCGCCAGCTCGGCTTCGACGCCGCCGTGCAGGCGCTGCAGTCGAACCAGGTCGACGCGGTCATGGCCGGTATGTCGATCACCGAGGAGCGGCAGAAGGCCTTCGACTTCAGCGAGCCGTACTTCACCAGTGGTGTCCAGCTCGGCGTGCTCGAAGCCAGCGACATCCAGTCGCTCGACGACCTGGACGGCAAGACCGTCGCCGTCAAGACCGGTACGCAGGGGCAGACCTTCGCCGACGAGAACAAGGACGAGTACGGCTTCCGGGTCACTCCGTACCAGGACACGACCGACATGGTCGATGCGGTCAAGGCCGGTCAGGCCGTCGGCTACTTCGAGGACTTCCCCGTGCTGGCCTACGGCATCCAGCAGGGGTCCGGCTTCCGCCTCATCGGTCAGCCGGAACTGGGCGGCGAGTACGGCTTCGCGGTCAACAAGGGCCAACACCCCGAGCTGATCGAGAAGTTCAACGCGGGACTCTCGAACCTGAAGGCGTCCGGCGAGTACGACAAGATCGTCGACACGTATCTCTCCGGCGGCGAGAAGTCCACGCAGCCCACCGATATCATCTCGGTCGCGGTGCAGTACTGGCCCGCACTCATGGAGGGCCTCTGGCTCACGATCCTCGCGACGATCGTCGCCATCGTGGCCGCGTTCATCCTGGGGCTCGTCTTCGGCTTCGGTCGAGTCTCGAAGTTCGCGCCGTTCCGGTGGATCGCCACCGCCTACGTCTACGTCTTCCGCGGCACCCCGATCCTCATCCAGGCGTTCTTCGTGTTCTTCGCGATCCCGCAGCTGTTCCCCGGTCTCACGTTCAACCCGTTCGTCGCCGGTGCCATCACGCTCTCGCTCAACACGGGTGCGTACATGACGGAGATCATCCGCGGTGGCATCCAGGCCGTCGATCCCGGACAGAACGAGGCCTCGCGCTCGCTGGGTCTCGGACACTGGAAGACGATGCAGAAGGTCGTGCTCCCGCAGGCGTTCCGCATCATGATCCCCTCGTTCGTCAACCAGGGCATCATCACCCTCAAGGACACGTCGCTGATCAGCGTGATCGGCCTCGCGGAGCTGACGTTCGTCTCCCGTCAGATCATCGCCTCGACGTACCTGTCGGCCCAGGTGCTGACGATCGTCGCCATCATCTACTTCGTCGTGATCACGCTGCTGACGCTGCTCGCGAACCGCCTGGAGAGGACGTTCAACGCATGAGCAAGATCCTGGTGCAGGACCTGCACAAATCGTTCGGTGACAACGAGGTGCTCAAGGGCATCAACCTGGCTGTGGAGGACGGCGAGGTCGTGGCGGTCATCGGGCCTTCGGGCTCGGGCAAGTCCACCCTGCTGCGCTGCCTCAACAAGCTCGAGGAGCCCACGTCAGGGCACGTCGTCATCGACGGCGTCGACCTGACCGACAAGAGCGTGAAGCTCGACGAGGTGCGTCAGCGCATCGGCATGGTGTTCCAGCACTTCAACCTGTTCCCGCACATGACCGTGCTCGAGAACATCACGCTCGCGCCGGTCGAGTGCGGGAAGATGACGAAGGCCGAGGCGCGTGAGCGGGCGCTGTCGCTCCTGGAGCGGGTCGGTCTCTCGGAGAAGGCGGATGCGAAGCCGGCGTCCCTTTCCGGCGGGCAGAAGCAGCGCGTGGCTATCGCCCGTGCACTTGCGATGGACCCCGAGATCATGCTGTTCGACGAGGCCACGAGCGCGCTCGACCCGGAGATGGTCGGCGAGGTGCTGCAGGTCATCCGCGACCTGGCCTCCGGCGGCATGACCATGGTGCTGGTGACGCACGAGATGGGCTTCGCCCGCGAGGTCTCCGGCCGCACGGTCTTCATGGACGGCGGCGTCGTCGTCGAGGAGGCCCCGCCCGCAGAGCTCTTCGGCTCGCCGAAGAACGAGCGCCTGAAGGACTTCCTCTCGAAGGTCCTCTGAGGGGCGTCCGCTCCGCGCTCCACGCATTCGCATCGACTTCCCGTGCACTCGCCGAGTGCACGGGAAGTCTGCGTAGGGAGGTCGTGCGCTCGCGGAGGCTATTCGGCGACGCGGGCGGCGATGTCGGTGCGGTAGTGCGATCCGTCGAGGCGGATGTGGGCGATCGCTTCGTAGGCCCGGTCGCGCGCAGTGCGGAAGTCGGAGGCGACGGCCACCACGTTCAGCACACGGCCACCCGTGGCGATGAGCGATCCACCGGGCGCATCCGGGCTCGCGGTCGCGGCGTGCACGAGGCGGACGCCTTCGACGGCGGCGGCGTCTGCGAGGCCCTCGATGGGCCGCCCGGTCTGCGGCGCCTCGGGGTAGCCCTCGCTGGCCAGCACGACCGTGATCGCCACCTCGTCGCTGAACACGGGCTCGGGCTGGTCCTCGAGGGTTCCGGATGCCGCGGCGAATAGCAGCTCCGACAGCGGGGTGACCAGCCGCGGCAGCACGATCTGCGTCTCGGGGTCGCCGAAACGCGCGTTGAACTCGATGACGCGCACACCCGCCGGGGTCAGGATCAGCCCCGCGTACAGCAGACCGATGAACGGCGTGCCCTCGGCGTCGAGCTGACGGACCACGGGGAGCGCCACGTCGCGCGTGACCTCCTCGACGAAGGCCTGCTCGCTGCCGAACTGCTCGGCGAGCCAGGGCAGCGGCGAATAGGCGCCCATGCCACCCGTGTTGGGTCCGGCGTCGCCGTCGAGCGCACGCTTGAAGTCCTGCGCGGGGCTGAGCGCACGCACGGTGTCGCCATCGCTCAGGAAGAAGAGGGAGACCTCGGGGCCGGAGAGGAACTCCTCGATCAGCACCGGGCCGGCGGGAAGATACTGTTCGGCGTGCGCGAGGGCCTCGGCGCGGTCGGACGTGACGATGACGCCCTTGCCCGCAGCCAGACCGTCGGCCTTGACCACGTACGGGGCACCGAGTTCGTCGAATGCGCTCTCGACCTCGGCGGTGGTGGCGGCGCGGACGGCGCGACCGGTGGGCACACCGGCGGCGTCCATGACCCGCTTCGCGAACGACTTCGAGCCCTCCAGCTGTGCGGCCGCCTTGCCCGGTCCGAACACGGGGATGCCCCGCACCCGCAGGGCATCGGCGACGCCGGCGACGAGGGGAGCCTCCGGGCCCACCACGACCAGGTCGATCGCGTGCTCGTGCGCGAATGCGGTGACCGCCCCGCCGTCGAGGGGATCGACCGAGACAGGGGTCGCATCCTGGGCGATGCCGGCGTTGCCGGGAGCGACGAAGATCTCGTGCTCCGTCTGCTCGGCCCGCAGGGCGAGGATGATCGCGTGCTCACGGGCACCGGAACCGAGGACGAGAATCTTCACCCGTCCAGACTACCGAGGGTGGCGCTCCGGATTTCGGTCCGGCTCAGAGGTCGACGGTCCGCTCCACGGTGGCGTCCCACGGCACGGTCCAACCGGCCGCGTCGAAGAGCGCGTCGAGCACCATCGCGGTGAAGCCCCAGACGATCGTGCCGTCGACGTCGAACGCCGGGCCGCGGAACGTGTGCCCCATCCGTGTGATGGTCGATGTGAACCGGGTCTCCGGGTCGAGCAGCTGCGCGACGGGCACGCGGAACACCTCGACCGTCTCGGCATGGTCGACCGCCACGACCCGCGAGGGCGACCTCCACCACGCCAGCACCGGCGTGACGAGATGGTTGCTCGCGGCGAGTGGGATCACGGGCAGCGTGGCCAGGATCTCGACGCCGGTCGGATCGAGCCCGGTCTCCTCCTCGGCCTCGCGCAGGGCCGTCGCGACGACATCGGCATCGCCCGGGTCCACGCGGCCGCCGGGGAAGGAGACCTGTCCGGGATGTGAGGAGAGCGTGGGCGCGCGCCGCTGCAGCAGCACGTCGAGGTCACGCGCGACGGCGGGGCCGGTGGTGGACGCGGGGATGCGATCGAGCACGCCGAACAAGATGAGCACGGCCGCATCGTGGGCACTCTGCGGGTCGGCGAGTGGGGGGATGCGCACTCCCCACGAGTGGTCGGCGACGGCCGTGAGCAGCTCGGCGCGGGCGCCCTGGGGATGCATACTCATGCGTCCGAGCTTAGAACTCGTCTCGCACGGTCGGTCGTAGTCTGGACTGATGGCCAGGAAGATCGACATCGCGGACGGGCGCACGGCTCTCGATGCCGTCCGCGCCGCGGAGGCCGCGGGTGCGAAGCCGCAGCGCACCGACCTCGCCACCGCCGTGCGCTACCTGCTGCAGCTGCTCGACGAGAAGGCACCGGGCAACAGCGTCGAGGTGCGGGTGCCGCCGTTCGGTGCGGTGCAGGTCATCCAGGGTCCTCGACACACCCGTGGTACGCCGCCCAACGTCGTCGAGATGGATGCCGCGACCTGGATCGCCGTCTCCACCGGCGCGGAGCGATGGGCGGATGCCGCGTCCGGCGGACGCATCCACGCGTCCGGCACGCGTGCCGACCTGAGCGACGTCCTTCCCGTGCGTCCGTAGCGCGACCGTGCGGACAGGGTCGGCGGAGAGGGCGTCGGCCTTCTGACGCACTCGGGCGCGGTCGATCGACGGTGCGGATCAGGCCCGCTTGGCGCGCGCGATCTCGTCGGTGACCTGCTGCACGTCGGCGGGGTCGGCATCCCGCGCGAGGGCGACGTAGTGGTCCATGACGGCCGGTCGGTATCGCACGTGCATGGTCTGCCCCGGTGCGAGCCGGGTGAGCGCGGTGATCGTGAGATCCTCGTCGGCGATACCGCGGAACGACGTGCCCTCGACCGTCTCCACATCGAGCATCAGCACGACGCGCGGGTTGCCGTCGCTGCTGACCTCGCGCCAATCGACGAGAACACCGAGCGCGAGCACCCCGTCGCGCAGTTCCGCCTTGCGCCTGCGTGCCTTCGCGCTCAGCAGCGGGTTCGGGGTGACCCCGGGGAAGGCGGGCCCGACGCCGAGCGATTCCCGACTCAGATCGGGCCTGAGCTGGTCCATCAGATCGCTGAGGCTCTGCCTCTTCTTCTTCGAACCGAACATCCTCGCCCTCCCTCGCATCGGCGCCGGATTCTCGGCCTGGCGCGTCGCCGTCATCGTGATTGTATGTCGCCGACCGACACGGCTTCGCGCGATGGCTCGTCGTCGGGGTGATGCGCGAAGGGGCGGGGATCGCGCGCTCCGCACGTCTGCCGATCTCGGTGACCGACAGCCCCCTGCGGGCGGAGCGTGGACGGTGGGTCAGGCGCGATCGTGGAGGGTGATCCGGTACCCGTCGGGGTCGGCGAAGGTGAAGGTCCGTCCGAAGGGTCCGTCGATCGGGTCCGCGACGATGGTGTGGCCATCGGCGAGGAGCGCGTCGTGGATGGCCTGCACGTCGGTGGCGTGGAGCCAGATCGCAGCGCCGATGCCGGGTTGGGCTACATCGGTGAAATCGGTGTCCGGTGCGACGTCACGGAGGGCGAACGCGATGGGTCTCGTCTCGAAGACGACGGCGTGAGGGGGACCGGCCGGAGAGCGGACGAGGCCGAGATAGTGCTCGTAGAACGCCTGCGAGGCGGCGAGATCGCGTGCCTGCAGGGAGATGAAATCGGGGCCGGTGACGGGCATGAGGGGAGTCCTTCGTTTCGTGTCAGTTTTCTGACATGGGTCAGCGTATGTCAGAATACTGACATGAGTCAAGACCGCGCCGGCATCGACCTCGACACCTCGTTGGGCTACCTGCTCAAGGAGGCGTCCAGTGCCCTGCGCGCGGCGATGGAAGAGGTCCTGCGCCCGCTCGGGATGACCATCACCCACTACTCCTGCCTCGAACTGCTCGCGCAACGGCCCGGCCTGTCGAATTCTGAGCTCGCACGCGGCGCCTTCGTCACGCGGCAGTCCATGAACGTGCTGCTCCAGGCGCTGGAACGGGACGGGTTCGTGACCAGACCGACGGAGGCTCCGGTCGGCAAAGCCCTCCCCGCCCGCCTCACCGATCGCGGTCGGGAGAGCCTCGCGACCGCGACTGCTGCCGTCCGCTCGGTCGAGGTCCGGATGCTGTCCGGCATGAGCGAGGGCGAGCAGGCCGGAGCGTTGAAGATCCTCCGGAGCATGATCCGCTCGCTGCGCGAGGAGTCCTAGCCCGGCTCGGATCAGCGCCGCGCGACCACCAGGGGGACCCCCGTCACGGGGTGCGGGAACACGTCGACCGCTTGGCCGTAGACCTGCTCGATCCGGCCCGCCGTCAGCACTTCCGCGGCGGTGCCCGTCGCTGCCACCCGGCCGTCGGCGAGGAGCGTGACGCGGTCGGCGTGCGCGAGCGCGGCATTGAGGTCGTGCAGCACGATGGCCACCGCGATCCCGGCATCCGCACGCCCACGGATCAGCCGCATGACGTCTTCGTGGTGCTTCAGGTCGAGGGCGGCGGTCGGTTCGTCGAGCAGCAGGATGCCGGTGCTCTGGGCGATAACGCGGGCGAGGGCGACCCTGGCGCGCTCGCCGCCGGAGAGGGAGGGCACCGCGCGGGCACTGAGCGCCGTCACCTCGGTCTGCGCCATCGCCGTGGACACCCGCTCGTCGTCATCGTCAGCCGCGGGCGTGCGCGCCCAGGGCGTCCGCCCCATGCGCACGACCTGCTCTGCGCTGAAGGGGAAGGTGACGGTGTTCTCCTGCAGAAGCACGGCACGCTGCTGGGCGAGCATGCGCGGCTTGACGCGGTCGATCGGCTGGCCGTCGAGCTCGACCGAACCGGCCTGTGCCATGACGTCTCCCGCGAGCACCCCGAACAGAGTGGACTTGCCCGCCCCGTTCGGCCCGACGAGGGCGTGGATCTCTCCGGAATGAATCTCGATGGACGCGTCGTCGAGGATCGTCCGCCCCTCGCCGACACGGACCGTGAGTCCCGCTCCGCGCAGCCGCACGGTCATGCCCATCCTCCCGAGCGACGCCGCGTGCGCACGAGGAGCCACAGGAAGAAGGGGCCGCCCACGAGCGAGGTGATCATGCCGATCGGCAGGTCGGCGAGCGGCACGGCGGTGCGTGCGACCAGGTCGGCGACCGCGATGAGCAGTGCGCCGCCGAGAGCCGAGGCGATCACGAGCGGCAGGTGGGCGGGGCCGATCAGCATGCGCATGAGATGCGGCACGACGAGCCCGGCGAAGCCGATGATGCCGGCGAACGCCACCGCCGCGCACACCAGGAGGGCCACGGTGACGATGACCACGATCCGCAACAGCTCGACGTTGACGCCGAGGTGCCGGGCGGTGCGCTCGCCGAGGGCGAAGAGGTCGAGACTCGGGGCGACGATCAGCGCGACCACCACGCCGATCAGCACGAGCGGAGCCACCAGCTGGATGTTCGACCACAGGGCCCCGTTGAGTGAGCCGAGCTGCCAGAACACGATCTGCTCGCGAGTGGATGTGGTGCCGAGAAAGGTGAGGAAGGCCATCCCGGCGCCCGCGATCGCATTGATCGCGATGCCCGTGAGCAGGAGGGTCACGACCTCGGTGCGGCCGCCGGAGCGACTGATGAAGTACACCGAGAACACCGCGATCAGGCCGCCGAGGAACGCGAAGGCGGGTGTGGTCCACATCCCGAAGGTCGCCAGCCCGAACGTGATGCTCGCCGCAGCGCCCAGCGCGGCACCCGAGGAGACGCCGACGACCCCCGCATCCGCGAGCGGGTTGCCGAAGATCGCCTGCATGAGAACGCCCGAGACGGCGAGGGCGGCGCCGACGAGGAGGCCCAGCACGATGCGCGGCATCCGCAGATTGAAGATCACGCCGTAGTCGGTGGAAGCTGTCGGCGCCCACGCGGTGTCGATCCCGACCCCGCGCAGCAGCACGCCGATCAGGGAGGTGGGGGAGAGGTCGTACTGCCCGCTCGTGATCGACACGATCCCGGTGATCGCGAGAGCGACCATCAGGCCGACCGTCACCAGGGCGAACCGCAGGCCCCGGTACCTCGTCGGAGTCGGGGTGGCGACCTCCCCGGTCACGTCGCGGGCTCGGGGGCGTACAGGGCGCGGGCCAGGGCGCCGATCACGTCGGCGGTGCGCGGGCCGAAGCTGAGGATCTCGCTGTCGGCCATGTCGATCACGCGACGGTTCACGCCGGCAGGGGTCTGAGCCACGGCGGGGATCCGCTCGATGAGTCCGTCGATGCCTCCCACCGATTCGAGGCCGTCCGTCATCATCACCAGCACGTCCGGCTGTGCGGCGACAAGGGCTTCGGCGGTCATCGGCTTCATGCCCTCCCAGCCGATCTCGGCCGCCACATCGACGCCGCCGACCGCGTCGATCAGGGAGTCCGCTCCGGAGTCCTCACCGAAGATGTAGTACACGTTGGCGCTGCCGCGCACGTAGAGGAAGAGCATCCGGGCGCGGTCGGCCTCGTCGGTGGGCACGACGGCGGCGATCTCTGCGAGCGTCTCGTCGACGGAGGTGTCGAGCCGTGCGATGAGGGTCTCACCCCGGCGCGGCACCCCGAGCGCAGCGGCGATCTCGGTCACCAGCTCGTCGGTGGTGTCGAGACGGCGATCGCTGGAGATCACGACGACGGCGATGCCCGCGTCGCGCAGCTGCTGACGGACCTCCTTCGGACCGATCGTGGTGTCGGTGAGGACCACGGTCGGCGCCAGCTCGAGAATCGCCTCGGCGTTGAGCGTGTGGCCGGTCTTGGTCACGACCGGGAGCTCTTCGGTGCCGGCGAAGACGGTGGAGGCGTCGCGGCCGACGACCTGGTCGCCGAGTCCGAGCGCGAACACGGTCGACGCGATCGTGCCCGAGATGTCGATCGGGAGGATGCGGTCGATGTCGGCGATCTCGACCTCGTGGCCTTCGCTGTCGGTCACCGTCACAGGCAGCTTCGGAGCGCTGTCGTCGTCGACGGGCTCGATCGCATGGGTCGAGAGGCAGGCGGTGGAGGGGCCGGTGTGGCCGCGCACGTCGTCGATCAGGTCGAGCGCATCGAGCGGGACGGATGCCTGAGGGCAGTCGTCATCCGCGGCGGTAGCCGGTGCGGCCGTGGCCCCCGGCTCTGCGCACGCCGTGAGCCCGACGGTGAGAGCGGCGACGAGGATAAGGGCGGAGACGCGACGCATTAGGCAAGGCTATCCTAAAACTTGACGCGCGATGATGCGCACCTCTACGCTCGGGGTCGACGGCTTACTTAGCTAAGCCTAACCAAAATCCAACCTTCGCCCGACTGCATTGCGGCACCGCCGGCGTGCGTGTTCTTCTGCGCGCCCGGAGCCGTGGAGAACCGTGAACGCCTCAGCCACAGCATCCTCAGGGAGCGCCCGCATACGCGTGCTGCTCGCCGCTTTCGTCTCCTTCCTCCTCGTCGCCGCCGGTGCGGTGATCGTCCCGCCCGCGCACGCCGCCGGCGCGGCGGTCACAGCCGCGGTCGCCTCCGCGGGAACCTCGGGGGTGAGCGTGCAGGTGCAGGTCAGCGGTCTGCCCGAGGTCGAAGGCGCCTACGCGGCCCTCATCGTGAAGGGCACGGAGTCCGGGCTCAGCGGCGGGGGCGGGTACGCCGCGTTCGTCATGCCGACGGTCGCGGGAGGGGAGAGCACGTTCACGCTCGACGCGCCGGCCGGCTCGCTGGACCGCACGAAGGCGTACGAAGTGCTCGTCTGGCAGAAGCACTCGAATCCGAACGAGACCACGATCTACGGCCGGGGCGATGTCGCCGTCTCGGCCGGGCAGTGGGACGCGGTGTTCGGCACCGTTCCCACCGACCCGGGAACCGACCCGGGAACCGACCCGGGAACTGACCCCGGTACGGATCCGGGTACCGACCCCGGAACTGACCCCGGTACGGATCCGGGTACCGACCCCGGTACGGATCCGGGTGAGACCCCGAAGTCGGCGGCGATCGAGGTTTTCCTCGCCGACGGCACGACTCCGGCCGCAGGCGTGGCGCTCAAGGCGGGCGACAAGGTGGTCGTGAAGGGTTCCGGCTACGACCCGGCCGCGAACCTCGGGACCGAGGGCCGTGGTGTGCCGATCCCGAAGCACCTCCCGCAGGGGACCTACGTCGTGTTCGGCAACTTCGCCTCGGCATGGCAGCCCTCCGCCGGGGCCGCGTCATCGGCCCGCTCGGTGGGTACGCAGGTCTGGGCTCTGGCCGAGGGCGTGCTGAACCAGGTCCCTGCGCAGTACCAGGGTGCGATCCGCGCGCAGTGGGTCGACATCGCGGCCGACGGCACGTTCCAGGCGACTCTGACACTGAAGGATGCCGCGACGGCGCCGGGGTCTTACGGCGTCTACACCTACGCGGCCGGTGGCGTGATCAATGCCGACCAGGAGCGCAGCGTCGCCCTGAACTACAGCGAGAACCCCACGGTCTCCGCGGTCGTGAAGACGGCCACCGCGAAGGACGGCCTGACCGTCACGGCATCCGCGTCGAAGCTCGGTGCGATCACCGGCGCGTACGTCGCACTGATCGAGAAGGGCACCGAGGCGAACGTCACGGGCAGCAGCGGGTTCCTCGCGATGCAGTACGTGCGTCCGATCTCGGGCGGCGTCTTCACGGTCGACCTGACCGCCGCCGCCGACACGCTCGACCGCACGAAGTCCTACGAGGTCATCGTCTGGAAGCAGCACTCGAACCCTGACGCGAGCACCATCTACGCCCGCTCGAGCATCACCGTCACCGACGCGCAGTGGGAGAGCCTGCAGCCCGCCCCGGTCTCCGCAGCGATCGAGGTGTTCCTCGCCGACGGCACCACCCCGGCGGCCGGAGTGCCGCTCAAGGCCGGTGACGAGGTCGTGGTGAAGGGTGTGGGCTACGACCCGGCCGCGAACATCGGCGGACGCGGGGTGCCGATCCCGAAGCACCTTCCGCAGGGCACCTACGTCGTCTTCGGCAACTTCGCCTCGACATGGCAGCCGTCCACGGGTGCCGCATCGTCGACACGTTCGGTCGGCTCGCAGGCCTGGGCTCTGGCCGAGGGCGTGCTGAACGAGGTCCCTGCGCAGTATCAGGGCGCGATCCGTGCGCAGTGGGTCGACATCGCGGCCGACGGAACGTTCCAGGCGGCCTTGACGCTGAAGGACGCGGCCACGACGCCCGGTTCTTACGGCGTCTACACCTACGCGGCCGGTGGAGTGATCAATGCCGACCAGGAGCGCAGCGTCGCCCTGGACTACGGCGTCACCCCGGCCGTGACGCCCACGGCGAAGTCTGTGACCGCGAAGGACGGCCTGACCGTCACGGCATCCGCGTCGAAGCTCGGTGCGGTCACCGGCGCGTACGTCGCCGTCATCGAGAAGGGCACCGAGGCGGACGTCACCAGCAGCAGCGGATTCCTCGCGATGCAGTACGTGCGCAACATCACCGGAGGCGCGTTCACCGTCGACCTGACCGCGGCCGCCGACACGCTCGACCGTACGAAGTCGTACGAGGTCATCGTCTGGAAGCAGCACTCGATGCCCGATGCGAGCACGATCTACGCGCGGGGCGCCGTCACGGTGACCGACGCGCAGTGGGACACCCTCTTCCCGGCAGGGCCGACCGTCGTCACGACGGTGAAGACGGCGACGGCGAAGGACGGTCTGACCGTCGCGGCCGCAGCCACGAATCTGGGCGAGATCCCCGGCGCATACGTCGCACTGGTCGAAGCCGGAACCGAGGCAGACGTGAGCGCCGATGGCGGGTTCCTCGCGATGCAGTGGGCGCAGAAGGTCACGTTCGGCGCCTTCTCGATCGACCTCACGACCGCGGCGAAGAACCTCGACCGCACGAAGTCGTATGAGGTCATCGTGTGGAAGCAGCACTCGAATCCCGATGCGAGCACGATCTACGCCCGATCGGGCGTGACCATCACGTCCGCACAGTGGGACGCACTGTTCGACGTGGAGGTGCCGGAGGTGCCCGAGACACCGGTCACGCCGACGACCCCGGCGGCGAACGTTCCCGGCGGCTCCCTCCGCTGGGCGATCTCCTCGTCGTTCACGAACTACATCACGAGCGATATCGCCAAGGGCTCGATCGCGGTCTCCGACGGGGCGACCCGTTCGGGCGGCCAGTTCCAGTTCGGCCAGACGGTCGGCGGCGACTTCGACATCGCCACCGGTCTCGGCAGCGTCGTGTACCGCGGTTCCGTGCGTTTCACCGGACACCAGGGCGTGCTCGATGTGACCGTGTCGAACCCGCAGATCCGCATCACGTCCGCGAACCTTGCGACGCTGTACGTCACGAGCGGCGGTGCGCAGGTGCCGTTCGCGACCCTCGACCTCTCGAATGCGGCGCGCATCGCGGCCAACGGTGCGGTGACGTACACGGCAGCCCCCGCGGCGCTGACCGCCGAGGGACGCGACCGCGTGCTGTCGGGCTACGGCACCACGCTGAACCCCGTGACGTTCACGATCGGCTCCGTCTCCGCGGCGCCGGCAGGGTCGAGCGGCACGGTCGCAGCGGCGGCCGTCACGTCGAAGACCACGCTCCCGGCGACCCCGCCGGCGACCGAGGGCATCGACGCCGACGAGGCCAACCTGTCGGCGCTCGCCTCAGGGCGGCCGGCGACGGTGTCGGCATCCGGATTCCGCGCGAACGAGCAGGGAATCAAGGTCGTCGTCTACTCCACCCCGGTTCTGCTCGACACCGTGACGGCCGACGCGAACGGCGTCGCCACCTGGTCGGGTGCACTCCCGGCAAGTCTCGAGGACGGCGCGCACACGCTCACGTTCCAGGGCTCGGTGAACCGCGGTCTCGCGTTCACGCTGAACAGGGCCACGACCGCGATCGGCGTCTGCACGGTCGAGGGCGCCACGCTCGAGTGGGGCTACAAGGAGTCGTTCCGCACCTACATCGAGGGCATCGCGAAGGGCGGCTGGACGCTGACCGACGTCGCCTACCGGTACCCCGACTACGTGTGGGAGAACGGCACCGGTTCGTTCGACGACAAGACCCTCGCCGGCCTGGTCTCGTACGGCGGGAGCATCACGTTCACCGGTCACGAGGGAGCGCTGAACACGACGCTCGCGAACGCCGGTGTCGAGCTCGCCGGAGAGAAGGGCTATCTCGTCTTCGACGTGACCGGCACCACGCAGGGCGGAGAGCGCATCGACCAGAAGGGCGTGCGTCTCGCAGAGTTCCCCCTCGGCGATGCGGCCGCGGCCGACGGTGTGTTGACGCTCGACGCGATCCCGACCACGCTGACAGAGGCCGGCGCATCCGCGTTCGGCACCTACGCCGCGGGTGAGGAGCTCGACCCGGTCACCGCCGTGATCCCGGTCGGCGCCGACTGCGGCGTCGCCGAGGAGAAGCCCGACTCCGACTCCGCGGCGACCGCAGTGGTGACCACCGCGAACGAGCCTGCGGACGCCGAAGGCGCCCCGGTGTGGCCGTGGATCGTCGGCGGCCTGCTCGTCATCCTGCTCGCGGCGACCGGCGGTGTGCTGATCGTCCGCCGCAACCGCGAGGCCGAGACCGCCGACACGGCGACCGAGCTCTAGCCGACGCGCACCACGGAACGGCCCTCCCCGCGGCGGACGCGGGGAGGGCCGTTCTCTCGTCACCCGGTGCGCGGTATCCGTCGGTGGTGGGACAATGGATGCATGGCCCCCACCGACTCCCACCAGACCGTCGAAGCGACCGTGCGCCGCGTGCCGCGGTACGGCGTGCTCATGGGCATCGGCGTCGTGGTCGGCGTGATCGCGGCCGGCATCCTCACCTGGACCGGCAGCTTCGACGAGTCGCAGGCCCTCGACGTCGTCTACCCGCCCGGTCAAGTGTTCGGTTTCCTGCTGCTGTGGACCGTTCCGATCGGCATTGCGCTCGGCGGCATCGCCGGCCTGATCATGGAGCGCCTCGCCCGTCGTCACGACCGGGTCGTGCGGGTCGACCGCGAGACCGTCGTCGAAGAGGACTGACCTCTACGCGAGTTCGGCGATCACCGGGCGGATCGCGGCGTCGAACGCCACGACGTCCCGACGCAGGCCATCGGTCACCGCCACTGTGAGCGCTCCGATCCACCAGATCCCCCGCTGCGACAGCGGGAGCACCTGCACGTTCAGCTCGAAGGAGTGCGCACGCCGCCCGACCTCGCGCTCGAACTCCGCGATCGCGCTGGCATATGCCCGGTAGGAGTCGCTGCCTGTGTGGCTCTTCATCGACGACACGTAGCGGTCGTGCGCCCTGCGGGCGTATTCCAGGACGGGTGTCGCGAATGGTGTGATCGCCGAGGTCAGCTCTGCGGCCCCGGAGGCCGGCAGGGCCACCAGGGTGTCGAAGCCGTCGACGAGTTCGAGAGGGACGCCAGAGTGATGCGCGCGCGGCTCGACCGTCATGTCCCAGTACTCGCGCCACTGCGCTTCGACCGCGGGAGAGGCCGTGGCGGCATCCGGAGTTCTGACCGGCAGATCGCGCAGGCCCGGCAGATCGTCCGTGGCTCGGATGCCGAGTCCTTGGCGCAGCGCTAGCGCCACGAGAACCGGTACGCTCGCGTCTTCGCGGATCAGCCACTGCGGCTTGTCGGACATGGCCCCATCGTAGGTGCGATGGGGCCATGTGCGGCAATGAGCGTCGCGACCTTCGCGCCTCTTGAACGGAAAGTGTGCTGCGCGCCGGATCGGAATACGACCTAGGTGAGCGAACGCGAGCGCCGCCGTGCGCCTCGCGCGGACATCAGTGCGGCGCCGACGAGGAGGAGCAAACCGCTCAGCGCGAGCGCGGGCGACTGGTCGACACCGCCGGTGTTGGCGAGGGTGCCATTGCCGGTGTTGGCGACGGTGCCATCGCCGGATCCACCGCCCGTCGTCGGCACGTCCGCTCGCACGTTGGCGACGGCCAGGTCGATGCCTGCTGTTGTGGTTCCTTCGGTCACGGAGAACTCGATCGGCGACGCGAGGAGGACGTAGCCGGTTGGGGCGGTGATCTCCTTGAGCCAGTAGGACTGGTATCCGGTGTCGCCGGGTGCCACGGGCGCTCCGTTGGCCCAGTCCGAGCGCCTGATCTCCGACAGCGTGAGCGTTCCGTCAGCGCCCACCGGGAAGACGGAGAGGCCGTCGAGGGTCACGGGGTTGACGCCCGCGGTCGCATCCGCCTGGCTCAGGAAGATGGAGAAGGATGCTCCGCTGAGCGGTGCGCCCGAGACGTCGGTCTTGGCGATCGTGATGCCTCCGAACAGGTCCGCCGGGGCGACGAAGTCGGTCGTCGCGGACGCCGACAGGCTCTCTCCCGTCGGCGTGAGGAAGTCGACGAAGACCTGGCAAGTCGGATCGCCGTTCCACACGTAGGACAGGTCGATCGCGGTGGGCATTCCGGTCGCTGCCGCCGTCAGAGTGACCGCCCCTGCGGTGTCGGTCGTCGTGCACAGAGCCACGTTCGAGGACTGGGGAGCTGTGAGGATGCCGTCCGTCAACGTGACACCAGCTGCCGCACCCGGGCAGAGCGTCACGGGCCCGGTGCCGGTGGAGGTGATCGTGATCGGCCAGTCGAAGTTAGCGGCAACAGTGAACTGGGCGGTCTGAGCGACAGTCGTCGAGGGCTGAGCCGGTCCGGTGACCGCGAGCGTCGGCGTCGCGGGGATGACCGGATGCTGCGCGCACGTCGCCTCCGCGTCGGAGATCACGGCGGTCTCCGGGTTGGCCGGGTCGGAGCCGTCGAACTGGTACTGGTTGAAGTAGTTCCGCGCCTCAGTGTTCACCGTGTCGGCCGCGTGGCCCTCGCTGAGACACCACACCTGCAGCTGCGCCAGTGCCCGCGACCGCTTCGTACTGACATCAGCCGTGCTCAGAACGTAGGCGATCTGGTGCGCCGACTCCTCGCTGATCTTCGGGTTGCCCTCGACCTCCCCAGGAGGGCGGCCTGCGCATCCGCCGGCGTGGAAGTCGGTGCAGAAGCGCCACCCCAGATCGACGTTGCCCGCGCCATCCAGCTTGCCGCCGCAGTACGGCAGCCCGCCGGCGAAGCTCGACAGCGCTCCGGTCGCGTCATCCATCACACGCGTCCCCTCGTTTCCGTACTGGAAAACGACTCTGCTGGCGAGAAGTTCGGTTTGCGCCTCCCCGATCAGGGTGAACGAGGTGGGCGTGTTGTCAGATCCGTCGGCCGTGGACGTGGTGCCCTCGCACGCCGGCACAACGGGCGGATCCGTCAGGGGTACAGATACGACACTGCGCACCGGAGATACAGAGGGCCCGGCCGCTGACGCTGGTTGCACGCCAGCGAGTACGGCGATCACTGCGGCAACGACACCGATCATCCAGGGGCGACCCACGCGAACTCGAATTCTCATGCTTCTCTCCCAGTTAGAGGCGTTCGACGCGCAAGACGGGTCGAACAGGCCCAGAGCCCCCAGCGAAGCCCCGATACTCATGAGACGCAAGACGTCGCCGTTCATTACGGTCGCACGTGAAGTTCGGTGAGTCAACGTCTTGCTGGCGGTGCCCGATCGGACCTCGAGTGCTGACGGGCAATCGGTCGCGGTTCGAGTGCGTCATCCGTGCCTCTCGATCCGGAGATCGCGGCCCTCGGCTGACGGTAGGATCGAGGTGTGGCTGCCTCCCCCACCAATCCCTATTCCGAAGCCGGCGTCGATACCGCTGCAGGCGATCTCGCCGTCGAGCTGATGAAGTCCTCCGTGCGCGCGACGCACGGACCCGAAGTGCTCGGCGGTGTCGGCGGATTCGCCGGCCTGTTCGACGCCAGCGCGCTGCTCGGCTATCGTCGGCCGCTACTGGCCAGCAGCACAGACGGCGTCGGCACCAAGGTCGCGATCGCCCAGGCGATCGACAAGCACGACACGATCGGGCAGGACCTGGTCGGGATGGTCGTCGACGACATCGTCGTGGTGGGTGCCAGGCCGCTCTTCATGACCGACTACATCGCGTGCGGCAAGGTCGTGCCTCAGCGCATCGCCGACATCGTGCGCGGCATCGCCGAGGCCTGCTCCGCCACGGGCACCGCACTTGTCGGCGGCGAGACGGCAGAGCACCCTGGTCTCCTCGGGCCGCGCGACTACGATGTCGCCGGTGCCGCCACCGGCGTGGTCGAGGCCGACGCCATCCTCGGCGCCGAGCGCGTGCAGGACGGCGACGTCGTGCTCGCCGTGCAGTCCAGCGGTCTGCATTCCAACGGCTACTCCCTCGTTCGCCATATCGTCACCGGCGCGGGCATCAGCTACGCAGACACCGCGGCCGACTTCGGTACCACCTGGGGTGAGGCCCTCCTCGAGCCGACCCGCCTCTACACGCTCCCGCTGCTGCGCCTCATCGATGCGCTCGGCGGCGGCGTTCACGCGCTCAGCCACGTCACCGGCGGCGGAATCGCGGCGAACCTCGCCCGCGTGCTCCCGCAGGGGACCTGGGCGGAGGTCGATCGCGGCACGTGGTCGCCCAGCCCGGTCTTCCGCGTGCTCAGCGACATCGCAGGTTCCTCGCTCGAGTCGGCGGAGGGCACCTGGAACCTCGGCATCGGCTTCCTCGCGGTGATCGCGCAGGACAAGAAAGATGCCGCCATCGCTGCGCTCGCCGCAGAGGGCATGCCCGCCTGGCAGGTCGCGACCGTGGGCTTCGGCGCGCGTCCGGCCGGCGAGTTCGAACAGGGCGCCAAGGGCGTCGACGGCGGAGCGGTGCGCCTCGTGGGCGCCTACTCCTCCCACTGAAGAAACGGATGAAGTAACCACCCCATGTGCGGCATCGTCGGAATGGTGGGCTCTGCCCCGGTCAATCAGGACATCTACGACGCACTCTTGCTGCTGCAGCACCGCGGCCAGGATGCGACGGGCATCGCCACCGCCGAGGCAAATGGCGTGATGCACAACGCCAAGGCGCAGGGCATGGTCCGCGAAGCGTTCCGCACCCGCGACATGCGCGCGCTGCTCGGCAACGTCGGGCTCGGTCACGTGCGCTACGCCACCAAGGGCACGGCCTCGAACGAAGAGGAGATGCAGCCGTTCTACGTGAACGCGCCGTACGGCATCATCCTCATCCACAACGGCAACCTCACCAACACGCGTGAGCTCACGGCCGACATGGCCCAGCGCGACCGCCGTCACCTCAACTCCTCGAGCGACACCGAGTTGCTGCTCAACGTGCTCGCCGGCGAGCTGCAGAACACGACCTCGACCGTCGACCTCGACCCCGAGCGTGTGTTCGAGGCCGTCGCCCGCACGCACGAGCGCATCGAGGGCGCCTATGCGGTGATCGCCGTGATCGCCGGCTACGGCCTGCTCGCATTCCGCGACCCCTTCGGCATCCGCCCGCTGATCCTGGGTCGTCGTCCCTCGACGGTCGACGGTGCGCACGGCAAGGACGAGTGGGTCGTCGCCAGCGAATCGCTCGTGCTCGAGAACGGCGACTACGAGGTCGTGCGCGAGGTCGAGCCCGGCGAAGCCGTCTTCATCACCAACGACGGCGAGCTGTTCTCCAAGCAGTGCGCGACGGCCGCGACTCTCGCGCCGTGCGCCTTCGAGTACGTCTACCTCGCCCGCCCCGACTCCGTCATGAACGGCATCTCGGTGTACGAGTCGCGGCTGCGCATGGGCGATCGTCTCGCCGACACGATCGCCAAGCACGTGCCGATGGACAAGATCGACGTGGTCATGCCCATCCCCGACTCCTCGCGCCCCGCCGCGATGGAGGTCGCCCGCAAGCTCGGCATCGAGTACCGCGAGGGCTTCTACAAGAACCGCTATGTCGGTCGCACCTTCATCATGCCGGGGCAGGCGGTGCGCAAGAAGAGCGTCCGTCAGAAGCTGAACGCGATGTCGACCGAGTTCCAGGGCAAGAACGTGCTCCTCATCGACGACTCGATCGTGCGCGGGACCACTTCGAAGGAGATCATCCAGATGGCGCGGGATGCCGGGGCCGCCTCGGTGACCTTCGCCTCTGCAGCTCCTCCCGTGCGGCACCCGCACGTGTACGGCATCAACATGCCCTCGCGGCACGAGCTCATCGCCCACGGGCGGACGATTCCCGAGATCGCCGAGGAGCTCGGCTGCGACCACCTCGTCTATCAGGAGGTCGAAGACCTCAAGGCGGCGATCATCGAGGGATCGGTGCTCACCGACCTCGACATGAGCTGCTTCGACGGCCGCTATGTGACCGGCACCGTCTCGGATGAGTATCTGGCCTGGGTGGAGGGGTCGCAGACCTCATGACGATGCCGAGCGCACGACCGCTGTGGCAGGGTCGGGCACTCGCACTCGTGGGGATCGTCCTGGTGGCGTTCTCGCTGCGCTCGGCGGTCGCCTCGCTATCCCCGGTGATCGATCATGTCGCCGCGGATTTCCCGGTCTCGCCGGTCGTCATCGGCCTGATCGGCGCCGCGCCGCCGGTGTGCTTCGCGATCTTCGGTCTGCTCACGCCGCTGTTCGAGCGCCGATTCGGTCTGGAGCGGATGGCCGTCGCCGCGATCACGCTGATGGCTCTGGGGTTGCTCCTGCGCGGCTTCGCCGTGGATTCGACGACCCTGCTCGCGGCGACGGCCGTGGTGTTCGCGGGGGTCGGCTCGGGCAACGTGCTGCTGCCGCCACTGGTCAAGAAGTACTTCCCCGATCGACTCGGGGTCATGATGACCATCTACTCGACCACCATGGCGGTGTCGACCTTCCTGCCTCCGCTGGTCGCGGTGCCGGTGGCCGACTCGCTGGGCTGGCGGGTGTCTCTGGGCATGTGGGGCCTCGTCGCGGGCATCGCGCTGGTGCCCTGGGTGGCGCTTCTGCTGAAGAACGGCCCGCGAGCGGGTGAGCCGGTGAAGACGGAACTGCTCGTCCCCGATCCCACCGACGGTGTCGACGACGTGCAGGATGCGGTGGCCGTCGCGACCGGTCCGATCTCGACCGCTCCGGCGAACCGTCGGCACTTCGCCCGCCTGTGGAGACTGCCCCTCGCCTGGGCGCTGGCGGTCGTCTTCGGAGCGTCGTCGACCATGGCCTACGTCTCGTTCGCCTGGATGCCGACCATGCTCGTCGACATCGGCGGTGTGACTCCGGCGACCGCAGGTTTCCTGCTCTCACTGTTCGCGCTGATCGGTCTGCCGTGCTCGCTGCTGGTGCCGATCCTCGTCGTCCGGTTCCAGGCGACGCGTCCGCTCTTCTTCGTGGCCGTCGGCGGCGGGCTGGTCGGGCTCGCCGGTCTCCTGTTCGTCCCGACCGTCGCGCTGCCGCTGTGGGTGAGCATCTTCGGCCTCACCGCCATCATGTTCCCTCTCAGCCTCGTGCTGCTCAGCATCCGCGCCCGCACACCGGAGAGCGCCGTCGCGCTGAGCGGTTTCGTGCAGAGCATCGGCTACGCGATCGCGGCGACCTTCCCGCTGCTGGTCGGGCTGCTGCACGAGACGACCGCGGGCTGGCAGATCCCGCTGCTCGTGATCGCGGGCGTGCTCATCGTCGCGATCCCCGCCGGCATCGTTGCGGGTCGTCGTCGCACGGTCGAGGACGAGTGGGAGCGCCGGCACGGTCGCTGGTGAACCCCGAAGAATCCGACCCGCAGACCGAGCCGCGCGGCGCGGCTGAGGGCTATCGGGCGGATCGCGGCGGCGCGGTCGATGAGCGCACGATGAGCTGAGGATCGGTGGAGGGCATGTCGCCGACCGCATCGTGCCCCTCGATCTGGGCGATGACCCGGAGAGCTGCGGCACGGCCCATCGCCTCGAAGGGCTGACGGACGGTCGTCAGGGCGGGGGAGGCGTACGCGGCGAGGGCGATGTCGTCGACGCTGACCACGGACACATCATCGGGCACGCTGCGGCCGGCCTCGTGCAGGGCGCGGATCAGACCGAAGGCCATCTCGTCGCTGCTGACGAACACGGCCGTGGCCTCGGGGATCGCCGCGATCGTGCGACCCGCGCGGTAGCCGGATTCGGGCGTCCAGTCGGCGGGGATCAGCGGCGGCGGCACGATTCCGCGATCGCGGAGCGTCTGCTCCCAGGCTTCGCTGCGCTGCTGCGTCTCGGTCCAGTAGTCGTCGCCCGAGACGTGCCAGACGGTCTTGTGCCCGAGGTCGAGCAGATGCTCGACGGCGAGGCGGGCGATCGCCCTCTGGTCGACGGCGAGCGGGGCGTCCTCATCGAGAGAGGTGCGCTCGCTCCGGGTCGCGGGTGTGCGCTCGGTCCGCGCCCGCATCGCCGGGCTCTCGAGCTCGACCGGCACGCCGAGGATGATGCCCTCGGCTCCTTGCCGCTCCAGTCGGTCGAAGGCCTCCAGGAACGCCTCGGCCGACGCATGGTCGGCGACAGCGGCCGTCGACACGGTGTACCCGTTCGCTGCAGCGGCCTGCTGGATGCCGACGCCGAGCGCCGCCGACGAGTACCGGTCGGTCGAGACGACGATCACTCCCAGCACGCGGGTGCGACCGGAGGCGAGGGAGGCGGCGGCGGCGTGCACGCGGTAGCCGAGCTCCTCGACCGCCGCCATCACACGCCTGGCGGTGTCGGGGCGCACGTTGTCCTGCCCCGACATGACGCGGGAGACGGTCTGCGTGGAGACACCGGCAAGCTGGGCGACATCGACCTGGCTGGGGGCGCGGTCGTCTCTCGGGCGACGAGGTGACATGTGCTCAATGGTAGCGATCAATCGGCGTAAATCCAGGAGGCGGCGAGTCGTGTGATGCGATAATGTGAACGCAAACACTCGTGCTTGGAGCGCTATGCCTGACCTTCTCGCCTCGGCTTTCGACGGCTCTTCCGTTGCCGTCGATGCCCCGGCCGCCGCGTCGCCGATCGGCGCGCCCACCCTGACCTGGCGCGACGGGGAGATCCTCCGCGACGGCGTCGCCCACCGTATCCTCGCGGGCTCGATCCACTACTTCCGGGTGCATCCCGACCAGTGGGAGGACCGCCTGCGCCGACTCGCCGCGATGGGCGCGAACACTGTCGACACGTATGTCGCCTGGAACTTCCACGAGCGCGTCGAGGGCGACGTGCGCTTCGACGGGTGGCGTGACATCGAGCGCTTCATCCGCCTCGCCGGGGACATCGGCCTGGACGTGTTCCTCCGGCCCAGTCCCTACATCTGCGCCGAGTGGTCCAACGGCGGAATCCCGTCCTGGCTCTCGGGGCGCGTCGCGGCGCTGCGCACCAGCGATGCCGGCTTCCTCGCCGCGGTCGACGCCTGGTACGACGAGCTGATCCCCCGGCTCGTCCCGCTCCAGGCCTCGCACGGCGGTCCGATCGTCGCGATCCAGATCGAGAACGAGTACGGTTCGTTCGGCAGCGATGCCGCCTACCTGGCGCACCTGCGCGAGGGGCTCCGCTGTCGCGGGATGGTCGAGATGCTCACGACCGCCGACGGAATCACGGGCGACATGATCGAGCACGGCAGCGTTCCCGGTGCCATGGCGACGTTCACGTTCGGCACCGGCGTGGCCCGGGCCGTGGAGCTGCGTCGTGAGGGGGATGCGCTCATGTGCAGCGAGCTGTGGGGCGGCTGGTTCGACCACTGGGGCGAGCGGCACCATGTGCGCTCCGCCGCGAGCACCGGAGGGACGATCGAGGAACTGCTCGCCGCAGGCGGATCCGTGAGCCTGTACATGGCGCACGGTGGAACGAACTTCGGCCTCTGGAACGGGGCGAATCACGACCGGGTGCTTCAGCCCACCGTCACCAGCTACGACTCGGATGCCCCCATCGGCGAAGACGGAACGCTCAACGAGAAGTTCCACGCGCTGCGGGCGATGTTCGCGCCGTTCCACGCATCCGAGCTCCCTCCGGTTCCGGCAGGCCCGCGGCGACAGGCTGCAGCGTCCGCACCGCTCGAGCAGCGAAGCTCCTTACTGCAGCTGGTCGCCACTCTTCCCGTGACCGGAGAGGTCTCGCCGCGCCCGCGCACGTTCGAGGAGCTCGGTGCCGAAGACGGCCTGGTCGTCTACGAGGCGGATGTCTCCTTCCCCGCCGATGCGACGCTCACGATCGACGGACTGCACGATCGTGCCGTGGTGTTCCTCGACGCCCAGGCGCTCGGGGTGCTCGAACGTGACGGCGAGACCTCCCTCGCTCTGCCCGTCGATGGCGGAGCGGGACGGCTCACGCTCGTCGTCGAGAGTCTCGGACGCATCAACTACGGCCCCTATACCGGGGAGGGCAAGGGCATCATGCGTGGCGTGATGATCGGTCGTCGGCTGGTCAACGGCTGGACGCATCGCCTGGTTCTCCAGGAAGCGCCGACCGCGGCGCCGGGCCTCGACCGATCAGCGGAGGCGTCAGACGGTGTCGCCGTCGCGTCCTTCGACATCGCCGAGCCGCTGGACGCCTGGCTCGCCTTCCCCGGGGGGTCGAAGGGGATGGTCTGGTTGAACGGCTTCCTGCTGGGGCGCTACTGGAAGGTCGGTCCGCAGGAGACGCTCTATGCGCCGGCGCCGCTCTGGAAGGTCGGACGCAACGAGCTCGTGGTGCTCGACACCGACGGCCTCGGCGCGACGGTCGAGATCCGCGACGAACCGTCGTTCGGGGAGACCGAGGAGTTCATCGGCTCCTGATCCGCCCTGTCGCATTCCGAGGCCCATCCTCCGCGCCGAGACCCATCGTCACCGGCGGCTGTGAGGGTGGGCCTCGGTGCTGAGTGTGGGCTTCGCCGCTGTAACGGTTCGAAGATGTTTGCGCTCGCTCAGTGAAAAGCCTTGATCTTAAGGCCATCGTGCGCATATTGTGATAGCGCAAACATCGATGAGGGTTGTCGATGATCATCTGCGACGCACCGGAGCGTCTGTGCTCCCGGCGTCACCCCGACCGAGAGGCAAGACGTGTCGAAACCTTCCCGACCGCCCCGCACCGCCGTCGCCCTCAGCTCCCTGCTGGCGACGGCGCTCGCATTCGGTGGCGTGCTCACTCAGGCGCCAGCCGCGCAGGCTGCCGACCTGATCCCGGTCCCCAAGGCCGACTACCGCCTGCACGCGGTGTCGAGCGAGTCGGACCCCTATCCGGCTCCGCCGTCCCTCGACGGCACGGCGCTGGGCGCGTTCGACGGAGATTTCGCGACGCAGTGGACATCGCGGTACTCCGCCAACGCCCCGTTCCCGCACTGGATCGTCGTCGATCTGCAACGGTCGCTTTCGGTGAAGGCCCTCGACTACTCGGTCAAGAGGGGGCAGGGCGTCGCCGCGAAGACGGTCGAGGTCTACGTGAGCGATGATCCCGATGTCGCGCGCAACTCGCCTGCGGAGGGCGGGTGGGGCGCAGCCTCGGGAACGGCGACGCTTCATGCGCCGACCGCGAACGACGAGAAGCAGCGCATCACGCTCGACACCGCGAAGGATGGCCGATACGTGGCCCTGCTCGTGATCGACGCGCAGGGGACCACGGGGGGTGGGGCCGGCGAGATCGAGATCCTCTCCGACGAGCAGCTGCCGCCGATCGTCACCGAGCCCGAGATCCCCGACACCGATGAGACGGTCGAGATCGCCGACGGCGGCACGACCGCTGTCGTCTCGACGGAGTTCCCCCGCATCACCGGGTACCGAGTGGGCAGTGAGAGCATCGCCGGCCAGCGCTCCTCGGCGAAGACCTGGTCGGTCAACGGCACCGCCTACGCGTCGCAGACCACTTCGACGCCGTCGGCCACCGGAATCGACTACGTGTCGACGCTGACGGGCATCGACGTCACCGTGCGCAGCAGCATCCGCGTCGCGAAGGACGGCACCGTCGGGTTCGAGGTCACCGCGGTCGAGGGCACGGCGACCGTGACCACGCTCGGTCTCCCCGACAACGCCTTCCTCTCCGCGAGTGCCGCGGATGCCGGGTCGGTGCTCGATCGCACGGTGATCAGCCCCGACAGCACGAAGAACGCCGATGAGCACATCGCGGTGAACGCATCGACGGCGACCGGGCAGAAGGGTGCGGCCTTCGCATTCCTCGGCAACGGGGCTCTCGTGGGCAGCGTGATCACCAACGCGACCACCCAGGCCTCCGGCGGCACCCCATCGTGGAACACCCGCCTGACCACCCGTGTGACCGAGGCCGCAGGACGCACGGCCGAGATCGGCTCCAGCGCCTGGCTGATCCATCCGACCACCGCCGTCGACAGCCGGGTGACGACGTACGCCCTGCCCAAGGTGACCGTCCTCCTCGCCGCCGACCGCAACGCCGACGCGAGGGTCGACTGGCAGGATGCCGCGATCCGCTACCGCGAGGTCGACACCCCGCGTCTCGGAGCCGACCGGGTCGCCGAGCGCGTGGTCAGCCGCATTCCCTTCAACTTCGCCTCCAGCGCGACGAACTACTTCGACCTGGTGCTCGACAACACCAAGCGCATCGCGAACCAGACGGACGGTCTCGGCCAGTGGGTGCTCAACAAGGGTTACGGCAGTGAAGGCCACGACTCGGCGAACACCGACTACGGCGGGAACTACAACGAGCGCGCGGGCGGCCTCTCCGACCTGAACAACCTCGTCGACGAGGGCGCGAAGCTCAACGCCGACATGAGCGTGCACGTCAACGCCACCGAGATGTATCCGCAGGCGAACGCCTTCGACTCCGCGATCCTCGACGGCACGCCCCCGTACAAGCCGGGCTGGAACTGGCTCGACCAGTCGTACTACATCAACCAGCAGACCGACCTCGGAACCGGACGGGTGCTCGACCGCTTCCAGCAGCTGCGCGACGAGGTCCCCGGCCTCAGCGGCGTCTACATCGACGTGTACTACTCCAACGGGTGGGTCGCCGAAGAGCTCGCGGACGAGCTGAACGGCATGGACCTCGAGGTCGCGACCGAGTGGGGCGACAAGTTCGTCGACAGCACGGTCTGGTCGCACTGGCCGAACGACCTGGCCTACGGAGGCAAGGACAACAAGGGCATCAACTCCACCATGGTGCGCTTCATCCAGAACGGGCAGACCGACGTCTGGAACGACGACGCCCTGCTCGGCCAGCAGCGACTGATCGACGCCGAGGGCTGGGTCGGAAACCGCAACTGGGACGGCTTCGTCGACAACATCTGGAAGCAGAGCCTGCCGACCAAGTTCCTGCAGCACTTCGACCTGCTCACCTACGAGGCGGGCGCCGCGGCGACCCTGACGGACGACGTGGCGGTGCGCATGGACGGCAGCACCAGGGTCATCACGATGGACGGTGCCACGGTGCTGCGCGGCGACTCGTACCTGCTGCCGTGGCAGTCGCTGGAGTCCAACGAGGACTCCGGTTCGCCCGTCGACGCCGACAAGATGTACTTCTACTCGGCCTCCGGGGGAGACAAGACGTTCGGCCTCACCGAGGCCTTCCTCGGCAACACCGCCTTCGACGTGTTCGAGCTCGGCGACCAGGGGCGCGTCAAGATCGGCACGGTCAACGCGGCAGGCGGTGAGCTGACGCTCAGCGCAGAAAAGGGAACGGCCTACGTGGTGGTGCCCCAGGGTGGTGCGCAGCGTGCGGCCGTCGAGTACCGCGACGCCGGCCTCGACGACCCCGGGTTCAACTCCGGCTCGCTCGATGTCTGGAACCCGCAGGGGGATGTGACGATCGAGCGCACCGACCTGGGCAGCGCGAAGAACGACTCCCGGGGCGACAACATCGCCGTTCTCGGTGCATCCGCGTCGTCGATCTCGCAGACGGTGACCGGACTCACTCCCGGGCAGCGGTACGCGTTCTCCGCGCAGGTGCAGATCGACCCCACCGCCACCCGTGACGTGAGCGTCTCGGTCGACACCGGCTCCGGCGCGGTGACGCGCACCTGGAACCTCTCGCCGACGTACAACTACATGCGCGCCGACTCCAAGGCGGGCCAGTACTACCAGCGCGGCTCGACGTCGTTCCTGGCTCCGGCATCCGGTGAGGTCACCGTCTCCATCGGTGCCGTCGCGGGTGACGCGAAGGTCCGCATCGACAATGCCCGCGTCTCGGCCGACACCACGGCGCCGTTCGCGGCCGGCACGGTGTACTCGAACGATTTCGAGGGCAACGAGGCCGGCTGGGGGCCGTTCGTGAAGGGCGACGCCAACGGCATCGACGACCCGCGCACGAGCATCTCGCGCCGGCACGACCCGTATGCGAGCAGCGACTGGCGCAACACCGCCAAGCCGTTCGATGCCGGCCCCCTCGCGGGGCTCGCGGTGGACACGACGCTCAACGGCGATCACTCGCTCATGTCGCACTCCGAGAACAACGGAGTCGTCTACCGCACCGACCCGACGCTCGTTCCGCTGCAGGAGGGACACTCCTACCGCATCGGGTTCGACTACCAGGTCGGAGCGAGCGGTGCGTACCGCTGGCTGACCGGAACCGACGCGGTGTCTGGCGGCACGGTCACCTCGACCACGCTCAGCCGCACCGGGATCACGCAGGCGCTGGAGACGACGGAGTTCACGCAGGACGTGATCGTCGGATGCGGCGACTACACCTGGGTGGGACTCGAGCGCGTCGGGGGACCGGACGTGGACTTCGTGTTGGACGACTTCACGGTCACCGACCTCGGCCCCACGACCGGCGGCACTCCCTGCGCGACGGTGTCCGGCGAAGCGGGTGTGCTGAGCCCCGGTGCGCAGACCGCGTTCACGACCACCTTCACCAACAGCGAGTCCATCGCCGTCGAGAACATCGGCGTGCAGCTCGAGGTGCCGGAGGGCTACGCGGTCGAGGTCGCCGACGGCTCGTCGAACCTGTTCGGCGAGGTCGCGGCCGGCGACAGTGTGGAGACCACCTGGCTGGTCACCGCACCGGCCGCGGCAGCGGGAACGACCGTCGGCATCGGGATCGCCGCGACGTACCTCGCGGACTGCGATGTGCGCTCGGTCACCACCACCCAGGAGGTGTCGGTGTCCTCGCGAGCCCGCATCCCCAACTCGCAGATCTCCGTGACGGCGAGCTCCGAGGAGACGTCGGGTGAAGACGGTGCGGCCGCGAACATGCTCGACGGCAACGCCGGCACGTTCTGGCACAGTCGGTGGAGTTCGGCGGCGACGTCGTACCCGCACGTTGTGACGTTCGACCTCGGCGCCGCCGAGCAGGTCGACGGCATCTCGTACCTGCGCCGCGGTGCCAACCAGAACGGTCCGATCAAGGGCTACGAGGTCGCGGTGTCGACCGACGGACAGACGTACACCCCCGTCGCCTCGGGAGAGTGGAAGAACGCCGCCGAGTGGCAGGACGTGGACTTCGCGGAGACCACGGCCCGCTACATCCGGGTGACCGCCACCTCGTCGATCTCGGGGACGCAGTTCGCGGCCGTCGCGGAGATGGCCGTGTACGGTTCGTCGGCCCCTCAGGACGGTCACGCACCCGAGACGCGTCCCGACGACGACCTGAGCGACTGCAACCCGGTGATCGATCCGAAGCTCGGACTCGACGCCGACGCGGTGCGTGCCGGGGAGACGGTGGGCATGGCGCTCACGGGCTTCGGCCCGGGAACGACGGTGTCGGTCTGGCTCGACGATGTGAAGCTGACGGATGCCGCGGTCGACGCCAAGGGCGCGTTGACGACGCGTCTGCTGATCCCGGCGAACACGCAGCTCGGAGAGCACCGAGTGATCGTGCAGGATGCGGCGGGTGCGGAGCTGGCCAGCGCTTCGGTGAAGGTCGAGAAGGCGAAGCCGGGGAAAAAGGCGACCGTCACCCCCTCCATCGGATCTGTGGCGGCCGGGGCGACCCTGACCGTGCAGCTGAGCGGCTTCGAGCCCGACGCTCTGGTGCAGCTCTGGCTGCACTCCGAGCCGGTGCGCATCGGGGAGCTGACCATGTCTGCCGACGGTGAGGCCGTGGCGACCGTCACGATCCCCGCGGCGACACCCGCCGGTGCACACGCGCTCGTCGCGACCGACGCGCAGGGTGTCGAGCTGGCGCGCGGCGACCTCGCGGTCACTGCGGCGGCGGGAAGCGGCAACCTGGCGACCACCGGCGCGGAGGGGGCGATCTGGGCTGGTGCGGCTCTCGCGGCCCTGCTCGCGATGGGTCTCGGTCTGGGCCTCTGGCTGCGGAGGCGCCGCCACAGCTGATCCGCTGATGCAGAACGGCCCGGAGGGGAATCCTCCGGGCCGTTCTGCTGCACGCGCGGACGCGGCTTCCTGCACGACAGGGCCCGGTATCGGGTTCTCCCGATTCTCCGGTGCGCCACCCCCGTGCCGTGCGGCGAGAACACGCGAGGAATCAAGATGGTCCCCATAGCCGAACGAGAGGAACGCATGCATACTGAAAGCATGCCCAACGTGCTGATCCGTGACCTCGATCCGACGATCCACTCGGTCCTCGCGGCACGCGCGGAAGCACGGGGGCAGTCGCTGCAGCAGTACCTGACATCTGAGCTGGCGCTCCTCGCGTCCCGCCCCACCGTTCCTGAACTCTTGGGCGCTCTCGCGGAGAGACCTGCTGCACCGGTCATCTCGCCGGAGGCGATCGTCGCGGCGATCAGAGAGGGGCGAGACGACCGATGATCGTCGTCGACGCCTCCGTCGTGGTCGACGCGCTCTGCAACGTCGGTTCGAGCTCTTCACTTCACCGGCGACTGGCCGATGAGGTGCTGCTCGCTCCCGATCTGCTTCCCGTCGAGGTGGCATCCGCGTTGCGCGGCTTGAACCGTGGAGGCGAGCTGACCGATGACGCGCTCGAGACCGCCGCCGTCGACCTCTCGCGGCTGCAGGTCGAGCTGTACCCCACGCTGCCCCTCATCCCGCGCATTCTGGCGCTCCGCCAGAACGTGACGGCCTACGACGCGGCCTATGTCGCGCTCGCAAGCGTGTTCGGTTGCCCGTTGGTCACGCACGACCGAAGGCTCGCGCGCGCGGCCTCCGGTCATTGCGTTGTCGAGGTGCCAGGGGACTCCGGTTGAAGGGTCAGCCCTTCACTGCGCCGGCGGCGAGGCCGGAGCGCCAGTACTTCTGCAGGGCGAAGAACAGCAGCACGAGCGGGATCACTCCGAGCAGCGCGCCCAGCATGACCGCGCCCTTGTCGGGGGCGAAGTAGCTCACCATGCCGTAGAGGCCGAGGGTCACGGGCTTCAGATCCTGACTCGAGATCATCATGAGCGGCAGCAGGAAGTTGTTCCACGTGGCCACGAAGATGAACAGGAAGATCGTCACCATCGCCGGACCCAGCAGGCGCATCACGATCGTGAAGAAGATGCGCGCCTCGCCGGCGCCGTCGATGCGGGCGGCCTCGAGCAGTTCGGTCGGCACCGATGATTGCGCGTAGACCATGCCGAGGAAGACGCCGAACGGCGATACCGCCGACGGGATGATGATCGCCCAGACGGTGTTGGTCAGTCCGAGGGCCTGGAACTCGATGTACAGCGGGACGGTCAGCAGCGCCACGGGGAGCAGCAGCCCCGCCATGATCACGCCCACGGCGATGCGCTTGCCGGGGAACGCGAACTTCGCGATCGCGTAGCCGGCCATCACGGCGAACAGGGTGCCGATGACGCCTGCGCTCACGGAGTACAGCATCGAGTTGCCCACCCAGCGCCAGAACAGTCCCTGCGTCCAGCTCATCAGGCTGTCGTAGTTGGTGTCGAGGTTCCAGCCGGCGAACCAGAAGCCGAAGGTCGAGGTGAGGTCGGTGTTGTTCTTCGTCGAGGCGACGATGAGCCAGTACACCGGCACCAGGAAGTACAGCGTGGCGATGACGAGCGCGATGATGCCGAACGCACGCGCGAGCGGGGTGGGCGCGATCGAGGGCGGTGGGGCATCCACATCGCGCGGACGGCGAGGGCGTCGACGTGTGGATGCTTCGGTGGTGATGAGGCGCGTGGTGGTCATGCGTCGCCCTTCCGGCGCTGCAGCAGCGCGTACACGATCGCGAGCACACCCGCGATCAGAGCCATGAGCAGCGAGTAGGCCGATGCCGGACCGCTGCCGGACGGTGAGATCTCGCCCATCATCGTGTTGTAGGTGAGCATCATGGGGGTGAAGTCCTTGCCCATCCACGAGTTCGCGGCTTGCAGCACCACCGGCTCGTTGAACAGCTGGATGGTGCCGATGATCGACAGCAGCACCGCCAGGAGTGCGGCTCCCCGCACCAGCGGCACCTTGATGCGCATCGAGATCTGGAAGCCGGAGGCGCCGTCGAGGCGGGCTGCTTCATACAGATCGCGCGGAACGGCCTGCAACGCCGACAGGAAGATGAGCATGTTGTAGCCCGTGTACGTCCAGGTCGTCATATTCGCCATCGAGAACAGGATCGTGCCCGGCGCCATGAAGTCGGTGCCTTCGGGGAGGAACGGCAGGAAGGGCGACACCTCCGGTGTGTACAGATAGAGCCACATCATCGCCGCGATGATGCCGGGAACCGCGTACGGGAGGAAGAAGGAGAGGCGGAACAGCGTCGGGCGACGCACGATGAACGAGTCCAGCAGCAACGCGAGTCCGAGGGCGACGAGGATCATCACGGGGATCTGCAGCGCCGCGTAGAGGACCACGCGCCCCATGCCGGTCCAGAAGGCTCCGTTGGTCGCGGCGGTGACGAAGTTCTCGAGCCCGACGAACGTGTCGACGAGCTCGCCGCCGCCGTAGAGTCCATCCCCTGCCGGCACCTGCGCGAAGAACGACGAGCGGATCGAGACGATGATCGGCACCAGGAAGACCAGCACGAACAGCACGGCGAACGGCGTCATGAACAGCCATCCCGTGAGGCCTTCGCGTCGGGTCCCGAACCGGCGCCGGCGGGTGGGGCCCGCGGGTATGCGCGCTGTCGGCGCCGGTGCCGCACCTCGCGTTTCGGTCACTGTGACCATGGTGTCGCCTCTCGATGTCAAGACGACGGCGGAGTGCACGATTGCGCGTGCACTCCGCCGTCGATCATCCGATGATGCCTTCTCGTCGACTCACTCCGCGACCGGGAGGCCGAGGTCCTTCAGCGAGGACACCGCGGTGTCCTGAGCCGTGGTGAAGATGTCGGCGACCGATGCGGTGCCGGCGACGGCTGCCGCGGCGGTCTCGTTCATCTTCGACAGCGTCGAGAAGCCCGGTGCATACGGGAAGTCGGGGTTCAGATCTCCGGTCGCGGTGGCGAGCTCGGCGAGCACATCCTGGCCGCCGAACTGACGCAGCATCTTCTCGGGGGTCTCCACTTCGCCCTTGGCGGCGACGACGAGGCCCTGCGACGCGAGGTCGTCGACCTGCGTGTTGAACCAGTCGTTGAACTCCATGGCCTCGGCGGGGTGCTCGCACCCCTTCATCACCGAGACGCCGGAGCCCCCGTCGGGGCCGCTCATGGCGCCTGCGCCGAAGTCGGGGAGCTGGGCGACGCGCCACTGCCCCTCGGCCGGCGTGCCGTCGAGCGAGTCGAGGAGGAACCCGGCTTCCCACGCGGCCCCGATGTGGCCGATGAGGCTGCCGTCGTTGAGCGCGGCGGTGAAGCCCTCGCCCCACCGCTCGGTCGCGAGGGTCTGCTTGCCGTCGAGGACGCCTTGCCAGAACGCGGCGACGCGCTCGGAGCCTGCTCCCTCGGCGTCGACCTTCCACTCGTCGCCGGCGGTGGTGAACCAGGTGTCGCCCGCCGCGGCCGACTGGGCGGAGAGCCAGTTCTGCGCCTCGTCGGGCGTGAAGGCCGTGACGTACTTGCCGGCGGCTGCGGCCGTGGCGGAGTCAGCCGTCAGGTCGTCGAGCGTCTTCGGTGCGTCGAGGCCCAGCGCCTGGAACTCGGCTTCATTGTAGAAGTAGACGAGGGGGCCGGTGTCCTGCGGGAGGCCCACGATGGCGTCGCCGACCTTCATGCCGCTGAAGGCTCCGGCGGAGTAGTTGTCCTCGTACTTCTTGGCCTCATCGGCGACGTCCTGCAGCAGTCCCTTCACGAACAGCTGCGGCACCTCCGAGTAGCCGGTCTGTGCGAGGCAGGGCCCGTTGCCGGCCTTCACGTCGGTCTCGAGCTTGAGGATCATGTCGCTCGACTTGCCGTCGAACTTCGTCGCCTTCACCTGGATGTCGGGGTGCTCGGCGTTCCAGCGGTCGACGATCTCGGACGCCGGCGTCATGCCCTCGCCGTCGGGGAGACGGTGCAGGTACTCGATCGTGATGGGTTCGCCGCTGGCGCCGCTGTCACCGGAATCGCCGGATGAGCAGGCGGCGAGGCCGAAGGCCGACACCGCGCCGACCGCGACGATCGCGGCAGTGCGGGTGAAGCGAGGGGTGATTGCCATGCTGTTCTCCTCTTTGAGGTCATGTTCCTGCGGATCGCCCTGGGCGGGGGAGTGACGCCGAGGCGCCGTCGATCACATGCACATCAAATCAGAAAATGTTTGCGCTCACAACCCCGGGATGATCACAACACAGCCGCACTCGTGCCGCTGAAAGGGAGCGCTGACATACCTCGTCGAGGCACTCGAGGATCACGCCAGGTGCGCGCGGACCTCGTCACCGACGTGGATCACTCCGCCGCCGGGGGTCGAGCCGTCATCCGACGGCGTCCAGCCGGGCAGCAGCAGGCGTCCGAGGGTCGGTTCCTGCTGCGCGAGCGCTCCCGTGAGAGTGGTGAGCACCTTCGCGTCGCGCACGCCGGTGTCGGGATTCGCATGGGTCGCGAGGCAGCGCACGATGGGACCGGCGGTCTGGAAGGTGAGATCGCCGATGCACACCTCGCCGGTCCACGCGAGCTCCTGCCACGCAGCGGCGTCGTCGATCACGATGTTCGAGCGGAAGCGCCGGTCGTCGATGCCCATCCCGAGCGCTTCTCCCAGTGCGCGGACGCTGCCTCGGCCATGCACCGAGACGTAGCCGCGCGCGCGGTCGTGGAAGCGAGGCGTCTGCCCGTCGCCGACGAGCACCAGCGGGAGCCGGCCTGGCCGACGAAGGCGGCGCCCCTCCGGGGTCGCGAGGACGAACTCGGAGAGAGCATCCGCGAGATCGCGCCGTCCCTGTGCGTCGAGGTCGGCCTCCACGAGAGTCGCGCCGGCGTGCTCGATGCGGATGCGCCGCGTCTCGTCGTCATAGCGGGTGTGCAGCGCGGCGAGACCGGGGAAGTCCTGCAGGGCGAGTCCCTTGGCCTTGGGCCAGTGATCGACGCCGTCGCGGTGCTCCGGCTCAGCGGCATCCGCGAATCGGAACGCCAGCACGCGGTCGCCGGCGACTCTGCCGTCGGGGTGCACGGTCAGGGAGTCGCGGTGCTCGGGAGTGAGCCCCTTGATCGGGTGGCGATAGAGGGAGACGACGCGTGCCATGAGGAGATCCTCTCAGCTGCCGAACCCCGCGCACGACGAATGAAGCACTGGTGCCGAGATTGTCTCCTCGGCACCAGGCCACGACGAAACACCCGCACCACGTGCGGGTGTGACGAACAGAGGGGCGGTCAGGCCTTCTCTAGTTCGTCCTCGTCTTCGTCGGCATAGTCATCGGCCCACTTGTCGACATATGCGTCTTCGTCGGTCGGGTGAGCCAACTCGCGCTCGAGAGCGGAGTAGTTCACCGACGGACTGTACGCCTTGAGTTCGCGGGCGATCTTGGTGTGTTTCGCCTTCTGACGGCCACGGCCCATGCGCGAGACCCCCTCACGAGTTAAGCGGCGGGTTTGAAGGCCCGCGGCATTTTTCACGACACCGGTCTAAAGCCGGTAAGAGTAGCATTCAGAATAGCACGCGGGTAAGACCCTCTGGCCGACGCCAGGCAGGTGAAGGGAACGATCTCCATGACCGACAACACCTCTACTCCCTCCGACGAGGCCGCACAGAACGCGGCGCTGCAGAAAGCCGTCATCGTCGGCATGCAGGTCGACCAGGATCGGCACGTGATCGACGAGGCTGTCCGCTACGCGCGATTGCTGAGCGCGCCGCTGGTCGTCGCGCACGTCGACGTCACGCGCTTCGTGACGTACGAGGACCCGGACGGCTACGTCCATTCGGCTCCGATCGACATCAACTTCGACGCCGGCGCCGCGGAGTTCGAGGCGGTCGAGGCCACGGCCGCCCGACTTCTGGCGGGGACCGACATCACCTGGACGGCTCGGCAGCTGGTCGGTGACCCGGCCCTGGCCATCAAGCAGCTCGCCAACAAGCTCGACGCCCAGCTGATCGTCGTCGGCACGCGCAAACGCGGCATCGGCGAGTCGATCAGGGAGTTCTTCACCGGATCGGTCGCCGCACGTCTTGCGCACCGACAGCATCGTTCGATCCTGGTCGTGCCGCTCGGCGAGTCGGTGCCGGACGAGCAGAAAGAGATCTGGCCCGAGCAGTAGCGGGCGGTTCCGAACACAGAAGAGGCCCCGCAGGCGTATCGCCTGCGGGGCCTCTTCTGTGTATGTCACCCCCTGTGGATGACGATGCCGTGACGTCGTGCCGACGGTGCGGGGTGCAAGACCGGCGCGGCGCCGAGCGACGGCTGCGTCATCGGAGAGGAAGGCTCTGTCCGGGGTGGGGTCTCTTCCGGCCGCGGAGACGCTGCGGCGCGGGTCGACCCGCTCACGACCGGGAAGCGCTCAGGGCGACCGTCACGCCGCGTGCCGCAGTGTCCAGTGCCGTCTCGAGCTCGGTCACGACCGACGGCGACAGCGTGCCGCCCTTGGCGATATGGGTGCGCAGGTCGGTGCGCACCCTGGCTCGGAAGGCGTTGATCACGGCGTCGGCACGGTGCATCTCCTCGCGGCTGACGAGACGGGAATCGTCGGTCGCCGTACGAGGCCGGTTCTTCGCCGCCGCGCGCTCGCCCTTCTCTGCCGCGGCCAGGTCGGCGCGCAGACTCTTCATCGCGTCTTGCACGCTCTGTCGCACCTCGCTCGCGATCAGGCGTACCGAGTCGGTGAGCCCGGCCTCGATGCCGGCGAGGTCGCCCTCGCGAGAGGCGAGCTCTGCCCTGCCGGCATCGGTGATGGAGTAGATCGTGGTGCGACCGTCGACGGTCTTGGTGACCAGGCCCTCCTCCTCGAGCTTCGCGAGTCGCGGGTAGATGGTGCCGGCGCTGGGCGTGTAGGTGCCGCCGGTGCGATCGGTGAGCGACTGGATGATGCCGTACCCGTGCTGCGGCGCCTCGGCGAGGAGCGAGAGCAGGTACAGGCGCAGGTCGCCGTGGGAGAAGACGGCGGGGCTCATGCTTCCCACTCCTCGTCTTCCGTGATCGATGCCGGGGTGCGACGGAGCACGGTAACCCCGCCCGAGACGGAGTTCGCGCGCAGGTCGACGAATCGTCCGGCGAGCTCTCCGGTCGTGCCGGTGTAGTTGCTGGGGCCCGAGGTGCTGCGCTCGACGCCGTCGATCAGCAGGCGTCCGCTCAGGGACCGGATGACGTAGTTCGCGGCCAGTGACTCGTCGAGGCGCACGGTGGTGCCGCCGGAGACCGAGTTGACGTTGATGGTGTTCACGTCGCCCGCGGCATCGACCAGAGTGGAGCCGGACACGATGTCGACGGTCGCACGGCGCACGGTGCCTGTGACGGCCACGTCGCCTGAGACGCTGTTCGCGGTGATCGAGCCGGTGAGGCCGCGCACCTGCACGTCGCCGGAGACGGAGTTGACCGTGAGGTCGCCGATCAGGGTGTCGACGATGATGTCGCCGGACACGGTGTTGAGCCTGGCGTCGTTGCGGAGTCCGGAGACCAGCGCGCCGGCGCTGACGACGCCGAGGTTCAGGGCGATCGCGCGGGGGACCGCCACGCTCACCTCGGCGCGGGGGCCGCCGGAGCCGAAGTTGCGGAACACCTCGAGGAAGTTGTCCCAACCCAGCTGCGGGTGGTCGATCTCGACCTCGCCGTCGTGCGCCTCGACGCGCAGGTCTTTGGTGGTGACGCCGTGCACCTCGATGCGGATGCCCGGTTCGTCGTGGGCGATGATGTCGACCTGTCCGCCGACGAGGCCCACCTTGAGGCGGGTGACGGATTCGATGTCGATGACGCGTTCCTCGCCGGGGGCGATGAGCCACTTCTCGGTCATGTCTGCTTCTCCTGGGTTGAGGGTCACGATATATCGTGTGTTGCCACAATAACACGATATATCTCGATCCTGTCAAGGGTGTCTGGGAGATAGTGCTCCGCGGCGACGAACCCTGGTGCCCGACGTCACGAGCGGGAGAGGTACCACGCGGCAGACGAGGGCGCGAGTGAGAACGGCGAGGTGAGGCTCCCCGTGTACACCTGGGCGAGCTTGTCGACATTCAAGTGTCGATCGGCGGCAAGGAAGCGATAGGCGGGATGCGTCGCGATATCCGTCATGATTGCAGCGTCACTCCGTGGCCCTGGCGCCGGGACGCCGAGCAGATCGATCAACGCGGACACCGTGATGGGTTCGGCGTTCCCGGCGTGAAAGACCTCCGCTGGCCACCGCCGCGGGCTGACAGCGAGCTCGGCGAGTACGCGTCCCAGAAGCGTGACCTCGATCGCGGTGTGGCGCGCCGAACCCGCGTCTCCCAGCGAGCCGAATCTGGTCAGGAGATCGCGGATTCCGTCAGCAACCCAACGGTCTCCGTGGCCGAGCACCAGATGCGGTCGTACGACCGTTCCGCCTGCGTCGAGAACGATGAGTTCTGCTTCGCGACGTGATTGACTGCGGACCGTTCGCGGCGCGGGCTCTCGAGCGCCTTCGACCAGATCGTGAAATCGGTGATCGCCGTATACCGCAGCGGTGCTGACGTAGACCAGTGGCCCGTGGGCGTTCTCCTGCCATTCTCGAACGACGTTGCGCGTGCCGTCGATGTTGATCGATCTGCACAGGCTCGAGTCGCTCCCGATATAGGAGGCTGAGTGCACGACTGCCGTGGCGCCCGTCAAAGCCAGCCGGAGTTCGCGAGCGTCTCGAATGTCGACGGGGCGGCCCGCCGGTCCGATCTCACGCCGCGAGAGCGTCCGGACGGTGACGCCCTGTTCGGCCAGGGCGGCCTTGGTGTGACTGCCGATGAATCCGCTGCTCCCGATCAGTGCCACTTCTGCCGTCGACGGAAGCGAACCGGTGCCGCTCATCGGCGGGCACGGGCGGCACCGGCGGACGGTAGAGTACTGACGACCCCTGAACACCTGGAGACCTGATGCAGGAACGGGCGCGCACGACTCGACGGAGAATACTCGAAGGCGCCGCGGTGGCGATCCGTCGGTCGGGATACGCCAACGCTACGCTCGGGGAAATCACGGACGCCGCCGGAGTGACTGCGGGCGCGCTCTATTTTCATTTTCGCTCCAAGGAAGATGTCGCTCGAGCTCTGGTCGACGAACAGCACCGTATCGTGCGTGAGGCCGCCGCCGAGATCCTCTCGGTGGAGCGCCCGGCCATCACGCAGATGATGCTGCTCTGCGAGGACCTCGCGCGACGATTGACGGACGAAGAGATTGTGCGTGCCGGGGTTCGGCTCACCACGGACTCTTCCATCTTCAGCCGACCCGTCACGGATCCCTACCTCGACTGGCTCGAGCTCTTCACTGAGCTCGCGCGTGCAGCCGATGCGAACAAGGAGACGAACGGCGAGATTCCCCCAGAGGTCCTTTCCCGTTTCATCATTCCCAGTTTCACCGGGATTCAGTTGGTGTCCGAGACGCTCACGGGGCGGGCTGATCTCAGGGGACGCGTCGGCGAGATGTGGCATGTCCTGGTGAAGGCCGTGTCACACACCGACCGCAGAGTCGAGTTCATCGATGAGGCGGACCGGATCTTCGGAGATACTGGTTGAGGGACTCGTCTGCAGCTTCGCGGAGGCGCAGACAGCATGCCTTCCGTCCTGGACGATGATGAACTCGACATCCCGTGTGCCGGGACGAGGGCGAACGTCGAGGAGGGCTTCCGTGCCGAACTCGACGGTGCTTGAGTAGACGGCGTCGAACGTCTCGAATTCGGCGGTGGGGCAGCGTGTGAGCGCAGCGACCGACTGTCGGAATGCCTCTATCACGGCAACCCCCGGGACGTGGTCGAGTGGATGATCGAAGTAGAACGGGTGGTGCCCGTCGACATCGAGTGTGGTCTCGTCGTCTACTTGCCGGATGACCACGTCGATCTCGGAGTGTCTTCCTATCTGGCTCGCACGGATGTTGCTCGCCGGACGTCCGGACGACGGCTGCGCATCTGCGTGCGCACCCCGGAAGCGTCGATAGGTGGAGCTGTCGACGATGCGCGCATCGCCGTACCCTGACGCGAGGCTTCCCTGTTCATCGTTGAACTCGAAGCGGATCCGCGTGGACCGGAGCTGCCCATCCGCGGCGAACCTCGGCGACTCCGCCCATGCTCGCGCCTTCAGTCGGGTGCTCAGCCGCTGCGGGCTCGTCATCTCGAAGCCGAGCCCCAGCATGATGAACTGCTGGGTAGGCGCAACGCCATACCCGAGGTGACAGATCATGATAGTCGACTGTCGGATCATCTCAGCGAGAAACAGTGAATCGAAGCGGTCGCCCGCGAAGACTTGATCAGGGGGTCTTCTCAACGTGATCGCGAAGTCCGCACCGTTGTCGATGAACCCCGTGGGCAGCACGGAGTCAGATGACGATCGGTGCACCGTCGACCTGTCGATGGCGCCATCCTCGGTCGTGATCGTCGGTGCCACTATCTGCTCCTCGACATGACGGTGATGAACGGATCGGTCTTCAAGGCCCGCCGTGAGGCGACGACGGAGACGACGAGGCAGAAGAGGGCCACGACCAGTGCCAGGACAGGCACCGCGAGCGCGCCGGTGAGAACCAATGGCGGAGCGACACCGGGCACGAGCGCGACGACGAGCAACGCGCCGATCGACACGCCCGCCAGCGCACCGCCGAACGCACCGGCGAGGCTGCCGGCCGCGACGTCGAGAGCGATGAGGTGCTTGACGTCGCGGGATGTCCACCCGTGGATCCGGAGGAGTGCGAACTCCGGGGCTCTGCGTTCCAGGGAACCGCGCACAGCACGAGAGAGCTGGAGCAGAAGGAGGACGGCGCTCCCGCATGCGGCGACCAGGAGGATCTGCGGGAAGATCGCAAAGATCCCCGGCAGAGTTCCGAGTCGGTCGCCCACCGGCACGGCGGTGAATCCCAGATCCCGGAGCTCGGCAGTGACCTGCGGTACCTCGTCGGACGATGCGGAGGTCACGGTGACCGCCGTCAATCCGACAGTCGCAAGATAATCGTCGGCAGGCAAGCCTCCCCGCGCCGCCAGGAGCTCGAGCACCAGATCTTCGGATGCGAGGGCGACTCCGGGACCATAGCCCTGCCAGGTCGATTCATAGGACGCGACGAAATGCACCTCGCGTTCGCTCAACTCGCCGGTGCTGTCGCCCGTCATCCGCGTGTACGCGACGGGAACCGCTTCGCCGACGAGAGCAGACAGGTCCGATCCGTCGGCTTTGTCCGGAACCACGATCCCGTCGCCGACGACCTCGCCTGCTGCAGCTTCAGGCAGGTCCGGTGGGAGATTGGCCGGGTTCAGCACATGAAGGGTGAGGGCCCACGTGCTGCCGTCGGCGGCGTAGATCCCCACTGACGCATTCGGAAGAACGTCCACGACTCCAGAGATCGCCGCCATCCGCTCTATGTCTTTCGATGTGATGCCGCCGATCTGGTCCTCCGCGCCTGCGGCCGGCGTCACGTCAACTTGTGTCAGTGCTGTGCTCGAGACCTCCTGCGCCCTCACGAATCCCGAGAGCACGGCCACCGGGGTCAAGATGGCGCTCAGGACGAGCGTCGCGAAAGCGACGGGGAGAACCAAGTCTCGGGCGGTCGAGAATCGCCGGCGCACGGAGAGGGCGAACCACTGGCTGGGGCGGGGAAAACTCACAGCTCTCCACCCTCGGATTCGAGCGTCACGACGGCGTCGACGAGCTTCATCACCTGAGGGTCGTGGGTGGCGATCAGAACCGCGCTTCCTCGGTCGGCGATGGTTCTCAGCGCAGCCATCACCCGCCGACCGTTCGCCTCATCCAGGCTTCCGGTGGGCTCATCTGCGAGGATCACGTCCGCGTCCTGGGCAATGGCCGCGGCGATGGCCGCTCGTTGGCGCTGGCCGAGAGACAGCGCGGAGGGAGCTGAGTCCGCCAGCTCGTGCATTCCGAGACCTTCGAGAACCGCGACGGCGCGCCGTTTCGAGGCGCGTCGAGGTGGGCCGAACGCCAGAGCCACGTTCTCCCACAGAGACAGGTCTTCGAAGAGTGAGCTGTTCTGCGTGATCAACGCACGCGATCCGGCGGCGGAGGTGTCGGTTCCGTTCCACGTGACGCGGCCCGAATCAGGCCGAAGCACGGAGGCCAGGCAGGCGAGGATCGTGGACTTCCCGGAGCCGGATGGTCCGACCAGCGCTGTGACTCTGCCGGCGTGCGCTTGCAGATTGACATGGGAGATGCCGCGCGCACTCCCGGGGTATCGGTAGCTCACATCTTCAGCTTGAAGCATCGATCACTCGGTCCAATTCTCAATTCGTGCACGGAGCAACTCCAGTGGCAGTGGGCGCGCCTTGGTGACATACCCGGTCCCCTCTGATTCATCGATCAACGCGATAAGGCCGTCGAGGCTCGCCGACACAGCGTCGCGCATCTCGCTGTCGCCGCTGCCATCGGTGCCTAGCGCGTGGAGGATCACGTAGCCGGCCGCCGACTGGAAATCCGTCGTCTGCATGGCAGCGGACGCGTCGTCGATATAGTCCTGCTTGGAGAAGGACAAAGTCTCCCAGCACTCCTTCTGAGACATGGCGAGCATCGCGAGCGACAACGGAGCGTCCTGGGCCCATTGGTCCACCGTCTCGGGCGTGCAGCCCGGAAGTTCGAGTTCGGCAACGGCAGCCGCTTCGAGGATCCGCGCCGTCGACAGGTCATCGCCGGGTGTCGGAATGCCCAGATCTTCGATGCTTGCCATCACGGTGCTGCGGACCTCTTCGATCACGCTCGCGGGGCATGCACTGGCCAGGGACTCGCACAGATACAGGATGTCGCTGGCCGAGCCCGCGTCGGACCATGCCAGGGGGTCGCCCTCCAAGGCCGTTGCGAGACCCTCCGCGATCCAATCCGGAGGCGTATCGATCCCCCGCGTCTTCAGGAGGGTAACCGCGTCGCGAGTCGCCGCGACGGTCCCCAGTCCTGTCGGCTCGTCGGCCGCCGTGCTGAACACCGCGTCGACGCGGCTCCAGTCGGACACTGCAGCGGCGTTGTGCTCGAGAATGCCGGACAGCACGGCGGGCGGCATATGAGCGGAAACGAAGTAGTACAGCACCGTCGGGTCGTTCAACTCCGTCGTCGTGCTCTCCGCGCATTGCATGATCGTGTCGGGAAGCGTCGCTGCTCGTGACGCGGCGGTGGCCCACGCCTGTCGCCACTGCGTGCATCCTTCCGACGCGATTTCTGACTGAAGCTGCTCTATGTCCTCGGGGGCCACCGTCGGCGAGGAGGACTCCGCGAGGAGCCCCTGATGCTGCAATGAAACGAACGGCAACGGAAAGCTCTCGACGGATTGCTGCAGTCTGTCACGGATGTCGTGTGGCACAGCGGCCGCGGCCACTCCGTCGCGACAGGCCATTGCGCTCAACACGTCGGCTGCCAACACGGCCGCGTCCTCGTCATCGATAGACGGTAGGTCCTTCGCAGAGAGCGCGTCGAGGGCGGCGGCGGCGTCAGGCGAGAGAGCGCTGCGGGCCTTCCGGGAATCTCCGGATGAGATCTCGCACAGTTGGGAGAAGATCGCCGGAGCATCCTCTGGCGAGCGGTCGGCGAGCCGCCTCAGTTCGACGTCATCCATCGGCTCGGGCTCAGCCCCAACGTACCGTTGGCTCATGGAGATGGCTGCGACCCCGGCGAGCGTCGCAGTTGCAGGTAGCTCGAGCGAAGCGTGCGCCAGGTCATTGACGCCTCTCAAGCGGTCGACGTACTCATATGTATCGGCCTGCGTGGCACTCCGCTCGTCCTCCGCAGATGTGCAGCCGGTCAAGCCGATCAGTGTCGCCGTGAGAGCAACGATCGCGGGGACGGCCCCCGCGCGTCGTGGCCTCGGGTCTTGACCCGAGGCCACCGTACGCGTGAGGTCTACCACGACCAAACGTCGACGTAGTTCTTCACGCCCTGATGGACCGCGAAAGCTGCGCTGTTCGCGTGCACCGAGACTGTCAGCCCGGAGTACGAAGCCGTGCCGCCGAGGTCGGAGATCCAGGCGTTGTTGTTCGTCCAGCTCAGAGACTTCGCGGACGCCGACCCCCCGACGCTCACTCCCCCCGGCACCGAGATCGATGCATTGACGCCTCGCGCCTCGATCGTCGCGGTGTTCTTGATGGTGGCAACCGACTTGGCGCTTCCGTTGACGGTCGCCTTCGATGACGTGGCGAAGTCGGCTCGACCCCCGCTCAACACGCTCTGGCTCCAGGCGTTCGCCTGAAGATTGATGTTCGTACCCGGCAGGGTGACGCTGCGGCTGCCGCTGAAAGCCTGTGCACTGGTGGCGCCGGCCACGATGAGCCCCACTGCCAGTACGGCCCCCGTGAGGGCCTTGGATCGATTCTTCATTGAATTCCTTCCGGTCGAGGCGTCGTGTGACGCCTGATCAGAAACATACAGAATGACCTGTTTATTTTCAATCAATTTGACATGAATCCGGCGATCGTCTTGACCTTGACGCTACGTCAACTTCTAGAGTTCAAGACAACACCACGCAGAGCACGAAGGAAGGAGGAGCGATGGAGAAGGAGGACTGGTCGATCCAGGAGATCGCCCGCCTCGCCGGCACCACCAGCCGCACGCTGCGGCACTACGACGACATCGGTCTGCTGCCGCCGTCGCGCATCGCCCACAACGGCTACCGGCACTACGACGGGCAGGCGCTCGTGCGTCTGCAGCGCATCCTGCTGCTGCGCGAGCTCGGACTCGGACTGCCGCAGATCGCGGAGGTGCTCGGCGCGGCATCGGTCGGCGAGGGCGCCGGCAGCGAGGCGACGGCACTCGAGACCCATCTCGCGCTGTTGCGCGAAGAGCAGACCCGGCTGGCGCGGCAGATCGCGTCGGTCGAATCCACCATCACGGCATTGAGAGGAGGTGAGAACCTCATGGCAGAGAACATGTTCGACGGCTTCGATCACACCCGCTACAAGCAGGAGGTCGAGGAGCGCTGGGGCGAGAAGGCGTACGCCGACGGCGACAGCTGGTGGCGGGGGATGACCGACGCCGAGCGCACCGACTGGCAGCGGCGCGTGTCCGACCTCGGGCGCGACTGGATCGCCGCGGCGGAGAGCGGCATCGATCCGGCGTCCCCCGCGGCCCAGGAGGTCGCTCGGCGTCACGTCGAGTGGCTCACGGGCATCCCGGGTACACCTGCCGCCGCCTCCGGCGGTGACGTCAAGGCGTACGTGATCGGGCTCGGCGAGATGTACGTCGCGGACCCGAGCTTCGGTGCGAACTACGCGACATCATCCGGAGGCACGCACGGCGCCGAGTTCGTCCGCGACGCGCTTCGGGTCTACGCGGACGGCAACCTGTAGCTCCGGGCTCGACGGCAGAAGCCCCCTCGTGTGCGATCTCGCGCACGAGGGGGCTTCTCCGTCCGGGCACAGCGCGTACCGGACCGCCTCACTCGGGTGCAAGGGGGAGGTCGTCGCCCGGGTCCGGGCGTAGGGTCATGCCATGAGACGGCGCGACGACCCAGGATCGACGGGACTGTTCATCGCTGCGGCCACGGCCTACGCCGTGAACGTCGCGCTCGGAGCATCCGTCGCCCTGCGCTTGATCGACACCCGTCGCTTCCGCTGGCTGCACCACGCGCTGTACATCGCGACGTGCGCGACCTCTGTGTCCGCCCTCGTGGCGGGCTGGTCGCGGGGTCCCCGCACCGCCGGGCGCCGTGCCGCTCTCGCGTTGCTGCCCGCGGCCGTGCCCCTCGCGGCGATCCCCTACCTCGGCACTCACACCCGACGGCACCCGCTGGTCGCGCTCGCCGCTGCTCCCTTCATCGTCGCGGGGCTGGTGCTCTCGCGATCCGCCGCCGACCGGAAGTGAAACGTATGGAACTGCTCGATGCCATCCGACGCCGCAAGACCACGAACGGCGCTTTCCTGCCCGACCCCGTCTCCGAGGATCACCAGCGCATCCTCCTGGAGGCCGCAGGGCGTGCCCCCTCGCAGCTGAACAGTCAGCCCTGGCGGTTCGTCGTGATCGAGAGTCGCGACACGATCGAGCAGATCGCCCGCATCTCGGGGGAGAGCATGACCGAGGCGATGTCGAACGGCACGTTCTTCGAGCGCTACAAGCCCTACTTCCGCTTCAGCCAGGCTGAGATGGAGGAGAAGCGCAGCGGCATGCTGTTCGACAAGCTGCCCGCCGCTCTTCGGCCGTTCACGAGTCAGGTGTTCACCAAGCGCGGGCAGACGCTGATGAACACCTTCGGGGTGCCGAAGACCCTCGGCGCCGAGAACCGGAAGCTCGTCGCGGGATCACCGCTGCTGCTGGGCGTGATGCTCGACCGCAGCGAGTACCGGCCGGGACAGCTCTCCTCGTTCTACTCGATGTTCAGCATGGGCGCGGCGATGGAGAACGTCTGGCTCACCACGGTCGAGCTCGGCATGGGCATCCAGTTCATCTCGTTCCCGATGGAGGTTCCGGGGCGCTGGGAGGAGATCGTCCAGCTGCTGCGGGTGCCGGACGACCTCGAGCTCATGGCCGTCTATCGGCTGGGCTACCTGCCGCCGGAGCAGCGTCGACCCGCCATCGACTGGTCGAGCAGTCAGCGCAAGCTCGTGTCGCAGTACGTGTTCCGAGAGAACGGCGACACGCCGCAGCAGGGGTGGGACGGTGCCCCTCCCGCCGGCGACATCACTCCGGGTCCGTCGGCGACAGCGGGGTGAGGTCCCGCAGCGCCGGACCCTCCAGACGCGTGCCGTCCGGATCGAAGCGGGAGGCGTGCAGCGGGCAGTCCCAGGAGCACTCCGCGTCGTTCCAGGCGAGCACCCCGCCCAGGTGCGGGCACACGCCGCTGACGGCGCGGGTCACACCGTCCACGGTGGAGACGGCGACCGGGCGCCCGGCCCGATTCGCCACCACACCCTCACCCTCGGCGGGCTGGGGGACGGGGGTGCGGCGACTTTCGGCATCCGCCCAACCGGAGACGAGTGCCGTGGCGACCTTGCCGCCCTCCACGGCCCCACGACGGATGTCGGCGGGGACCGTCAGGCGCGTGCCGATCGTCGTGATCCAGCTCGGGCGGTCGCGTCGGGGCGTGCCGAGGATCTCGGAGGTCAGTCGTTGCGCGGCGGCGGGAGCGTTCGAGAGCCCCCACTTGGCGTAGCCCGTCGCGAAGCGGATGCGACCGAGGCCGCGGGGCATCGCCCCCACGAACGGGATGAGGTCGTGCGACTCGTAGTCCTGCGCCGACCACCGATGGGTCTCCTCGGCGCCGGGGAAGTGCAGCTGCGTCCAGGCGATGAGATCCTCCACGGCTGCCGCCTCGCCGTCCGAGCGACCGACCGGGTGGCCGTTGCCGCCCACGACGAGCCGCGCGTCGCCGCCGGGGCCGTCCGCTGCGGTGACCGGGCGGATGGAGCGCGTCGGTCCGTCGACGGAGAGGAACATCCCCTCGGGGAGGTCGTCCGGCACCCGGAAGGACACGCAATAGGACCGGAGCCCCCGCGTCTTGGCGAAGTACAGCCCGCGATCGGTGATCGGGGTGCCCGTCGCGAGCACGATGTGGTCGGCGAAGAGCGGGCCCTGCGTGGTGTCGACACGTCCGGTCAGCGCCCTGGTCCTCGTCGCTCTGACGCCGGTGTGGAGCGTGCCGCCCGCGGCGAGCAGCTCCTGGGCGAGGGCCACCGACACGGCCACGGGGTCGATCGCGACCTGATCGTCGAGCGCCACGGCGGCGGCCACGGGGAACGGCGTCGCGGGGAGCGCGGTGGACGGCAGCAGCCTCGCCGGCACGCCCGCCTCGCGTGCGGCGGAATGCTGCTCGTCGACGGTGTCCTTCCCGGCGGGACCCTGGGCGTACGAGTGATCGGTGTGGCGCGTGAAGGGGACTCCCGCGAGTTCCGCGAACGCGAGCAGCCACTCCATCCCCGAGCGGTTGGCGTCGACGTACGCGCGGACGAGCGCTGCCGGGTGGTGCCGTCGGATGGTCGCGAGCTGTGCGCCCTGCAAGAGGGAGAGCTTTCCCGTGTTCGCGCCCGTCGCGAGCTGGGCGATGCCGCCCGCGTCGATCACCGCGACATCGAGGCCGGCCCTGGTGAGCATCACCGCCGTCGAGAGGCCGGTGATCCCGGCGCCCACGATCACGACGTCGTGCAGGGCTCCGGGCTCGAAGGGCGATCCGGCGGGCAGTGTCCGGTCGAGCTTCCACAGGGGATTCATGTCGTCAGTCAACGCTGTTCGCGATCCGGTATCCACCGCCTTGACATCCGAACGGCGCACTGCCAGTCGGGGACTACAGTGGCGGACGTGAACTTCCGCCGCATCCTCCTCGTCGCCGCCGGCGGCACGATGGGTACGGCGGCGCGGCTCGGCCTGGGGCTCGTGCTCCCGGACACCGGGGGATTCCCCGTCGCGGTGCTCATCGCGAACGTGGTCGGTGCGCTGCTGATCGGCGTGCTGGCCGCACGTCTTCCGGCATCGGCCGACCTGCGGCTGATGCTCGGAACCGGCGTGCTCGGAGGCTTCACGACGTACAGCGCCTTCATGACGGGCACGCTCGACCTGTGGACGCGCGCGCCGATCCTCGCCATCGTCTACGCGGTGGGCACCCTCGTGCTCGGCCTCGGTGCGGCGGCACTGGGGCTGCATCTCGGTCGCCCCCGCACCGGGAGAGCATCGTGAGTCCGCTGCTGTTCCTCGGTGCCGCGCTCGCCGGAGGGATCGGCGCGGTGCTGCGCTATCTCGTCGACCTCGGGGTCGCTCGTCTGGCCGGACGCCGCTTCCCCTGGGGCATCCTGCTGGTGAACATCTCGGGATCGTTCGCGCTCGGGCTCGTCACCGCCGCGCTGCCGGATGCCGCCTTCCTCCTCGGGGCGGGGCTGCTCGGCGGCTACACGACGTTCAGCACGGCGATGCTCGACACGGTCGCTCTGTGGCGTGACGGCGAACGCCGGGCATCCGCGTTCAATGCGATCGGGATGCTGCTGCTCGGCGTGCTCGCGGCCGGCCTCGGCCTGGCTCTCGGCTCCCTCTTCTGATCCGGGGTTGCGACGGGCGGTTCCGTCGCGTTATCCTCCTTGCTAATCGATTAACGCTAAACGATTAACACCCCCCGCACTCGTGCACCTGTCGAAGGAGACACCGATGCCCCGTACGACCAGCCGCGCTCTCGGCGCACTCGCCGCATCAGCGGTCGCCGTCCTCGCCCTGAGCTCCTGCTCCGCCTCGACGGGCGGCGGCTCCGACGGCGACGTGACCCTCAGCTACGCCATCTGGGACGAGAACCAGAAGCCGGCGATGGAGGACATCGCCGCGGCGTTCACGAAGGAGAACCCGAACGTCACGGTCGACGTCCAGGTCACGCCGTACAAGGAGTACTTCACCAAGCTGCAGACGGCCGCGACCGGCGGCTCGGCGGCGGACGTCTTCTGGATGAACGGCCCGAACTTCCCGCTCTACGCCTCGAACGGTCAGCTCGCCCCGCTCGATGACGGGGGGATCGACGCCGCCGACTACCCGCAGGGCCTGATCGACCTCTACACCTACGACGGCAAGCTCTACGGCGCCCCGAGGGACTTCGACACCGTCGCCCTCTGGTACAACAAGGCGCTGTTCGACGCCGCCGGCGTCGAGTACCCGTCGGCGGACTGGACGTGGGACGACTTCACCGCCGCTGCCGCGAAGCTCACCGATCCCGCGAAGGGCCAGTTCGGAGTGGCGGCCAGCCAGTACGGCCAGGAGAACTTCTACAACTCCATCGCGCAGGCCGGTGGTGAGGTGATCTCGGCCGACGGCACGAAGAGCGGATACGCCTCGCCGGAGGCGCTCGCGGGCATCGAGCTGTGGACCGATCTGATCGCCGCCGGGTCCTCGCCCACGGCGGAGCAGATGACCGATACCAACCCCGAGGACTTCTTCCTCTCCGGCAAGGTCGCCATGTTCCAGAACGGGTCGTGGGCGGCGATCGCCTACGCCGACAACGCCGACATCGGCGACATCGTCGACGTCGCCCCGCTCCCGGCGGGCGTCGAGGGGAACCAGAGCGTGATCCACGGCGTCGGCAACGTCGCGAATGCGAAGAGCGCGCACCTGGCCGAGGCCAAGGCGTTCGCGGAGTTCGCCTCCGGAGAGCAGGCCGCGAAGATCCAGGCCGAGACCGGCACCGTGATCCCCGCATTCACGGGAATGCAGCAGGCATGGGTCGACGCCCTGCCGCAGTACGACCTGCAGGTCTACATCGACGCCCTCGACAACGCCGTGCCGTACCCGGTGTCGAAGAACACCTCCGCCTGGACGAGCATCGAGAGCGAGGTGCTCTCGCAGGTGTGGTCGGGAGCGGTGACCCCGAAGGAGGGCCTCCAGGACCTCGCCGACCAGATGCAGGCGGCACTGGACGCCGAGCAGGAGTGACCGCATGACCGTCATCGCACCTCGTGCGGTCGAGACGGCGCAGCGGATGCCGCAGCCGCAGGGCTCCGGCATCCGCCGCCGCCGGCGGAGCCCGGGAGCCTCGCCCTGGTGGGCGCTGGTCTTCCTCGGGCCGACCGCACTGGGCATCACCGTGTTCTATCTCTGGCCGACCGTCCGCACGCTCATCATCTCGTTCACGAAGTCGGGCCCGTTCGGCGGATCCGAGTGGGTGGGCATCGAGAACTACACGCGCCTGTTCCAGGACCCCGAGCTCATCGGAGCCCTTCGCAACACCGCGATCTACACGATCATCGCCCTCATCGGCATCCCGCTCGCGGTCGGGATCGCCGCTCTGCTGAACACGGCGGGGCTCAAGGGTCGCAGTGCCTACCGCACGCTGTACTTCATCCCCGTCGTCACCATGCCGGCTGCCATCGCGCTGGTCTGGCGCATGATCTACAACGGCGACTACGGGGTGCTCAACGCCGCGCTCGGTGCGATCGGCATCGAGGGGCGCAGCTGGCTCACCGACCCGAACACCGCGTTGGTCGCGATCGCTGTCGTCGGCATCTGGGCGGGACTCGGGACCAACATCGTCATCTTCCTCGCCGGTCTCCAGGGCATCCCCGACACGATCATGGAGGCCGCCGACCTCGACGGCGCAGGCCCCGTGCGCAAGTTCTTCTCCATCACGATCCCGCTGCTGTCGCCGTCGATCTTCTTCGTCAGCGTGATCAGCGTGATCGGGGCGCTGCAGGTGTTCGACCTCATCTACATGATGCTCGGACGCAGCAACCCCGCGATGCCGAACACCCGCACGGTCGTCTATCTCTTCTACGAGGCGGGCTTCCTCGACAACGACCGCGGCTATGCGGCCGCCGTGGCCTTCCTGCTGCTCGTGATCATCCTGATCCTCACGATCGTGCAGTTCCGTCTGCAGAAGAAGTGGGTGCACTATGAGTGACGTCTCGCTCGATACGCGCGCCGTGGTCGGCGCCTCCGCCGGCCGCTCCGGGACGCCGAAGAACCGCGGCATCTGGATCGTGCACCTCGTGCTCATCCTCGGTGCGGTGCTGATGGTCTTCCCCTTCGTCTGGCAGCTGCTGACCTCGTTCAAGACGCTGTCCGACTCGGTGCAGGTGCCGCCGTCGTTCGTGCCGCGCGAATGGGTGTTCACCAACTTCGCCGAGGTGTTCGACTCGATGCCGTTCGGACAGATGTTCCTGAACTCGGTGTGGCTCACCGTGGGGCGCACGGTCGGCCAGGTGGTGCTGTGCACCATGGCGGGCTACGCGTTCGCGCGCATCCCCTTCCCGGGACGCAACGCGCTGTTCGTGGTGTTCCTTTCGGTGCTCATGGTGCCCTCGCAGCTCTACCTGCTGCCGCAGTACGAGATCATCCAGGCACTCGGCTGGCTCAACACCCTGCAGGCGCTCATCGTGCCCGGCATCTTCAGTGCTTTCGGCACCTTCCTGATGCGGCAGTTCTTCCTGTCGATGCCCGCCGAGCTCGAGGAGGCCGCCCGCATCGACGGAGCCAATCCGTGGCAGACCTTCTGGCGGATCATGGTTCCGCTGGCGAAGCCTGGCATCATCGCACTTGTGGTGTTCACCGTGCTGTGGTCCTGGAACGATCTGCTCTGGCCGTTGATCGTGACGACCGACCCCGCGAAGATGCCGCTGTCGGTCGGGCTCTCGCAGCTGGTCGGCATCCACGGCACCGACTACCCGGTGCTGATGGCGGGCGCGCTGCTGGCGACCCTGCCGATGCTCGTGACCTTCATGGTCCTGCAGCGGCAGTTCATCCAGGGCATCGCCTTCAGCGGATCGAAGGGCTGAGACATGGCGAAGAGCGAGCACCAGGCGCCCCGGCGCCCGACCCTGCGCATGGTCGCCGAACGGGCCGGCGTGTCGACAGCGACCGTGTCGTACGTGTTCTCCGGACGGGCGGGGGCCGCATCCGGCGCCGGTGTGGCCGAGGCCACCGCCGCACGTGTGCTGGCGGCCGCCGACGAGCTGAACTACCGGCCGAACAGCGCGGCGCGGGCGATCCGCACCGGACGCAGCGGCATGGTGCAGCTGTCGCTGCACATGCTCAGCGACCCGTGGTCGCTGGCCGTGGCCGACGCGGTGAACGCCGAGGCCAACAGGCACGGGCTCACCACGCTGATCCTCGCCGACGGCGATTGGCACGCCGCTCTCGACCGGGTCGAGAGCGACGTGGCCTACCTCGACGGCGTGGGACTCGACGACCAGGCACGGCAGAACCTCGCCGACCTCGTGCGTCGCGGACAGCGCCTCGTGGTGTTCTCGGAGCATCTCGAGCCGGACGGCTTCGACGTGATCCGCTCCGACGCGATCCCTGGGTGCGAGATCGCGATGGATCACCTGCTGGAGAGGCACACCGCGATCGGATGCATCGCCGCGGAGGGAGCGGTGCGCCTCGCCGGTGAGCAGGTCACCCGCTACACGCCGTACCTCCAGAAGCTGGCCGCTGCCGGCATCGAGCCTGACCCTGCCTGGACGGTGACGTACGCCGACACCCAGGCGAGCGCCTTCACCGCCGCGGTCGAGCTGCTGTCGGGCGAGAACCGGCCGCACGCGGTCTACGCCACGACCGACTTCGCCGCGATCGCCGCGATCAACGCCGCGCACATGCTCGGGCTCCGGGTACCGCACGACGTCGCAGTGGTGGGTGTCGGCAACACCCCCGACGCCCGCCTGATCGCGCCCACGCTCACGACCGTCGGTCCGACCGACTTCTACGAGAGGCAGGCGCGCATCATCGTCGACCGTGCCCTCGAGAGCGACTCCGCACCCGGGCGCCTGCACGACTTCGCGTGGACGCTCTTCCCCGGCGGATCGACCGACCTCGACGCCCCCGCACCGCGGGCCCGTTGACCTCGGCATCCGCACAGACTCATCACACAGAAGGACCATCGTGGATCTCCAGATCGGCATCATCGGCTTCGGCGCGCGCTCGACCCTCCAGGAAGAGGTGCATCGTCCGGGGCAGGGGTCACGCATCAGCGCCGTATGCGACCTCGCCCCGCGCGCTCGCGAGGACGCTCGCGCCCTCGTGCCGGACGCCCTCATCACCGACTCGCTCGACGAGCTGCTGGCCTCGGGCGTCGACGCCGTCATGGTGCTCACACCCGACGACACGCACGCAGCCCTCAGCATCCGTGCCCTCGAAGCCGGAGTGCCGGTGTTCTGCGAGAAGCCCCTCGCGATCGACCTCGCCGACGCCGATGCGATGCTCGAGACCGCACGCCGCACCGGCACTGGTCTCTACATCGGCCACAACATGCGGCACATGCCCGTCATCACCCTCATGCGCGGGCTGATCCAGAGCGGCCGCATCGGCCAGGTCAAGGCCGTGTGGGTGCGGCACTTCGTCGGCCACGGCGGCGACTTCTACTTCAAGGACTGGCACGCCGACCGCCGCCGCACCACCGGACTGCTGTTGCAGAAGGGTGCGCACGACATCGACATCATCCACTGGCTCGCCGGCGCCTACAGCGAGCGGGTCTCCGCGATGGGGGCGCTGAGCGTCTACGGTGACATCACCGACCGCCGCGACAGGGCGGGGGAGCGGATGCCGGACTGGTTCAGCATGGACAACTGGCCGCCCACCGCGCTCACGGGGCTCCACCCCGTGGTCGACGTCGAAGACATCTCGATGGTGAACATGCAGCTGGAGGGCGGCATCTTCGCGTCGTACCAGCAGTGCCACTTCACCCCCGACTACTGGCGCAACTACACCGTGATCGGCACCGAGGGGCGCATCGAGAACTTCGGCGATGTGGCCGGCAGCGAGGTCGGGCTGTGGAATCGGCGGCATGCCGGCGCGGCCGACGCCGACGAGACCTTCATCGTCCCCGAGGTGCCGGATGCGGGTCACGACGGCGCCGACGCGCTGCTCGTCGCCGAGTTCCTGCGGTTCGTCCGCCACGGGGGGCTGACCGAGACCTCTCCCGTCGCGGCGCGCGAGGCGGTGGCCGCGGGCATCCTCGCCACCGCGTCGTTGCGAGGTGACGGCTCGGCGATCGAGATCCCGCCGCTGGATCCCGAGCTCGTCGCCTACTTCGAGCGGGGGCAGGTCGAGGCCGCTCTGGTCTGAGGCAACTGTCTTCGAATCGCGCGACCGGCTGCACCAGCGGCCCGGATGGAACCCATCGCGCGATTCGAAGGGACCGCTCCCAGCATCCTCACAATCCGAAAATGTACAAACGTACATGTACGGATGTCCAAGGGGGCGGGATGAAGCATGGTGCGCGTCGTCGACGTGACCCTGAAGCGCGCCGTCTCGAGATCGTCACCGCTGCCGCAGAGCTCATCGTCGAGGTGGGCGCAGAGGCCGTAACGCACCGCATGGTCGCCGCGCGCGCCGGGGTGCCCCTCGGGGCGACGACCCAGTACTTCGACACCCTCGACGACCTCAGGGCCGCAGCCTTCCGTGCGCTCGCCGAAGAGGTCGACGCGCGTCTCGACGGTGTCCGGCAGACCCTCGCCGAGCGCGGCGACAGCCCCGAGGTGATCGCCGCTCTCGTTTTCGAGAGCATGGACGACCACCACGCCGTCCAGGCCGACCGCGCCGTGGTCACGGCAGCCGTGCACGACCCTCGCCTTCGTGAACTCGCGCGACACCTGTCGAACCGCCTCGTCGAACTGCTCGCGCCGACCTACGGCGAAGAACGCGCCAGAGCGGCGATGATCTTCATCGACGGCGTCATGTGGAGCATGCAGATCCGCGACGATCGCCTCGCCCAGTCCTTCATCGAGTCCGCACTGGCGCGGATCCTCGGAGACGCCGTCTCCACCCCTTCCGCAGCGACAGCCACCCCCTGACACCGAGGAAACCGCCTTGTCGAAACTCGCCATCCTGAGCCTGAAGAACCGCGCGCTCATCGCCCTCATCACCATCGTCGCGGCGGTGTTCGGCGGGCTCGCGCTCACGAACCTCAAGCAGGAGCTCATCCCCTCGCTTGAGCTGCCGGCGCTCGTGGTCATGACGACCTACCCCGGCGCATCGCCCGAGGTGGTGGAGAACGACGTGTCCACGCCGGTCGAAGCGGCGATCCAGGGCGTGCCCGGTCTGGAATCGACCACGGCGACCAGCACCACCAACGCGTCGATCGTGCAGGCGATGTTCGCCTACGGCACGAACCTCGCCACGGCCGAGCAGAAGATCCAGCAGGCGATCAACCGCATCTCCTCGCAGCTGCCGGAGGACGTGAGCCCCCAGGTGCTCTCGGTCTCGATCGACGACTTCCCGGTGATCCAGGTCGCCGTCACGGGTTTCGAGGATGCCGAGAACGCCCAGGCCGAGCTCGAGTCCGTCGCGATCCCCGAACTCGAAGACGTCGACGGCGTCAACGCCGCCGAGATCGTCGGCGGGGTCGGGCAGCGCATCAGCATCACCCCCGACGTCGCGCAGCTCGCCGCCGTCGGCACGAGCACCACGGCGATCAGCGATGCCCTGAAGCAGAACGGCACGCTCTTCCCCGGCGGTGACATCACCGAGAACGGGCAGACGCTCACCGTCCAGACCGGGGCGAAGATCACCTCGGTCGAGGAGATCGCCGCGCTTCCGCTGGTCGGCACAGATGCCACCATCGGCGATGTGGCGTCGGTCGTGCAGGAGTCCGACCCCGTCACCTCCATCTCGCGCGTGGACGGCAAGGACGCGCTCTCGATCTCGATCACCAAACTCCCCGCGGCGAACACGGTCGAGGTGTCCAACGGCGTGATCGCCGCGCTCGACACGATCGGCGAGGCCTTCCCCGACGCCCAGTTCACGGTGATCTTCGACCAGGCGCCGTTCATCGTGCAGTCGATCGAGACGCTCGCCACCGAGGGTCTTCTCGGCCTGGTCTTCGCTGTGCTCGTGATCCTCGTGTTCCTGCTGTCGGTCCGGTCGACGCTCGTCACCGCGATCTCGATCCCGACCAGCGTGCTCATCACGTTCATCGGGTTGCAGGCGTTCGGCTACTCGCTGAACGTGCTCACGCTCGGCGCGCTCACGATCGCGATCGGTCGAGTGGTCGACGACTCCATCGTCGTGATCGAGAACATCAAACGCCACTACGTCGGCGATGCCGACAAGGGCGATGCGATCCGTCTCGCGGTGCGCGAGGTCGCCATGGCGATCACCGCATCCACCATCACGACGGTCGCGGTGTTCCTGCCGATCGTCTTCGTCGGCGACATGGTCGGCGAGCTGTTCCGTCCGTTCGCGATGACCGTGACGATCGCGATGGTCGCGTCGCTCCTGGTCGCACTCACGATCGTGCCGGTCCTCGCATACTGGTTCCTCAAGCCCGGCAAGCCGCTGCTCGACGAGCACGGCGACGCGATCGACCCCGAGCACCCCGACGCCCCGCCGACCTGGCTGCAGCGGCAGTACCGCCCGATCCTGGGTTGGACGCTGAAGCACTCCGGCATCACCGTGATCCTCGCGGTCGTCGTGCTCGGCGCCACCCTGGCCGCTGCGCCGCTGATGAAGGTCAACTTCCTCGGCGACTCCGGTCAGAACACCATGACCATCACGCAGGACCTCGGCCCGTCGGCGAGCCTGCAGGCGAAGTCGGATGCCGCGGTCGCGGTCGAGGATGCCCTCCTCGACATCGACGGCATCGAGCATGTGCAGGCCTCGATCGGCACCAGCGGCTCGGCGCTCAGCGATGCCTTCTCCGGCGGTGCGGGCGTCACCTACTCGGTGCTGACCGACTCGGATGCCGACCAGGAGAAGCTCCGCGCCGACGTGCAGGATGCGATCGACGGACTCGGCGACGACGTGGGCGACGTGGCCGTCTCGGCATCGGCCGGCTTCGGATCGAGCGACATCGAGATCACGGTCAGCGCCTCGAACTCCGACGACCTCCAGACCGCGACGACCACGCTGGTCGAAGAGCTCGACGGGCGCGACGGCGTCGGCCAGGTGAGCGACAACCTCGCCGCGTCGCTGCCGTACATCGCCGTGGTGGTCAACCGGGAGGCCGCCGCACAGCGCGGACTCTCCGAGGTCGCCGTCGGAGGCATCGTGTCGGGCACCATGCGCCCGCAGCAGGCGGGATCCGTCGAGATCGACGACACCGCCCTCACGGTCTACATCGTCACCCCGAACCCGCCGACCACGGTCGAGGCGCTCAGGACGCTCACGATCCCGACCCCCGCCGGCATCGTGCAGCTGCAGGACATCGCCACCGTCGAGCAGCAGAACGGACCCACCTCGATCACCACCGAGCAGGGCCGTCGGACGGCGACGATCACCGTGCCCCCGGCATCCGACAACCTCGCCACCGCCACGCAGTCGGTGAACGAGGCGCTCGCGGCGGTCGACCTGCCCGACGGAGCCTCCGCCGAGGTCGGCGGTGTCGCCTCGCAGCAGGCCGACTCGTTCTCGCAGCTGGGCCTCGCCATGCTCGCGGCGATCCTGATCGTCTACGTGGTCATGGTCGCGACGTTCAAGTCGTTGCGTCAGCCGCTGCTGCTGCTCGTGTCGGTGCCGTTCGCGGCGACGGGTGCGATCCTGCTGCAGATCCTCACGGGCGTACCGCTCGGCGTCGCGTCGCTGATCGGTGTGCTGATGCTCATCGGCATCGTGGTGACGAACGCGATCGTGCTCGTCGACCTCGTGAACCAGTATCGGGAGAAGGGTCTGTCGACCATCGAGGCGGTCAAGGCCGGAGGCGAGAAGCGTCTGCGGCCGATCCTGATGACCGCGCTCGCGACGATCCTCGCCCTGACCCCGATGGCTCTGGGCATCACGGGGCACGGCGGGTTCATCTCGCAGCCGCTCGCGATCGTCGTGATCGGCGGTCTGATCTCGTCGACCGTGCTGACGCTGATCGTGCTGCCGACGCTCTACAACCTCGTCGAGGGCGCCAAGGAGCGGCGTGCGGCTCGCAAGGCCGGTGGAGCGGGTGCCGGCGGGACCCCGACGCCGGATGCTCCGGTCGGGCCTGATGCGTCCGGTGCCGCTGCGGCGTCGGGGCAGCCGGTGCTGATCGACGCCTCCGGCCTGCCTCACGCATCGCAGCTCACCCGCCGCGAACTGCGCGAGCGCGGGGAGTAGCCGCGCTCGGGTGGTGATCACCTCCGCAGAAAGGCCCCGGATCCGCATCCAGATGCGTGATTCGGGGCCTTTCTCCGTGATCGTCGAGGAGGTGCTCACTGCTGCGGCCCCGCAACGAGCCGCCCACAGCGCAAGCGGCCGGGCTCAGGACAGCGCGATGCCCCAGTGCAGGGTCCAGGTCTCGTCGGGGGAGAGGCGACGGATGCCGAGGCCGCTGTTGAACGCATCGGCGGGCGCGGTCATCGGCTCGATCGCGACCGCGAGGCTCTGCCCGGGATAGGCGGGCGTCGTGTACACCTGCACGTAGTCGAAGCCCTCGTCCTGCCAGAGCGTGACGCGACGACCGTCCGGCGCGGTGAGCGAGTGGCGCACGCGCCCGTCGGGGTCGCGTGCGAGATCGGTGAATCCGGTGTCGAGGGTGACATCCCCCAGGCGCACACCTTCGCGCAGCTCGGGTCCGACCGGTCGGGTGCCGGTGGGGAGCATCCGCTCGTCGGTCTCGAACGCCGTCTCCGCGGGCACCCGCAGCACGAGGTCGTGCGGATCGACGTCGCCGATCGTCACGAACGGATGCGTGCCGAGGGCGACCGGCGCCGGCGTGCTCGAGCGGTTGGTGAGCGTGTGCGTCACCTCGATGCCGTCGGCGGTGAGGGTGTACGTCACTGTCGTCTCGATCAGGTACGGGTACCCGGTCTGGGGGACGATGTTCGCCCGCAGCACGGCTTCGCTGTCGGTGTGCGCCACCTCGTAGGCCGTGAATCGCAGCAGGCCGTGGCTCGCGTTGCGCAGCTTCGGCTCCGTGATCGCGAGCCTTCGCGTGGTGCCCTCGTCGTCCCACTCCCCGTCTCGCACCCGGTTCGGCCAGGGGGTGAGGACCACGCCGGAGCAGGCCGGGGTGGGCAGGTCGTGCGGGTACGGCGGCACGAGGTCGACACCGCCGATGCGCAGCGAACGCAGGGATGCGCCGACCTGAGCGATCTGCGCGTCCACCTCGCCGAGTCGGAGGGTGATCTGGGCGCCGGTGGGGGAAGCGGTACTCACCTCGTCATCGTACGGCCACCATCGGGTCGGCAGTCTCTCAGGCGCGTCGGCTACACTTGACCGGTCGGCTTCGGACACCCGCGCGTTGGCGCGGACGTTTTATGTGTGTGAAGTGTGAGTCCAGGGGCCGATGGTGAGCGTCGCTCGACGCTAATCAACCATCACATGAATGGCCCCGGCCGCTGACAGTCCGGAACCCCGCTGGTCGAGTTCGACCAGGCGCAGGGTGCTCGCGCGTGCGCGCGGCGCTGTTCTCGTGCGAGAACACAGAAAGACACGCAATGCCGAAGAACAAGAAGCCCCGCGGCGGACGCCCGTCCGCGAACTTCGAGCCGCGCTACGGCGCGAAGAAGACCTCCTTCCACGATCGTCACAACGGCGGCCCCGCCCGTGACGGTGCGCGCGATGAGCGCGGTGGACGAGCGGATGCTGGCGATCGCCGCACCGCTCCTGCCGCAGGCGGTTACGACCGTCGCCCCGGCAGCCGCAGCGCCGGCCACCGCGGCTACCGTCCGGCCGAAGCCGAGTCGGGTGCGCCCAAGCAGCGCTGGGGTGCGTCGGAGCGCGCCGGCCGCGATGAGGCCCGCGGCATCCGCAACCGCGCGGAGTCCGGGCGTCGTGAGGCCCCGCACCACCGCAACGACGAGCGCTCCGAGCGCCCCCGCTTCAACGACCGGCCCACCGCCGGCGGACGCTTCGCCGACCGCCCGCGTCGGGACGATCGCGGCGGACAGCGTCCGACCGGACCCGGCACCTACCGCGACGAGCGTGGCGGCGACCGCCCCCGGTTCGACCGCGATGACCGCGCGCGTCGTGACGACCGCGGTGCCGGCACCCAGCGTCAGGGCTTCCGCGACAACGACCACCGCGATGGTGGGCGTCCGGGTCGCGACGATCGACGTGGCGCCGAGCGTCCCCGGTTCGCCAACGACCGTGGTGGAGATCGTCCCCGGTTCGACAACGACCGCGGTGCCGAGCGTCCGCGGTTCGACCGCGACGAGCGTCCGCGTCGCGACGACCGTGCCGGCGACCGGACCCGGTCGAACGACCGTGGCGCCGCGCGCCCTGAGCGCTCTTTCGACGCCGACCGCGCACGCCGTGCCTTCGACCGCGACCGCACGCAGCGTTCGTACGAGGGCGGCCGCGACGAGCGTTCGCGTCCGTCGACCGGTGGCGCCTACCGCACCGAGCGCCCGCGCCCGCTGACCTCCGACACCCGGGGGCGTCCGGCGCGCAACGAGCGTCCGAGCCGCAACGACTGGAACGCCACCAGCCGTCCGGCCTCGACCGGAGCGAAGTTCGCACCGGGCGACGACGTCGTGCACGAGCGCCTCGAGGCGAAGTCCGTCGCGGCCGTCGAGGTCGATGGTGTGACCTTCGGCGACCTCGGACTCGGATCGAACATCGTCGAGACCCTCGTCGGCATGGGTGCGGCCACGCCGTTCCCGATCCAGGCCGCCAGCATCCCGGCCGTGCTCGCAGGGCGCGACGTCCTCGCCCGCGGCCGCACCGGCTCCGGCAAGACCATCGCCTTCGGTGCTCCGCTCGTCGAGCGCGTGCTGCAGTCGCAGGCCGGCAAGCGTCGTGAGTTCGGACGGTCGCCGCGTGCGATCATCCTCGCTCCGACGCGTGAGCTCGCGCTGCAGATCGACCGCACGATCCAGCCGATCGCCCGCAGCGTCGGCCTGTTCACCACGCAGATCTACGGTGGTGTGCCGCAGGGCCGCCAGGTGGGCGCGCTCAAGAAGGGCGTCGACATCGTGATCGGCACCCCCGGTCGTGTCGAGGACCTCATCAACCAGGGCAAGCTCGACCTCTCGGACTGCCGCATCGCGGTGCTCGACGAGGCCGACCACATGTGCGAGCTCGGGTTCGTCGAGCCGGTGCAGCGCATTCTGCGTCACACCGCCGACGGCAGCCAGAAGCTGCTGTTCTCGGCCACGCTCGACCGTGAGGTCGCGGCTCTCGTCGACGAGTTCCTCGTCGACCCGGCCGTGTACGAGGTCGCGGGAGAGGACCAGGACTCCAGCACGATCGAGCACCGCGTGCTCGTGATCGAGCACCGCGACAAGGCCGACATCCTCACCTCGCTCGTCGACCGCGATGGCAAGACGCTGGTCTTCGCCCGCACCCGCGCCTACGCAGACATGCTCGCCGAGCAGTTCGACGACGCCGGCATCCCGGCCGTCTCGCTGCACGGCGACCTGAACCAGGCCAAGCGCACGCGCAACCTGGAGCGTCTGACGTCCGGACGCGTGAACGTGCTCGTCGCCACCGACGTCGCCGCCCGCGGCATCCACGTCGACGACATCGACCTGGTCGTCCAGGCCGATGCGCCGGACGAGTACAAGACGTACCTGCACCGCTCGGGTCGCACCGGTCGCGCGGGTCGTTCGGGCCGTGTCGTCACGCTGATCACGCGTCAGCGCCAGCGTCGCATGACCGAGCTGCTCGACCGCGCCGAGATCGACGCGCCGTTCGAGAACGCCCGTCTCGACGACGACGTGATCGAGGAGATCGCCGGTCGCGTGCCGACCGCGGCCGACCTGACCGCCTGAGTCATCTCTCCGAAGGCCCTGTCCCGCTTCCGCGGGGCGGGGCCTTTCGCGTGTACGCGGTCAGGAGAGCTCGTGCACGTGCACGGCGGAGGTGACGTTCGTGCCGTTGAGGTCGAGGTAGATCACGCTCTCGGTCACGGTGAGGGTCATGGTGTTGCGGCGCTCGATCAGCCCGGCCGCGCTGTCGATGAAGCCGGGGTCGAAGCTGTAGACGCGGATGTCCTCGCGGCGGTGGATGCGCTTGTCCGTCCACGGTGCCATCACCTTGGCGGGGTCGCGGTGGGTGTAGACCACGGTGCGCTCGGCGAGCCTGCTGCCGTAGTGCAGGCGTTCGGCGTCGGGCGCACCGATCTCGACCCAGGCGGTGATGAGGCCGGTGAGGTCGCGCACGAGCACAGCCGGTTCCTCGGTCGAGGAGATGCTGCCGCCGAAGGCGATGCCCTCGGCGAACTCGAGCCCGTAGGCCAGCACGCGCGTGAGCATGTAGGCATCGGTCTCGGACGGATGCCGCGCCACGCGCAGCGAGTAGTCCTCGTAGACGCCGCGATCGGTGTCAGCGAGCTGCACCTCGAATGTGTGGACTGTGGAACCGATCGCCATGATCCCCGAGCCTACGCGGCTGCGGGATGCGCGCTTGACCGTCGGGTCAGAAGAGCATCGGCTGCGCGGGTGACGCCTCGGATCGTGCGCTGGGCGTGAAGCGCACCGTCGCGGCGGTCGACACCGTCGTCTGCACGTGGCCCTGCCCCGGGCGGAACCCGCGGCGGGAGTAGTCGTCTTCGTGGCGGCCGTCGAGGCCGTGCATGCGGATCAACGGACGGGTGCGCTTGGCGAGCCACTGTCGGTACCCCTTCGGGGCCTCGGCCGACGCTCCCGGGTACAGCCCGCGGTAAGACGACACCAGGTCGGGCCGCGCCTCGCCGAGCCACTCGAAGAACCACGGCTTCACTCCCGGACGAAGGTGCAGGGCTCCGTAGATGACGGCGCGCGCCCCGGCCTCCTTGATGCGCACGAGGGCACTGTCGATCGCGGCGAGCGAGTCGGTCATGTGCGGCATGATCGGCATGAGGAACACGGTCACCGGGAACCCGGCATCCGCCAGCGCCCGCACGGTGTCGAGTCGCGCCTGAGTCGTCGGAGCTCCGGGCTCGATCGCCTTCTGCAGGTCGTCGTCGTACATCGCGATCGACATCTGCACATCGATCGGCACCCGCTTCGCGGCCTTCACGAGCAGCGGGATGTCCCGGCGGATCAGCGTCCCCTTCGTGAGGATCGAGATCGGGGTGCCGGACGCGGCGAGGGTCTCGATGATGCCAGGCATGAGCTTGTACCTGCCCTCGGCCCGCTGGTACGGGTCGGTGTTGGTGCCGAGGGCGACGGTCTCGTGCTCCCAGCTGCCGCGTCGCAGCTCCTTCTCGAGCACCTCCACCACGTTGACCTTGACGACGATCTGCGAGTCGAAGTCGGCCCCGCCGTCGAGGTCGAGGTACTCGTGGGTTCCGCGGGCGAAGCAATACACGCAGGCATGCGAACACCCCCGATAGGGGTTGATCGTCCAGGCGAAGGGCATGCGCGAGGCGCCGGGCACATGATTCAGCGCCGACTTCGACAGCACCTCGTGGAACGTCATCCCGGCGAACTCGGGAGTCGTGACGGAGCGCAGGACGCTCGATCGGTCTTCGAGGCCGGGCAGCGCCGCCGCATCCGTCTCTCCGAGCTTCTGTCCCTGCCACCTCATTCGACAATTCGAACAGAAAGACGATGTTAACGCAAGCGACTCTGCAACTTATCTTCGAATGAGAGGATGGATCAATGCCCTTCCTGCCGCACCCTCAGCATGCGGCACCGCGGTCCCCGATCCGCGGACCCGCTTTGCCGATCGGTGTCGCCGTGACCGCGATCGGGGTCCTGTTGTCGATCGGTTCCGGTCCGGTGCCGTCCTCCGGCGCCGACTCGATGCCGGTGCCGGTCGCGATCATGCAGGTCCCGCCGGTCAAGGTCGCCGCGACCACGGCGGCCGACCCCTGCGCAGACTCCTCGGTGCAGCAGGCGATCGCGAACGGCGATGACGCGGCGACGATCGCGGCGTTCGGGGGTGGCGCGGCCTTCCGCGAGGCCGTCGTCGCGGGCAACGCTCCCTGCATCTCGCTCAGTGATCCGGCGCGGCTGTGGGTCGTGGTGAACAAGTCGTCGCCGCTGAACCCGCCAGAGTACGAGCCGACGGACCTCGCCTCGGTGCCGCTGCAGATGACGACGCCGTCCGGGCGCGTGCGCACCGACGTGGCCGCTGCCGTCGGCGAGATGGCGGATGCGGCGGTCGCTGCCGGTGTCGGGCGGATCGGCGCGAACAACGGATACCGCTCCTACGGCCTGCAGGTGACGACCTACGGCTCGCACGTGCGATCGCAGGGCCAGGCCGAGGCGGATGCCGGCTCGGCGCGTCCGGGCCACAGTGAGCACCAGACGGGTCTCGCGCTCGACGTGGTCGCGTGCGGGACGGGCTGCGGCGGACTCGACGGCTTCGGTGCCACGGCGCAGAGCGACTGGGTCGCGGCGCACGCCTGGGAGTACGGATTCATCGTGCGCTACGAGCAGGTCGGCACCCCGGTCACGGGGTATGCGCCGGAGCCGTGGCACCTCCGCTATGTCGGCGTCGACCTCGCCGTCGCCTATCACGAGGGTGGATTCCACACGCTCGAGGAGTTCTTCGCGCTGCCGGCCGCCCCCGACTACGCGCACTGAATCGGCGCGGAACACCACGGTTGCGGCATCCGACAACCGCGGTACCCAGTGTCACGTTTTATGGGATGCATTCTCACAACGTCCTGTCCTGGACCGGTTGTGCGACGTAGAATCGCCGGAGCAACGATGCATGAGACGTTCAGGAGGACGGCATGGAACGCGACATCTACGACGAGGATCACGAGGCATTCCGGGACCTGGTCAAGGACTTCGTCAAGCGCCACGTGACCAACGAGGCGATCGAGCGGTGGGACGCCGCGGGGGAGATCGACCGGGCGACGATGCTGGCCGCCGGAGAGGCGGGTCTGATCGGCCTGTCGGTCCCGGAGGAGTTCGGTGGCGCCGGCATGCTGCAGGACTACCGCTTCCGCACGATCGTGATGGAGGAGGTCATCGCCTCCGGCGCGGGTTCGCTGGCCGGTGCCTTCGGCATCCAGGACGACCTGGCCGTGCCCTACCTCGTGCACATGGGAACGCAGGAGCAGAAGGAGAAGTGGCTGCCTCGCATGGCCACGGGTGAGGTGCTCGGCGCGCTCGCCATGACCGACCCTGGTGCGGGTTCGGATCTGCGTGGCATCAAGACCAACGCCAAGAAGGTCGACGGCGGCTACATCCTCAACGGTGCGAAGACGTTCATTTCCTCCGGTACGACGGCCGACGTCGTCGTGACCTTCGTCAAGACCGGTGAAGGCAACCGTCCCGACGCCTTCAGCCTGCTGCTCGTGGAGAAGGGCATGGAGGGCTTCGACCAGGGCAAGAAGCTCAGCAAGATGGGCTTCCACGGCTGGGGCACGGCCGAGCTCAGCTTCACCGACGTGTTCGTCCCTGACGAGAACCTCATCAGCGGCAAGGAGGGTCAGGGGTTCATCCAGCTGATGCTGAACCTGCCGCTCGAGCGTCTCTCGATCGGCGTCGCCGCAGCCGCAGCCGCGCAGGCCGCCCTCGACTGGACCGTCGCCTACACGAAGGACCGCGAGGCGTTCGGCGAGCGCATCGCCGACTTCCAGAACACCCGCTTCCGGCTCGCCGACATGGCCGCGACCACCGATGCGATGTGGGCGTACATCGACCGCGCGTTGCTCGCCTACAAGAACAGCACGCTCACCGCCGAGGACGCCGCGAAGGTCAAGTTCTGGGCTACCGAGCGCGAGTGGGAGGTGCTCGACACGGGCGTGCAGCTGCACGGCGGTTACGGCTACATCATGGAGTACCCGATCGCCCGCGCCTTCACCGATGCTCGGGTGCACCGCATCTACGGCGGCACGAACGAGATCATGCGCGATCTCGTCGGCCGTCAGATCGTCGGCAAGCGCTGACGTCACCTGCGCAGAAGAGGCCCCGGATGCGGCATCCGGGGCCTCTTCCTGTCCCTGCTGTATCGCCGGACCTCGGTGCCACCAGGCATTCGGAGCGACGCACTCCTGGCGGCTGACTCGGTTCTCGGTCTTCACGACATGCCGGTCGCACCGGTATTCAATAGAACATAAATTCGAATGTCGAGACGGTTCGCGGTAGAATCGAGTATGTCGAAATTGACCGCGTTGCACGAGGCGATGTCACGCCTCGATGAGGCGTGGTCAGATGCCGGTGACTCCGGAGAGCTGTCCCGCGAGCAGCTGATCGAGGTGAGCGCGTCTATCGGGGTGTTGCGGCGTCGGTTGGATGCCGTGCATGTGTCGGTGGCGGCGTGCATCTCCCGCGAGTCACGTCCAGAGCTCGGGGCGGAGAGCCTGGCCAAGCAGCAGGGCTACCGCAACCCGGCGACGTTGATCGCGGCAGCCACGGGGGTGTCGACCGGTGATGCGTCGCGCCTCGTCAAGGTGGGAGAGGCGACGGCACCCCGGAGCGACCTTCTGGGTGCGCGTCTGCCGGCGAAGTATCCGCTGGTGAGCGAGGCGCTGGATTCGGGGGCGCTCGGTGCTCCCGCCGCCGCGATGATCATCGGGTTGCTCGATCGTTGTCGGATCGCCACGGGGGTGGAGCGTGTCGTCGAAGCCGAGCGCATGCTGGCGGAGAAGGCGGCAGGTCTGGCACTCGACGATGTGCGCAAGCTCGTGGTCCGTGCAGAAGCATGGCTCGATCCGGATGGTCTGGAGCCTCGTGAGGAAGAGCGCCGCGGCAGGCGCGCGCTGACACTGTTCGAGCGTGAGGGAATGGTGCATCTGAACGCCGTGCTCGATGTCGAGACCGCGGCGCCGGTCGTCACCGCGATCCGGGGCTACGTGACCGCCGTGTTCGCCGCGCGGAAAGACGCGCCCGATGCGGAAGCGCCCGATGCGGATCGGCGGACGGTGCCGATGATCCAGGCCGATGCCCTCGCGGTGTTCTGCGCGCACGTGCTCGGGTGTGAGCAGCGGGTGCCGGTCGCCGGTGCGACGGTGATCGTGCGGATGAACCTCGACGATCTGGAGGCCGGCACGGGGTCGGCGACCGTGGACGGGGTCGATCAGCCGGTCAGCGTCGAGGCCGCGCGGCGGATGGCGGCCGGGGGCAGCGTGATCCCGTGTGTTCTCGGCGGAGACAGCGAGATCCTCGATTGGGGACGGGAGAAGCGGTTGTTCACCCGGGCGCAACGGCTGGCGCTGGTAGAGCGTGATGGGGGATGCGCGATGTGCGGGTTGCCGCCGGAGACGACCAAGGCGCATCACATTCGATGGTGGAGACGAGACCACGGGCCGACCGATCTCTCCAACGGGGTGCTGCTGTGCGAAACGTGTCACCATCGCATCCACGACAACGGGTGGCAGATCCGCATCGATACTGCCGGGAGCGGGAGCGGGAGCGGGAGCGGGAGCGGGAGCGGGAGCGGGAGCGGGAGCGGGAGCGGGAGCGGGACGGCGGCGCGGGTGTGGTTCATTCCGCCGCGATACGTCGACTCTGCGCGAACCCCGAGGCTCGGAGGCCGCCTACGCTTCGACATCGCGGCCTGACGACGTCGCTGCCTGACCACGTCGCTGCCTGACGACGTCGCGGCTCGACGTCACGGCCCGGCGATGTCACCGCCCGGCGTGTGCGGCTGCGCTCTCGCGGTTTAGCGGTGCCTGCCGATTCCCGCCCTGCGGAGACGGTCGGCGATCAGGATGCCGAGGGCCGTGCCGCCGACGCAGCTGGCGATCGCCACGACGAAGAAGGCGATCTGGGCGAAGAGAGACATGGACCCGAGGTCGAACCACGCCCACGCCGAGATCGGATACACGATGCCCACGATGACGGCACCGAGATAGTGCATCCAGGTGCCCCAGTAGCGCCAGAGCACGAACAGGAACGGCAGCTCCGTGAAGGCCGCCCACCAGAGATTGGTCAGCACGGTCGAGAACCGGTTCATCGGTGCGAGAAACACTGCTCCCGCCACACCGAGCGCCGCACAGGTCAGCAGGCGTTCTTGTCTACCCCGCGCTCGCCGACGGGGTGCTTGCGGGCGCCCGCGGCGAGCGCCTGCTCGCCCGCCGCATAGCCGCGGAACGGAGCCTCCGGCAGGGTGGCACGGGCGCGAGCGCCCAGATACGCCTTTCAGGGAAGCTGCCAGGGGAAGGACACGACGAAGATCGCCGCCGACGCCAGCAGGGTCGCGACGGTGAAGACGGTGTCCCGTGTGCGGAACGGGACGAGGTGTCGTTCTGTGCGCGTCGAGTGCGCACCGAATGCACGCGAGTCCATCGCGAGTGCCACGCGCTCTGCGTGACGGATGGCCCCGGCCAGCAGCGGCACGATGTACCCCCACCCCCGAGCGATGCGCGCGAAGGGTCCGCGTCCGCCGTGATGCCCGCGCACCCGATGAGCGGCCCTGATCACCGACAGCTCATGGCCGAACCGCGGCACGAACCGGAACGCGGCCAGGGCCGTGTAGCCGATCCGGTAGGGAACCCGCAGCTGCTGCACACTGGCCCGCACGAGATCGGGGCCGCTGGTGGTGAGCCCGCCGACGAGCGCGAGCGCGACGATGGAGCCGAGCCGCAGCGCGGTCGCGAAACCGATCAGCAGAGCCCCGCTGTAGAGCGTCCAGTCGCCGATCTGCAGGACGGGGGCACTGCCGGCGACGAGGCCGGCATCGACCCACAGCGAGAAGCCGACACCGATCAGAAGCATGCCGGCGGGGAGCCCGAGCAGCAGCAGGGCGAGGAGTCTGCCCGTCAGGCGTGCGCCGACCAGGATCAGGGCGTAGGCGAGCAGCAGGAAGGCCACAGGGGTGGCCAGATCCCGCACGAAGACCAGCAGCACCATCGCCGGCGCGAATCCGGCGATCTTCGCGAGCGGGTTCAGCGCGTACAGGAACTGTCGTCGCGATGTCGCCGTCATCCGTGCGTAGGGGTCGAACGTCGCCGTGGTCACGAGGTCGCTCCGAGCCCGGCGGAGGTCAGCACGCGCTGCAGGGCCGGCAGGCGCAGTCCCGCGGCGGCGAACAGCTGCTCGTCCTGCAGAAGAGCGGCGGTGGGCCCGACCGCCCGCACCCGACCATCGGCGAGGACGACGACATGGGTGGTGTGCTCGGCCACGAGCTGGAGGTCATGCGTGACGATCACGATCGTCGTCCCCTCCGCACGCAGGTTCTGCAGCAGCTCGAGGAGCTCGGCGGCCCTGGCGCGGTCCTGTCCGAAGGTGGGTTCGTCGAGCGCCAGCACGCGCGGACGGGTGATCAGCGCGGTACCCACCGACAGCCGCCGCTTCTCGCCGCCGGAGAGCAGGAACGGATGCACATCCGCCTTGTGCTCCAGCCCGAAGCGGGTGAGCATCTCGTCGACGCGGGCCGAGATCTCGGCATCCGGCACGTGGCGCAGCCGCAGACCGTGGGCCAGCTCGTCGAAGACCGTCGCCGCGATGAACTGGTGCTCCGGATTCTGGAACACGAACCCGATGCGTGCGGCGAGGTCGCGCGGAGACGCGGCCCCCGCGTCGACGCCGTCCACGGACACCTGACCGCGCGGCGGGGGGACGACGCTGGCGAGCGACTGGATCAGCGTGGTCTTGCCCGCACCGTTCGCACCGACGATGGCCGTGAGGCTGCCGGCCTCGAGGTCGAGGTCGATCCCGTGCAGGATCTCGGTCCGGCGACGGCGCACGGTCAGCCCGCGAGCGCGGATGATCGGCGGCGCCTGGCGTCCCGTCTCGCCGTCGCTCTCGTCGCTCAGCGGCCCGGAACCTCCGGCGCCGGGCGGCCGGGCGGAGCGGGAGGAGACTCCCTCGCGCTCGAGCGCGGCAGCGAGCTCCTGCGGCGACAGCGGCAGCGGGTCGAGGGAGATCCCCTGACCCCGAAGGCGCAGCGCAGCCAGGGTGGCGCCGGGAAGCCACACGCCCATCCCGACCAGCTCATCGGCATGCTCGCGGATGACCTCGGCGGCCGGTCCGTCGAAGGCGACGCGACCTTCGCGGTCGAGCACGATCGCACGCGTGACGAACGCCATCGCCGCGTCGAGGTTGTGCTCCACGAGCAGGATGGCGCGGTCTCCGGCGGCGACGACCTCCGCCAGGGCGGCGTACACGTCGTCGATGCCCTGCGGGTCGAGGTTGGCCGTCGGCTCGTCGAGCACGATCAGCGCAGATCCCATCGCGAGAGCGCCCGCGATCGCGAGTCTCTGCCTCCCTCCACCGGAGAGATGGTCGGGGTTCTCATCGCGCCGATCCCAGAGGCCGACCCGTCGCAGTGCTTCCTCGACGCGACTCTCGACGACATCGAGCGGGAGCAGCAGGTTCTCGGGGCCGAACGCGACCTCGTCGTAGACGCTTCCGGTGACGATCTGCGCATCGGGGTCCTGGAAGACCATCGCGACCTGTGTGCTCAGCACGGCCGTCTGCGCGCTCGCGGTGTCGATCCCGCCCGCCTCGACGGTGCCGACCATGCGCGCGGGGAGTGCGTGGGGGATCAGGCCGTTCAGCGCGAGGGTGAGCGTCGACTTGCCGGAACCGGACGGTCCGAGCAGGAGCACGACTTCGCCCGCGTCGATGTCGAAGGTCACATCGCGTGGTGAGGGGTGCGCCGCATCGGCGTGGGTGAGCGAGAGCTCACGCACGCGGAGCAGGGGCGCGGATGGGCGCACGGTGGAGTCCCGGGTCGGCGGATCGTACCCCTCTAACTTAGCTGAGCCTTACCTGATAATCCATGCGCGCAGAAGCCCTCTTCCGGATGACAGCGGTCATCCCGAAGGCGGACGCGCTGTGCCCGCATGCAGGGCATCGTCGTAGAGGCGTCATTCTGTGCGCCGAACGGAACAAGGGGAGAACGTGCGAGAAGACACGAACACGATCGCGATCGCGAAGCCGCAGGAGAGCGGACGCGTGCCGACGCGCCGCGAAGGCGGGACCGGATCCCGGGGAGAGCTCGGCCGTATGGTCGGCATCGACTTCGCCCGGTTCCTGGCGATCATCGGCATGTTCTGCGCGCACCTCCTCCCGCCGGTCGGCATGCCGGGCCACATCTCCTGGCTGTCGAACGTCGTCGACGGGAACGCGTCGACCCTGTTCGCGGTCGTGGGCGGGATCAGCGTGGTCCTGGCGACCCGCTCCTACCTGGAGCGGGGGCACATCGCGGCGGCCCGGTGGGCGATGGCTGTGCGCGGTCTCCTCGTCATCGTGCTCGGGGCCACGCTCGCCCTGGCGCCGGGGAGCATCGTCGTCGTCCTCGTCTACTTCGGGGTGGCGATGCTGGGCAGTATCCCGTTCCTGCGGATGGGCGCGAAGGGACTGCTCGTGTGGGCAGGAGTCCTCGCGGTCATCGGCCCCATCCTCAACGCCCAGCTGCGAGGGATGATCGGCGTCGTCGGAGAGGGCGGCGGTGTGAGCTGGCCGCAGTGGGGAGAGCCGCTCGTGGCTCTGCGGGCGGTCTTCGTCACCGGGACCTACCCCGTCATCACCTGGATCGTCTACGTGCTCGTGGGCATGGCCGTGGCGAAGCTGCTGATCGGCGCACGCCGGAATGCGGCGGAGCCCCGTCTCCTCGCCTGGATGGCCGGAGTCGGCGCTCTTCTCGCCGTGCTCGCGGTGTCGGTCAGTGCCCTGGTCTACGGTCTCTTCGGGCGCGCTGCGGTGATCGCGACGATGCCGGTGGAGGCCGCCGAGGCGATCGACGGCCTGGTCGGATCCCCGGGCTTCGGCGCACCGCTCTCCCCGGAGTGGTGGGCGCTCGCGCTGCAGACTCCGCACACGGGAACGACCCTCGACATCCTGCGCGGCGTCGGCATCGCCCTCTTCGTCATCGCGAGCATGCTGTTCCTCGCCGGCGTCCTCCCGAAGGCCGCCCTCCGCGTGCTGGAACCGATCAGGGCGGCGGGAGCCGCACCGCTCACGGTCTACACGCTCCACGTCCTCGCGGCGGCTGCCGCGACCGTCGCATTGGCGTCCGTCGGTCAGATCGACGCGCCGGCCGACATCCCGTGGTGGTACCTCGGGCCGGGGATCCTCGGGGTCCACATCCTGGGGGCGCTCGTCGTCGGTGCGATCCTGGCCGCGCTGCAGCGTCGTGGTCCGCTCGAAGCGCTCGTCAGCTCGATCTCGGGCGCGGTCGCGAGACGGCTGGGAGCGGTGCCTACCGGCGGGCGACGCCGGCGCGACTGAGCGCCGAGCCGATCGCGAGGCCGACAGCGGTCCACGCGATGGGTCCGAGCACGGAGATCGCGAGGTACAGCAGCTGCGCCCACAGCGGCATCACCGAGAGGTGAGCGGCGAAGAACACCACGACCGCGACGAAGACGCCGATGATCGCCGCCGAGAGGAAGAAGCGCCACGGTCCCCAGGAGCGATAGCGGGTGAGGGCGGCCACCCCCTCCTGGATCAGGCCGAACAGCAGCGCGGTGCCGATGAAGCGCAGCGCCCAGGCGGGGTTGAAGGCGCTCGCGATCAGGGCGGCGAACACATGGGTGATGAGCGCGACGAGCGGAAGGCGCAGCACCTCCTGCGCGATGATGCCCGGCAGCACGTGCGAACCGAGCACGAGGCCGTAGAGGAACAGCAGCGGACTGGCCAGCAGGACAGGCGTCACCCAGCCGGCGATGCCCGCGAGGATGCCCGTCGCGACACCGATCGCCGCGCAGACGAGCAGTACGCGGGTCGACAGGACGGAGGTGCGGGCCACCTCTCCAGCTTACTGTCGACCTATCGGGAGGGCGGCCGTGGATAATCCTGGTCGATCGGCGAATGCGGGTTGGTCGATCGGCCAGATCTCGCGTCGATCGCCGAGAGCCGGACTATGTTGGCCGCGGTGCAGCAACGCGGCTGCGCCGTGATCATCGGGAGCACCACATGGGTCGAACACCCCTCCGGATGGCAGCCGCCACCACCCTGGCCACGCTGTTCATCGCATCGACGGCAACCACCGGCTACGCCGCGACGGAGGAGGTGACGCACCCCGTCCCCGTCGCAGGCACCCCCGGGCACTACATCGTGGTGATGAAGTCGGATCCGCTCGCCACCTACGAAGGCGACGTCAAGGGTCTGAAGGCCACCAAGCCCTCCGAAGGCGAGCAGCTGGAGACGCAGTCGCAGGATTCGCAACGCTATGTCGAGCATCTGCAGACCGAGCAGACCGACCTCGTCAGCGACATCGGCGTCACCCCCGACACCACCTACCAGGTGGTGCTGAACGGCTTCAGCGCCGACCTCAGCGGCGAACAGGTCGACGCGCTTCGTGCGTCGAAGGACGTCATCGGGGTGTACCCGGATGAGATCCGTCACCCCGATGCGCAGACGTCGACCGACTACCTCGGGCTCGGCGACGACCGCAAGGGCCGCGGCGGCGTGTGGCAGCAGACCGGCGGGGTCGAGAAAGCCGGAGAGGGCGTCGTCGTCGGCGTGATCGACACCGGCATCGCCCCCGAGCACCCCTCGTTCGAGGGCAAGAAGATCAAGAAGCAGAAGAAGCAGCACAACCGCAACAAGGCCGCTCAGCCCTACACCGACGGCACCTACGTCTACTTCGACAAGTCGGACGGCGGGCAGTTCCAGGCCGCGATGGTCGAGGGCCAGGACTGGGACAAGAGCGACTACTCGTCGAAGCTCATCGGCGGACAGTACTTCTACGCCGGAGCCGAGGCGGCCGGTTTCGATTTCCAGTACGACTACCTCTCGCCGCGCGACGGCGACGGCCACGGCTCCCATACCGCGAGCACCGCGGCGGGCAACTTCAAGGTCAAGGCCAGCATCGAGAACGTCGATTTCGGCACGATCTCGGGAGTCGCGCCCGCGGCGAAGATCTCGGCCTACAAGGCCTGCTACGTCGGTCCAGACACGACGGTGACCACGGATGACATCTGCGCGCAGAGCGACCTGATCGCCGCGATCGACCAGGCCGTCGCCGACGGCGTCGACGTGATCAACTACTCCATCGGCGGAGGCGCCGCGAGCACCGTGATGGCTCCGGAGGACCTCGCGTTCTTCAACGCCGCAGCCGCGGGTGTCTTCGTCGCGACGAGCGCCGGCAACGACGGCCCCGACCCGGTCACGGCCGATCACGCATCGCCCTGGTACACGACGGTCGCCGCCTCCACCATCCCCACCTGGGAGGGCACGGTGCAGTTCGACGGATTCGAGCAGGCCGGAGCCTCGGTGAGCGTGCCGTTCGGGCAGACGGTCACCGGTCCCTCGATCGCCGCCGTGGATGCCGCCGCCGCAGGAGCCGCCGATCCGCAGCTCTGCCTGCCCGGCACCCTCGACCCCGCGAAGGTCGCCGGCCACATCGTGGTCTGCGATCGCGGAGGCAACGCCCGCGCCGAGAAGTCGCAGGTGGTCAAGGACGCCGGTGGCATGGGCATGGTCCTCGTGAACGTGCCCGGTGGGGCCGACTCGCTCGACAACGATTTCCACGCCGTGCCGACCGTGCACCTGAACGCCGTGCACCGCGCCGCCGTGCTCGCGTACGTGCAGGGCGGCGTGGACCGTCCGATCACCCTCGTCGGTGAGAACACCACGGGCGTGACCACCCCGACGCCGCAGATCGCGGGATTCTCGAGCCGTGGACCGATGCTGGCCGACGGCAGCGATGTGATGAAGCCGGACGTCGCGGCTCCCGGTGTCGCGATCCTCGCGGCGACCGAGAACGCACCGGGCGAGAAGCCGACCTTCGGCATCCTCTCCGGCACGTCGATGGCCTCTCCCCACGTCGCAGGTCTCGCGGCTCTGTACCTCGGCGAGCGCCCCAAGGCGACGCCGGCTGAGATCAAGTCGGCGATGATGACCACCGCCTACGACACGGTGCTGCCCGACGGATCGAAGAACAAGAACCCGTTCGAGCAGGGTGCGGGTCAGGTCGACCCGAAGCGGTACCTGAACCCGGGTCTGCTCTACCTCAACGGGGTCAAGGACTGGGCGGCGTTCCTCGACGGGAAGGGGCTGTCGGACTTCCCCGGCATCGACCCGATCGACGGCAGCGATCTGAACCAGGCGTCGATCTCGATCGGCTCGCTGACCAGCGCGCAGACCGTCACCCGCACGGTCACCTCGACCGAGAAGGGCACCTTCACCGCCAAGGCCTCGGTGCCGGGAGTGAACATCAAGGTCACACCTCAGCAGCTCAAGTTCGACCGCCCCGGCCAGACGAAGACCTTCACGGTCACGTTCGACAACGCCAGCGCCCCCGTGGAGCAGTGGGCCACCGGCTCGCTGACCTGGACGAGTGCGAAGAACTCGGTGCGGTCGCCGATCGCGCTGTTCCCGGTCACGGCCGACGCTCCGGCGGAGGTCACGGGCACCGGCGTCGACGGCAGCACCACGGTGGACATCACCCCCGGCCTCACCGGTGATCTGGCACTCGGACTCTCGGGTCTGACGCCGTTCGAGATGCTCGCCGACGCGGACAACCCCGTCGACGGTCACTCGGGAGATGAGAAGTCGGGCGACGCGAACAAGGACGTGTCGTGGATCGTGAACGTGCCCGAGGGGACGACGCTGTCGAGGTTCGACCTCGACTCGTCCGACGACAAGGGCAGCGACCTCGACCTCACCGTGTACCGGGTGGTGAGCCCGGACGACCTGCAGTACTACCAGCGTTGGCGCTCGGCGACCGGCTCGGCGGACGAGCAGGTCACGATCCCGTCACCGACGGCCGGTACGTACCTCGTGGTGGCGAACATCTACTCCACGACGGGCCCGATGACGTGGGACATGACCTACGCCAACGTGCTGCCCGACGGCGAGGGCGACCTCACCGCCACGCCGAACCCGCTCGCCGCGGTCCGCGGTAAGCAGATGTCGTACGACCTCAGCTGGACCGGTCTGACCGCCGGCACGCGCTACCTCGGGCTCGTGCAGTACGGCGACTCCGATGTACGCACCGTGCTGACGGTCGACGTGCCGAAGGCGAAGGCACCGGAGGCTCCGGCACCGGAGACGAGCGCCCCGGCTACGCCCGCACCGGAGACCCCCGCACCGGAGACCCCGGCACCGCGTGGGGAGAAGAGGGAGTAGTCCGCAAGCGACACCGCACAGCACCCCGTGGTCGATGGACCGCGGGGTGCTGTGCTGCGTGCGCGCATCCGTTCACCGCGTGATCCGCGCCGCTCGTCGCAGCATCCACTCGCTCGGCCCCGTGCGGCGGCATCGCTTTCCTAACGTGGGGGAACGCAACGTCGCGTATCCCGAGGAGACCTCCATGACCCCACCTTCGTCGCGCCGCCGCGACGGCGCCGGACTCGTCGACGACGAGCCCGTGATCGTCACCGATCCGAAACTCCCCTCCGTCGCCCTCACCGAGGAGCACCACGAGAAGGCGAACCGCTGGACTCTGCCGAAGATCATCCTGTGGTCCGCGATCGCGTTGCTGGGCGCCGTCGCCTGGACCATGCTCGCGATCGTCCGCGGCGAGACCGTCAACGCGATCTGGTTCGTGTTCGCCGCGGTGTGCACCTACCTCATCGGCTATCGGTTCTACTCCAAGGTGATCGAGAAGTACATCACCCGACCCGATGACCGCAGGGCCACGCCCGCCGAGGTGAAGCAGGACGGCAAGGACTACGTCCCCACCGACCGTCGCGTGCTCTACGGCCACCACTTCGCGGCCATCGCCGGTGCCGGACCGCTCGTCGGTCCCGTGCTCGCCGCGCAGATGGGGTACCTCCCCGGCACGATCTGGATCATCGTGGGCGTCGTGCTCGCCGGCGCCGTGCAGGACTACACCGTGCTGTTCTTCTCGATGCGCCGCGGCGGACGCACGATCGGCCAGATGGCCCGTCAGGAGCTCGGCCGGATCGGCGGCACCGCCGCGATCATCGCCTCGCTGCTGATCATGCTGATCATCGTCGCGATCCTCGCCCTCGTCGTCGTCAACGCGCTGGGGGAGAGCCCGTGGGGCGTGTTCTCGGTCGCGATGACCATCCCGATCGCGCTCTTCATGGGCGTCTACCTGCGCTACCTCCGCCCCGGCAAGGTCACCGAGGTGTCGATCATCGGCTTCGTGCTGCTGATGGCCGCGATCATCGGCGGAGGCTGGGTCGCCGGTACCGAGTGGGGTCAGGCGATCTTCCACCTCGATCGCACGACCATCGCCTGGGGCATCATCGTCTACGGCTTCATCGCCGCCGTGCTTCCGGTCTGGCTGCTGCTCGCCCCGCGCGACTACCTGTCGACCTTCATGAAGATCGGCGTGATCGTCATGCTCGCGGGAGCCATCGTCCTCGTGCGCCCCGAGATCACCGTCCCCGCCGTCAGCGTCTTCGGCGAGAACGGCATGGGACCGGTGTTCGCAGGGCCCCTCTTCCCCTTCCTGTTCGTCACGATCGCGTGCGGGGCGCTCTCCGGGTTCCATGCGCTGATCGCGTCCGGAACCACTCCGAAACTCATCGAGAAGGAGCGCCAGACGCGCTTCATCGGCTACGGCGGCATGCTCATGGAGTCGTTCGTCGCGATCATGGCCCTCGTCGCCGCGATCTCGATCGACCAGGGCATCTACTTCGCGATGAACGCCCCGACGGCCGCGACAGGGGGAACAGTCGAGGGGGCGGTGGCCTTCGTGAACTCGCTGGGCCTGACGGGGGTGAACCTCACACCCGAGATGCTCACCGGCACGGCAGCCGCGGTCGGCGAGGAGTCGATCGTCTCCCGCACCGGAGGGGCGCCGACGCTCGCGCTCGGACTCGCGCACATCATGCAGCAGGCGCTCGGCGGTCAGGCGATGATGGCTTTCTGGTACCACTTCGCGATCATGTTCGAGGCGCTGTTCATCCTCACCGCCGTCGACGCCGGCACCCGCGTCGCCCGCTTCATGCTGCAGGACTCGATCGGCGCCTGGTTCCCCAAGTTCCGCGACGTGTCGTGGCGCCCCGGAGTGTGGATCTGCACCGCGATCATGGTGGCCGGCTGGGGAGCGATCCTCATCCTCGGGGTGACCGACCCGCTCGGCGGCATCAACACCTTCTTCCCGCTGTTCGGCATCGCGAACCAGCTGCTCGCCGCGATCGCGCTCGCCGTGGTGATGGCCATCGTCGCCAAGCGCGGTCGGAGCTACGTCAAGTGGCTGTGGATCATCGGGCTGCCGCTCGCGTTCACCGCGGTCGTGACCATCACGGCTTCGCTGTACAAGATCGCGTCTCCGGTTCCGGCGATCGGCTACTGGGCGAATCACTTCCGCTACGTCGCCGCCCGCGACAGCGGAGACACCTCGCTCGGTGAGCCCCAGGTGCTCGACGCCGTCATCCGCAACACCGCCGTGCAGGGCACGCTCTCGATCATCTTCGTGACCCTCGCCATCGTCGTCATGGTGGCCGCCGTGATCGTGACGATCAAGGCGATCCGCAACGGCGGCGGCGAGAACACCGAGGAGGCCCCCGTGGCCTCGCGCCGCTTCGCTCCGGCAGGGTTCCTGCCGAGCGCCGAGGAGCGCGAACTCGAGAAGCAGTGGGAGCCGCTCCTGGCCGACGAGCGCAAGGCGTCGACCCACTGAGATGGCCGACACCATGAACCGGGCGGATGCCGCGACCACCCTCCTGCGGACGCTCGTCGGCGCCGTGGCGCGGGCCGGGCGCGGCATCCGCTGGTACATCACGACTCTGATGGGCGACAGCGCCTATGCGACGTATGTCGCCCATCAGCGTCGCCAGCACCCGGACGAGGAGCCGCTGACCGAACGGCAGTTCTGGCGGCAGCGGATGGACGACCAGGATCGCAACCCCGGTGCCCGCTGCTGCTGAGCGCGGTGTCGTCGGTGCCTAGGCTGGGACCATGACCGACGTCGTTCTCGCCGCCGTGCTGGGCGTGCTCGGCGGCATCGTCCTCTCGGTGCTCCTCCTGCTCGCACGCCGACTCGCCCGCGGGGCCGCCGACCTGGGAAGCGATGCCGAACAGGCGGCGCTCACGGCGCTGCACCAGGCGAGCCTGGCGGCACCGCACCTGCGTGCAGGGCTCTCCGCCCCCGACGTCGTGAAGGCCGCACGGCACCTGCGCGTGCTGCTCGGAAGCGCAGCGGTCGCGATCGTGAGCGCCGAGGGCACCGTGTCGTTCGACGGCCCCTCCGACGGACTGGAGTCCGCGGCACGCCGCATCGCCGCGCAGGTGAGCGCTTCCGGTCGACGGCAGGTCTTCCCGGCGCGCGGAAGGGACGGTGAGCTCGAGGCCGTCGGGGCTCCGATCCTCGTCGACGGACGCGTGGTGGGTGTCGTGGTCGCCTTCGCAGCATCCGTGCGGGCAGCGCTGGTGCGGGCGGCCGAAGAGGTCGCCGACTGGTGCGCGGCGCAGGTCGAACTCGGCGGACTCGATGCGTCGAGGACGCAGCTGGCCGAGGCTGAGCTGCGGTCGTTGCGGGCGCAGATCTCCCCGCACTTCATCTACAACGCCCTCACGGCGATCGCGTCGTTCGTGCTCACCGACCCCACGCGTGCGCGCGAGCTGGTGCTCGAGTTCGCCGACTTCACCCGCTACTCGTTCCGTCGGCAGGGCGAGTTCACCACGATCGCCGAAGAGCTGGGCAGCATCCACTCCTATCTCGAGCTCGAGCGGGCCCGCTTCGGTGACCGGCTGAGGGTCACCCTGCAGATCGCGCCGGAGACGCTCGCGACGGTCATTCCGTTCCTGTCGGTGCAGCCGCTCGTCGAGAACGCGGTCCGTCATGGTCTCGAACCCGGCGTCGGGGGAGGGGAGATCCGCATCGCCTCGCGCGACGACGGCACCCACACCGAGATCACGGTCGAGGACGACGGGGTCGGCATGGACCCCGAGGGGCTGAGAGCGACCCTCACGGCGGGCGACGACGGCGTCCACGTGGGTCTGCGCAACGTCGACACCCGGCTGCGTCAGCTCTACGGCGCGGACGGAGGCCTGGTGGTGGAGACGAACACCGGCGCCGGTACCCTGGTGCGCATGCGGGTCCCGAAATCGCAGCCGCAGCACGACCCGGACAACGACTGACGTTCATGATGACCATCGCACCTCCGATCGATGTGCTCGTCGCGGAAGACGAGAGACCCGCCCTGGACGAGCTGGTCCACCTGCTGCGCACCGACCCCCGCGTCGGTGAGATCCTCACGGCATCGTCGGGGGCGGAGGCACTGCGGGTGCTGTCCGAGCGGGCGGTGCGGATCGCGTTCCTCGACATCCACATGCCGGGGTTGAACGGGATGGAGCTCGCGCGTGCTCTGATGACCCTCGCCGAACCGCCGTCCGTCGTGTTCGTGACCGCCGACGAGGCCAGGGCGGTGGAGGCGTTCGAGCTGCGGGCTGCCGACTATCTGCTCAAGCCCGTGCGCCTCGAGCGGTTGCGTCAGGCGGTCGACCGGGTCGTCGAGCTCGGCGACACCGCGGGCCTCGGCGACGACGAGGTGCTGCCGGTCACGGTCGGATCCGTCGTGCGGTTCGTGCGCCGCAGCGAGGTGCGCTGGGTGCAGGCGCAGGGAGACTACTCCCGGCTGCACACCGGCGACGGCACAGGGCATCTGGTGCGCATCCCGATCTCGGAGCTGGAGGCTCGGTGGGCGGCGGCCGGATTCCTGCGCATCCATCGCTCCTCGCTCGTGCGCACGGTCGCCGTGACCGAGGCGCGTCTGTCCGGGGCGGAGCCCGCCGTGTCGATCGGCGCGGTCTCGCTGCCGGTCAGTCGGCGTCTGGTGCCGGCGGTGCGCGATGCCCTGCTGCGTGGAGAGGGCGCCGGATGACCGAGAAGCCGAAGCGCGTGCGCGTCACGGCCGACCTGCCCGATCGGCGACCAGCGACCTTCACCCGCGGCATCGCCCTGCCCGGCTCACCCGTGGACGAGGCGGATGCCGTGTACGCCCGGGCCCTGATGCGCAGCCAGCTCCGACTCGCGCTCGGCACGGTCGCCGGGTTCGTGGTCGTCGTGATCGCGCTCACCCTGACGATCGCCCTCATCCCCGAGATCGGACAGGTCCTGGTCTGGGGCCTGCCCTTGTCGTGGTTGCTGCAGGCGTACGCGTTCTATCCGATCATCGTCGTCTTCGCGGTGCTCTACGTGCGCACCGCCGCGCGCAACGAGCGTCGGTACCGGGCGCTCCGGGACCGCGAATGAACGTGGTGCTCGATCTCATCGGCGTCGCGCTCGTCATCGTCGCGACGCTGCTCATCGGGGTCTACGGACTGCGCATCTCCCGCACCACGGGAGACTTCTTCGTGGCGTCGCGCACCGTGCGACCCGTGTGGAACGCGTCGGCGATCAGTGGCGAGTACCTCTCGGCCGGTACGTTCCTCGGGCTGTCAGGCCTCGTATTGCTCGACGGCGCCCGCGGGTTCTGGTTCCCGATCGGATACGCGGCCGGCTACCTCCTGGTCCTCGCGTTCGTGGCGGCCCCGCTCCGACGCAGCGGCGCCTACACGATCCCCGACTTCATCGAGGCGCGCCTGGAGTCGACGTCGGCCCGACGTGTCACGAGCATCGCGGTGCTGGTGATCGGCTGGCTGTACATCGTGCCGCAGCTGCACGGTGCCGGCCTTACCCTGCTCGTCGTGGCCGGCCTGCCGGAATGGGTGGGAGCCGTCACCGTGGCGGTGCTCGTGGCTGCAGCGGTGGCCGCGGGCGGCATGCGCGCGATCACGTATGTGCAGGCGTTCCAGTACTGGCTCAAGCTCACCGCTCTCCTCGTGCCGGTCGTGTTCATCGCCTTCGCGCTCAGCGGCGGTCCGCACGACTTCGACCCCGCGCTGGTCTTCCCGGTCGAGGCCGGCCCCTCGGGGTTCGACGCCTACGAGACGGCCTCGCTGCTGCTTGCGCTGCTGCTGGGAACCATGGGTCTTCCCCATGTGCTGGTGCGCTTCTACACGAGTCCGACCGGGGTCTCGGCGCGACGCACAACGGTGATCGTGATCGGCATGGTCAGTGCGTTCTATGCGGTCTCGAGCACGATGGGCCTGCTGGCGCGCATCGCCGCTCCCGACCTCGCAGTGCCGGGCATCGCCGACACCGTGGTGCTGCTGCTGCCGTCCCGCGTCTTCCCCGGGGCGTTCGGCGAGCTGCTCACGGCATTGATCGTTGCCGGGGCGTTCGCGGCCTTCCTGGCGACATCTGCCGGCCTCGTGGTGTCGCTCGCCGGAGTGATCAGCCAGGACGTGTTCTCAGGATCGGTGCGCTCGTTCCGACTCTCGGCCGTGCTCTGTGCGCTGGTGCCGCTCGCCGTGGCGCTGCTCACGGCCCCGGCCGGTCTCGGATCGAGTGTCGGTGTGGTGTTCGTCGTGGCGGCGTCGACGTTGTCACCGGTCGTGCTGTTGGGAGTCTGGTGGCGAGGACTCACCGCTCGTGGGGCGGTCGCCGGGATGCTGTCCGGCGGTCTCGCCGCCGGCCTCGCGCTGCTCGTGCATGCCCTGATCGACGGCGTCGGGGCGGCGGCGCCGTACCTCGCCCAGCCCGCCGCCTGGACCATTCCCCTCGCGACGACGGTGACCGTCGTGGTCTCGATCCTCGACCCGCGGGGCCCGTCGCCGCGCACGGAACGCTTCCTCGCGCGGGTGCATACGCCAGAGCGCGGCTGAGTCAGACCGGCTCCGCGCGCAGCGTCCAGGCCGGCCACCAGCCATCGGGGAGACGGCCGAGAACGTCGGCGGCCTCGTCGAGACGCTTCGCGGGGATCGCCGGGTCGGGCTGGCCGCCACTGGATCGTCCGCTGCCGTCGGGGGTGTGGATCCGGGTGTGCAGCCAGCGCCGCTGTCCGACGGGGAAGACCTCCCTCAACCCTCCGGCCGCGATCGCGAGAAGGGTCTGCTCCAGGTGGTCGGCCACGCTCTCGGCGGTCTCGTCGCAGGCGTCGCAGGTGCATACGGGCGCACGGTCCCGGAACAAGGCCCCGGCTTCGATGTCGACGGACTCGGCCGACACCGTGAGGGTGATCGTCGCGCCCGTCGTGGGGCGCAGGCACATCACGCGGGCCCCCGATTCGGAGACCCGTCGGTCGACGTCGACGACGTACCAGGTCGCCAGGTGCTCGACCAGCGCGTCGACGACGGACAGCACGGGGGCGAAGCGCTCAGGATGGGAGACCCGCGAGTAGGCGTCGTCCGGCGGAGAGCCACCGGCCCAGCGGGACCCGTAGTCGATGACCCGGCCGTCGTCGTCGAAGAACTCCGGGATCGCGAGGGGCGGACGTGCGAACGCCATAGGGGCGACCACGAGGTCGACGTCGACCTCGTGGTGCGCGAGGGCACTCGACTCCAGGTCGTCGCGGTCGGCCTGGGGCCAGGAGGCGAGCATCTCTCGAAACGCCTCGCGCTGCTCCGGGTGCTCCACGATCGCCCGCAGCACGCCCGCGACCGGAATCGACATGGCCGAGGTACCGACCTCAGGCTCGCTCGTCATCCGCCACCTCGCCGCGGGATGCGCCACGGCTATCGCGTTCCCCAGGAACCGCGAGGCTGCCTCCGTCATCTCGGGAGCATCGAGGAGCTCGGCGTGCGCAGCGATGAAGTCCCACAGTGCGAAGAGGTCGGTCGCGAGGACGGCGGGGTCTGCATCGGAATCGCGTGCGAAGGCCGCGAAGGGCTTGAAGCCCTCCACGAATCGCGCGGGCGCGACCGACTCGACGCTCGGCCAGATCAACGTGGCGGATGCTGTGGCGCCCGGCATCGGCGCCAGAGTGCCGGGGAAGAGGTCCGACGTCGTCATCAGGATCAGATCCGGCGTCCGCGGGGCATCAACTGCACGTCGGGCAGCGGCGGAGCGGGGATTCGAATGTCGTGACCGCCGACGATGCCGAACCGTGCCGGCTCAGCAGCGGCCGACGACTCCGCCTCCCACGCGTCGCGCGCTGCGACGATCTCCTCGTGCGTGCGGCCGGCGAAGTTCCACCACATCACGATCTCGTCCTCGAACGGCTCGCCGCCGAGCAGGAACAGCAGCGCGCCCTCGTCGCTCGACACCTCCACCTCGTCGCGCGAGTCGCCGAGATACAGCAGGCCGTTGCGCTCGAGCGGATGCTCTGCCACCACGGCATCGCCCTCGACCAGCATCAGCGCGTGCTCCCAGCCCGAACGCAGCGGCAGGTGCACCCGCGAGCCGGAGGAGAGCACGATCTCGGCGCCCACGATCGGGGTGTGCACGGTGGCGGGGGAACGCACCCCGGCGAACTCGCCGAGCACGACGGTGGCCTCGGCATCCGCGCCCTCGTCGGCCGGGATCGCGAGCGCGGGCAGTGCGGTGTGCCGTTCGAACCCGGGGGCACCGTGGCGCGCGGAATCCGGGAGCACCACCCAGAACTGCAGCGCATCGAGGGGGACGGGCCCGTCGCCGATCGAGTACTCCGAGTGCGAGATCCCGTTCCCCGCGGTCATCAGGTTCAGCTGCCCACGGCGCAGGTCGGCGTCGCTGCCGAGCGAGTCGCGGTGGCGGATCTCTCCGACCAGCGGCCAGGTCACCGTCTGCAGTCCGATGTGCGGATGCGGTTCGACCCGCATCTTGGTGTCGGCGGGACCGAACCGGTCGAGGAAGCACCAGGCGCCGATCGTCGGCAGGTTGCGGTGCGGCAGTGCGCGCAGCACGTTCATGCCGCGTACCCCGCCGAGCGGCACTTCGCGGGGTTCGAGGATAAGGCGGCGCTGCCCGATCATTCCGCTCGGCCCGTCGGGTCCTCACCTGCGGATCCGGCGGGGGCGGACGGGGGCTTCGGCCAGCGGATCTCCGCGCCCGGCACCTCGTGGGTCTCGAGGTACTTCGCGATGTACGGGCACAGCGGCACGATCGCATCACCACGCTCCGCCGCATCCGCCAGAGCGGCCGATGCGAGCTTCCCCGCCAGTCCCTGTCCCTGGAATGCCGGGTCGATCTCGGTGTGGGTGAAGCGGATGGATCCGGGGCGCAGATCGAACGCCGCGAAGCCCGCGAGCACGTCGTCGGAGCGGAGCTCGTAGCGCGATTCTTCGTCGTTGCGGGTCACGGTGATCTCGGTCATCGGGTGCTCCTTCGAACGGGGTGCCTCCAACCTACGCCCGCCGGAAGCGCCTTGGTCGCTCCCGGGTGACGAGTCAGTGCGCCGTCTCCTCGACTGCTGCGGCGTGTGCGTCGTCGCGGCTCTTCTTCGGGAAGAGGAAGGTCAGGGCGAGGAAGGCGATCAGCATCAACGCGGGCACGATGAGCGTCTGCTGGTAGGCCTGCGAAGGGGTGCCGGATGCTGCGGCATCGAAGAAGACCGACGCGAAGATCGCCACACCGACCGCGCTCGCGATCGCCTGCACCGCGGTGAGGACGCCGGAGGCGGAACCGATCTCCTCATCTTTCACCGCCGCGAGGATCGTGCTGAACAGAGCCGCGATGATCGCGCCGCCGCCGACGCCGAAGAGGGCGATGCCGGGGGCGATGGTCCAGATGCTGAAGTCGCCCGGCTGCTGCAGCTCGAACCACAGCAGCCCCGCGCCCAGCAGCTGGGTGACGGCTCCCAGCTGCAGCACGGACCGCCCGATCTTCTCGGCCAGCCAGGCGCCGCTGATCGCGCCTCCGACCGCGGAGCCGATCGCGAGCGGCAGGTTGCTCAACCCCGCCTCGCCCGCACTGAAGCCGTTGCCGAGCTGCAGGAACAGCGTCAGCACGAGCTGCGTGCCCGTCAGGCTGCTGAAGAAGAGGGCGATGCCCACGAGTCCGAAGGTGTACGCGCGACGGGTGAACATGGTCGCCGTGACGAGGGGCACGCCCCCACGGGCGAGCAGCTGCCGCTGCTGCCAGCCGAACATCACGAACCCGCCCAGCCCTGCGGCCACGCATGCCCAGGCCCACAGCGGCCACTCCAGCTCGGGGCCGAAGGTCAGGCCGAGGACGAGGATGCCGGAGGAGGCGACGATGACGGTGGCGCCGAGGAGGTCGATGCGGACGGCTCGATCGCCGGATCGTCGCGGCAGGATGCGCCATGCGACGGCCAGGGCGATGATTCCGATCGGGATGTTCACGAGGAAGACCGAGCGCCATCCGAGACCGAGGATGTCGGCCTCGATGAGTCCGCCGCCGATGATCGGGCCCAGGATGCCGCCCAGGCCGAGTGCCGGGCCGAAGATGCCGAAGGCGACCGCGAGTTCGGCACCCGAGAGGTTCTCGCGCAGCAGTCCGAGGCCCTGGGGGAGCAGCAGTGCGCCGGCGGCGCCCTGGATCAGGCGGAACGCGATCAGCAGTTCGGCGGTCGGGGCGAGGGAGCACAGCAGGGAGGCGATCGTGAAGGCAGTGAGCCCGAGGAGGAACATCCGTCGACGTCCGAAGCGATCGCCCAGACGGCCGCCGAGGATCAACCCGGCTCCCAGCGCGAGCGCGTAGCCGCCGATCACCCACTGCAGGCCCAGGGCGTTCGTTCCCAGCGATGCCTCCAGGGACGGGCCGGCGACGTTGACGATCGTCGCATCGAGCATGTCCATGACCTCGGCAGCCAGCATCACCCCCAGAATCGCCCAACGCCAGCGGTATGGGGCCTCGGTCACGTCGCTCATGTCATCTCAATTCTTGATTATCAATCAAATTAGCAATATGGAGTATTACCATTGCGGGCATGGATGTCAAACGAGCCGAGCGGGTGTCGAAAGCCGCTTCGGGGTACGACCCGTCGCGTCGGCACGACGCCGGCGAGATCGATGACGGCGACATCCGGTCCCGTGTGCAGCAGCTCACGATGCGACAGCGGCGTTTCGAACGGTCGGTCGCGAAGCAGCTCGAACTCGATGCCCCGGGTCTCGAGGTGCTCGACCATCTGATCTCGCGCGGACCCGCGACGCCCACCGAGCTGGCGCATCGCATCGAGATCTCGACCGCGGCCATGACCCTCGTCCTCAACCGTCTCGAAGACCGCGGTCATGTGCGCCGAGATCGTCACCCTTCCGACGGGCGCAAACTCATCGTGACCGCCTCCGAAGATGCCGCTGCCGATGCTGAGCGCCTCGTGGCGCCGCTGATCGACGAGGTCGAGGCGCAGATCGCGGCCATGAGCGCCCAGGAACGGGCGACGGTCGCGACCTTCCTCGATGGCCTCATCGGCGCCTACGATCGGTCGACCCTGAGCTGATCGCGCCCCTCGCCTGTGGAGGACGCGCCGCCCGCGTCGGCGGGGGTGGTTACGCTGGAGGGATGCCGCAGACTCCCCGTGACCCGTACGCGGATCTGCCGTACGCCGACGAGCCCTACGACGACGGGTGGGAGTCGTCCGTCCCGCCGGAGCCGATGGATTGGGAGCCGCAGGGCGCGGGCTTCGAGCCCCCGCTCGACTGGGGGCAGGGGCCGGTCACCCCGGTGGCTCCGCGGTCCGCCACGGCCGCGCCGTCGGCTGTGCGCACCGCCGCCCCGAGCCGCTATCCGACCGCGCGCGAGGCGCTGCACACGGTCTTCGGGTACGACGAGTTCCGTGGCGATCAGGCCGACATCGTCGAGCAGGTCATCGCGGGCGGCGACGCCGTCGTGCTGATGCCGACCGGTGGCGGAAAGAGCATCACGTACCAGGTGCCGGCTCTCGTGCGCGAGGGCACCGGGCTCGTGATCAGCCCGTTGATCGCGCTCATGCACGACCAGGTCGATGCGCTGCGGGCCAACGGCGTCAACGCCGCCTATCTCAACTCCACGCAGGCCATCGATGAGCGTCGCGAGGTCGAGAGGGCGTACATCGCCGGCGAGCTCGACCTCATCTACGTCGCACCGGAGCGTCTTTCCAGCGCGCAGACCACTGCTCTTCTTCAGCGCGGAACGCTCAGCGTGATCGCGATCGACGAGGCGCACTGCGTGTCGCAGTGGGGTCACGACTTCCGCCCCGACTACCTCGCCCTGGGTGACCTGGGTGAGCGGTTCCCCGGTGTGCCGCGCATGGCTCTCACGGCCACGGCGACCGCGGCGACGCACAAGGAGATCACCGAGCGCCTGCAGCTCGGCGCCGCGAAGCACTTCGTCGCGAGCTTCGACCGCCCGAACATCCAGTATCGGATCGTGCCCAAGGTCGACCCGCGCAAGCAGCTGGTCGCGTTCATCAGATCCCAGACGCCGGCGAGCGACGACGGTGCGCAGCCCGCGGGCATCGTGTACGCGCTCAGCCGCAAGTCGGTCGAGCAGACGGCGACCTACCTCGCCGCCCAGGGGCTCGATGCGCTGCCGTACCACGCGGGTCTGCCCGCCGAGGTGCGGGCGGCGAACCAGGCGCGCTTCCTTCGCGAAGACGGCGTGGTCATGGTCGCCACGATCGCTTTCGGCATGGGCATCGACAAGCCCGACGTGCGCTTCGTCGCGCACATCGACCTGCCGAAGTCGGTCGAGGGTTACTACCAGGAGACCGGTCGCGCTGGTCGCGACGGCGAGCCCTCTGTGGCCTGGATGGCGTACGGCCTCGGCGACGTCGTGCAGCAGCGCAGGCTCATCGACCAGAGCCCCGGCGACCGCACGTTCAAGATGCGGATGGGTCAGCACCTCGACGCCATGCTCGCCCTGTGCGAGACCGTGGAGTGCCGACGCCAGAACCTTCTCGGCTATTTCGGTCAGGAGTCGCAGCCGTGCGGCAACTGCGACACGTGCCTGGAAGACACCGAGACGTTCGACGGCCTCGTCCCCGCGCAGAAGCTGCTCTCGACGATCGTGCGGCTCAAGCGCGAGCGCAATCAGGCGTTCGGCGCCGGGCATCTGATCGACATCCTCCGCGGGGCCTCGACCGAGCGCATCCGGCAGCAGGGCCACGACAAGCTCGCGACCTACGGCATCGGCAACGACCTCTCCGACCAGGACTGGCGAAGTGTCGTGCGGCAGCTCCTCGCTCGCGGCATCGTGGTCGCGCAGGGAGACTACGGCACTCTCGCGCCCGGAGAGCAGGCGGCCGGTGTGCTCCGAGGGGAGACCGCCGTGCCGTTGCGCAAGGACACGATCGGGCGCCCCACCTCCTCCGGCCGCGCTCGCAAGGCCAGCGCCGCCGACGCCTTGGACGCGGGGGATCGCGGACTCTTCGAAGCACTGCGCGCCTGGCGGGCCGAGACGGCGCGCGAGCAGGGCGTGCCCGCGTACATCGTCTTCGGCGATGCCACCCTCCGTGCGCTCGCCGAGCATCGTCCGGCCTCCCTCGCCGACCTCGACGGCATCACCGGCATCGGGGCGAAGAAGCGCGAGGCCTACGGCGAGGGCGTGCTGGCGGTCATCGCCGCCGCCTGATCCGACGCGGAGTCAGCGCTTGATCCGAGGCCGCAGCACTCAGCGCGGAGGCAGCACGTCGTCGAGGTGGGCGCGCAGGTGCGTGGCGATGTCGAGCCGCTCCCTGTCGTACAGCCACTGGTACTGCAGTCCGTCCCACATCGCGATGAGCCACGTGGCTTCGTGCACCGGGTCGCGATCCGTCGGCAGGTCGCCGTCGACCTGGGCGAGGCGGAAGAGCTCGGTGAAGTACTCCAGCGCGTTCGCGAACCGCGTCGCGAAGTAGTCGTGCGCGGGGTGGGCGGCGGGAACCGCCTCGCAGGACAGCACCGCATACACCTCGATCAGGCCCGGCTCATCCTGTGAGCTCCGCGCGGCGCCATCGGGGATGCTGCGGAGCACTTCTCCGGCGGACGCTGCGCCGGTGACCCCCTGGTTCTCGTTGATGGCGCTGTCCCGTTCGGTGAGGACGGCGCTGAGCAGCAGCTCCTTCGACGGGTAGTGGTGCAGCAGCGTCGACTTCGACACCCCGACCGCGGTGGCGATGTCCTGCAGGCTGGTGTCGCCGTAGCCGTCGCGTGCGAACAGGCGCGTCGCATCGGCGAGGATCTGCGTGCGGCGGCGACGGCCGACCGCATAACCGGGTTCGGTGTCCGGCGTCGCCGTCGTGCGCAGCTCGGGCAGGGGGCCGGCCGCGTCCGCGTCGGATGAGGGGTCGTCGTCGGGATCGCGCCATGCGACCGGCAGCGCCCAGAGGTTCTCGCGCTCCTCGAGCATCTCGACCACGTCGACTCGATCCGGAAGGTACTGCGAGAGCAGTTGCAGGCCGTCCCACCCGGCCGTATGCCTAACGGTCTCGCCGTCGACGTCGCGATCAGCCGCGATGACTCCGTGGTACTTCGCGTCTTCCAGGACGTCGACGCTCAGCGAGCGCAGCCGGCAGTAGCGCTCACGCATCCGCGCGTGCGCGGGGTGACCGACGGCCGAGGCCTCGCCGGTGAGCGCCGCGAACAGCTCGAGGTAGCCCGGAGTGCGTGCGTTTCGCTCGGCGATGCTGGAGAAGACCAGCTCGCCGGGTTCGGCAGCCGCCGCGATCGCGCTGAACACGCTCTCGTTGTCGGCTTCCAGTGCGGCGACGACCTCGCCGAGAAGGTCGTCCTTCGAGGCGAAATGGCCCAGCAGGCCCGGGTGGCTGACGGCGGCGGCGGCGGCGATGTCGCGGAGGGATGTCGACCGATAGCCGTGTGCGACGAACAGGTCGTGCGCAGCAGACAGGATGCGCTGGCGCGTGGCGGCAGCGCGGGCATGTCGCGAGCCGGTCGCTGTGGTCGTCATCGCATCCTCCTTGTGCATCCTATCCTCGCTCATTACCAAGCGGTCTGGTTTCAGTTACCAACCGGTCGAGATTGGTGTATGGTCAACCCAGAACCGCGTCACCGAAGACGTGCGGTGAATCGAAAGGACTGTCATGACAGAGTTGTCATCCGCCGCTTCCGCGGCCGCGGTCGGCACCACCGGGTTCAAGGCCCCGGGGACCACGCCGCTGAAGACCCCGCGCGGGTACACGCCGGGCCTCGCCGCCGTGAACTTCGGCGTCTACCTGGCCCTGCTCACCCCGGTCATGGTGTCGATGGCGTTCAAGGTCCAGCACATCGACCCCGTGAACACCGAGGGCAGCCTCGGGCTCGTGATGGGCGTCGGCGCGATCTTCGCCCTCATCGCGAACCCGCTCGTCGGTCGGCTCTCCGACCGCACCACGTCGCGCTGGGGCATGCGTCGTCCGTGGATCCTCGGTGGTGCGATCATCGGCCTCGGCGGCTTCGTCCTCATCGGGTCGGCGACCTCGGTGTGGATGGTCCTGCTTGCCTGGTGCCTCGTGCAGACCGCGATGAACGCCGTGCTCGCCGCCGCCAATGCGACGCTGCCCGATCAGGTACCGGTCACCAGCCGCGGCAAGGTTTCCGGCATCATCGGCATCACGACTCCGATCGGCATCCTCGCCGGGAGCTTCCTGGTGAACTTCCTCCCCGGTGACTTCGAGCGCTTCGTCGTTCCTGGCGTGATCGCGCTGATCCTCGTGATCGTGTTCGTCCTGACCCTCAAGGACCGGCGTCTCACCGAGAAGCCCGCAGAGAAGTTCACCGTCGCGATGTTCTTCGGCTCGTTCGTGTTCAATCCGCGCAAGCACCCCGACTTCGGCTGGACGTGGCTCACCAAGTTCTTCGTGATGTTCGGATACGCCGGCATCGCCACGTTCCTGCCGCTCTACCTCGTCACCAAGTTCGGGCTCGACGAGCAGGGCGCTGTCGGCATCATCCTCGCCGCCAACCTGGCCTCGATGGCGGCGATGGCGATCTCGTCCCCGCTCGGTGGATTCCTCTCCGACAAGATCGGCAAGCGTCGCCCGTTCGTCGCCATCGCCGGGGTCGTCATGGTCATCGGCCTGGTCATCCTCGCGATCGCTCCCGATGTCACGACCGTCATCATCGCGCAGTCGATCATCGGTCTCGGCGCCGGTTCCTTCCTCTCCGTCGACCTCGCCCTCGCGACCGAGGTGCTGCCCAACCCCGACGACGTGGCGAAAGACCTCGGTGTGCTGAACATCGCCAACGCCCTTCCGCAGTCGATCGCCCCGGCCATCGCCCCCGGCATCATCGCGCTGGGAGCGGCCACCCCGCTCGGCGGCTACACCACCTGGTACCTGTTCGGCGCGCTCGTCGCGCTCGCCGGCGCCGTTCTCGTCTACCGCATCAAGGGAGTCAAGTGACCATCTCCGACACCACGGCCACATCCACCGTCCGCCCCTGGCTGGACGCCGATCTGCCCGTCGACGAACGCGTGCAGCTGCTCCTCGACGCCATGACGATCGAGGAGAAGGCGGGACTGTTCTTCCACACGATGATCGCGATCGGCGATCTCGAAGAGCCGAACCCCGTCTTCGCGACTCCGTCGGCCCGCGAGTTCCTCGAGACCAAGCGGATGACCCACTTCAACCTGCTCGGCGCCGCGCCCACCGGGCGGGAGATCGCGGCGTGGCAGAACGCGCTGCAGCGTCTGGCGGCATCCACCCGCCTCGGTATTCCCGTGACGCTGTCGACCGATCCGCGCCACTCGTTCAGTGAGAACCCCGGGGCCTCGATCCTCGCCGGCCCCTTCTCGCAGTGGCCCGAGACCCTCGGCCTCGCAGCGACCCGCGATGAGTCACTGGTCGAGCGCTTCGCCGATATCGCCCGCCAGGAGTACACGGCGGTCGGGCTGCGCGTGGCCCTGCACCCCCAGGTCGACCTTGCGACGGAGCCGCGGTGGGCCCGGCAGACGGCGACCTTCGGTGAGGATGCAGAGCTGTCGGGCAGGCTCGGCGCGGCCTACATCCGCGGCTTCCAGGGCGCATCGTTCGGCCCTGGCTCGGTGTCGACCATGACCAAGCACTTCCCCGGAGGGGGACCGCAGAAGGACGGAGAGGACCCGCACTTCCCCTACGGTCGGGAGCAGGTCTACCCTGGCGGCGAGTTCGAGCTTCACCTGAAGCCGTTCGAAGACGCGCTCGCCGCGGGCACCCGGCAGATGATGCCCTACTACGGGATGCCCGTCGGCACGGAGTACGAGGAGGTGGGATTCGGGTTCAACAAGTCCGTGATCACCGGCCTGCTGCGTGAGCGGTACCGCTTCGACGGTGTCGTGTGCACCGACTGGGGCCTGATCAGCGACTCCGAGATCTTCGGCCAGCCCTTCCCCGCACGTGCCTGGGGTGTGGAGCACCTCACGCCGCGCGAGCGCATGAAGAAGGTGCTGGATGCCGGTGCCGATCAGTTCGGCGGTGAGGCGAATCCGGAACTCCTGCTCGAGCTCGTCGCCGAGGGCGAGGTGACCGAGGCCCGTCTCGACGTCTCGGCGCGACGCATCCTGCGCGAGAAGTTCGAGCTCGGACTGTTCGAGAACCCGTACGTCGACGAGGACGCGGCCGACGACATCGTCGGGCGCGCGGAGTTCCGTGCCGCGGGGGAAGACGCCCAGCGCGCCTCGATCACGGTGCTCTCGAACAACGGTGCTCTGCCCTTCGCGCGCGGCCGAAAGCTCTACGTCGAGGGCATCGACGCCGAGGTCGCAGCATCCTTCGGGGAGGTCGTGGAGACGCCGGGCGAGGCCGATCTGGCGATCATCCGCCTGCACGCCCCGTTCGAGGAGCGCGAGACGATGTTCGAGAACTTCTTCCACGCCGGCTCCCTCGCGTTCTCGGAGCAGGTGGTCGCGCATGTGCGCGAGGTCGCGGCCGCCGTGCCGACCGTCGTCGACGTGCTCGCCGATCGTCCGCCGATCCTGACGCCGATCGTGGAAGCTGCCGCCGCGGTGACCGTCAACTGGGGCGCTTCGGGTGCGGCACTGCTCGATGTGCTCAGCGGCGCGTTCCCCGCGCAGGGCACGCTGCCGTTCGACCTTCCGCGGTCGATGGCCGCGGTCGAGGCTTCGCGTCCCGACGTGCCGTTCGACACCGCCGATCCGCTGTTCCGCTTCGGCCACGGGCTTTCGCTCTGACCGTTTTCGATCTGGAACCGCCCCGCAGACCCTCGGTCAGCGGGGCGGTTTCTTCGTCTGCGTGGACTTGACGGCGGCGCCCTGTCTCGCCGCACGCATCCTCGGGGGCGCAATGTCTCGCAGGATGCTGGAATCCGGATGATTTCTGGACGAATGCTGGACATCCCCTTTGCGATCCCGTAAGAATGGGCGCAACATCGCTCGGCCGACTGACGTCGACCCGTGGGGGGGCCATGTGACGCGGAAGATCGCATCACACGGGAGTAGCGAATGGAATTGCAGGAGAGGGTTCTGCGGCGACGCAGAGCAGTTGGAGGAGGCATCGCCGGCGTCACCGTCGGCGCGGTGATCCTCGCGAGTGCGCTGGTGCCGACTGCGGCGAATGCGCTGGACACGGCGAATCCGAACGATCCGGCGGTCGCGCAGGGGCAGATCATCCAGCTGCCCGCCGCTCTGCTCGGGGGCCTCGACATCGCGGCTCTCGGTCACACGCTCACCAGCAACCCCGCAGCCCCGGGCTCTGAGCTCGGCGGGCTGGACGTGGGTCTGCTCGAGGCGCTCAACATCGACGTCGGCACCCTGAACGTGCCGCTGCTGACCGACGGCACCGGGCCGGGTCTGCTGCGGCTCGGTGATCTGGGTGCGGCGCAGAGCTTCAGCTCGTCGCCGACGCAGACGCAGTCGATCGCGTCGTCGGGCACGATCACCACGGGCGGGGCGATCGACACGGGCGCCATCGACGGCGGTGTGAATCCCGGCACGCTCGAGCTCACCGACCTCTTCGACCAGCTCGCCGTCGCCGGCCTCACCGACGCGGTCCTCGATCAGGCCTCGGTCGGCATCGGTGCCCTCGCGTCGCGCGCCGAATCGAACGCCGCGGCGGCCACATCCCAGTACCGCATCGCAGATCTGAAACTCGATCTGCACAGCAACCTGGTCGCCGGGCTGTCGGGAACGCTGGCCTCGGCGATCCAGGGCACCGTCACTCCGGTGAGCGATCTCGCAGGCCCCGGTGGAGCGCTGACCGCTCTCGTCACGACCCTCGTCAGCACGATCAACGCGATCCCCGATGTGCCGCTGCTCGCAGCCTTCACCGCGACCGGAGGAACGGTCGGGATCGCCGGACTCGACACGGTCGGACAGACCGTGACCACCCAAGTGCTGGAGACCCCGATCGAGAACACGACGGGATCGGTGCTCGTCGACCTGAGCACCGGGACGGTCTCCGTCGATCTCGCCAAGATCCTCGTCGAGACGGGCGCAGGTGCGAACCTCAACACCCTGCCGGCGAACACCCCGGTGCTCTCGGCCGCGACCATCTCCGCGATCCAGCAGGGGGTCACCTCAGCGCTGACGGGTACGCACCCGAACAGCCTCAACGGCAAGGTCTCCACGATCCTGAAGTCCACGCTCGACGCGCTCCAGGTGACGCTGACGGTCGGCGTCGACCTCACTGTTCCGCTCACCGGAACGGCACTGGTATCGGGGGATGTGACGGTCAAGGGCTCGCTGGCGCAGTTCGCCGGCACCGCGACCCCCGTGCCCACGGTCACGACGGACATCACCCTCGCCGGCCTCAACATCGGCGTCCTCCTCAACCCGGTGGTCTCGGCCGTCACGAATGCGGTCGCCACCACGACGGGTCCGCTCGTGAACACCGCCCTGAACAGCGTGATCCCGCTCGTGCAGCCGGCGCTCGCCGCGTTGACGGGCCCTGTGCTCACGACGCTCGATCCTGTGCTCCAGGGCGTGCTCTCCGATCTCGTCGACATCACGATCAACGAACAGCCCGCCACGGGGGACATCCCCGGAGACAGCTTCACGGTGCGCGCCCTCGCGGTGGACCTGCTCCCTGCGGTCGGCGGCGGAGTCTCCCTCGACCTCGGGTCTTCGACGGTGAAGGCTGCGGCTGCGGCCGTCGCGGCGATCGATGCGGCTGCCACGGTGCAGGCGGGAACAAACCTTCCTGTCACCGGATCCGGCTGGCCTGCGAACACCCAGGTCTCGGTGCAGGTGACGACTCCCGGTGGAGGGATCGTCAACGACCCGTTGCCGGTGACGACAGATATCAACGGAGCCTTCACCTTCGGCTACGGGATCCCCGCTGCGACACCTCCCGGCGCGGGCTACATCGTCACCGCGACCGACGACACGAGCACTGCAACCGACACCACCGAGGTCACCGCCGCAGCAGCGGTCGATGCCGCACCGGCCGTGCAGGCGGGCACGAACCTCGGCATCTCCGGAACCAACTGGCCCGCGAACACCCAGGTGTCGGTGCAGCTGCAGGCGCCGGGAGGCGGCGCGAACATCGGCGGTCCCGAGCTGGTGACCACCGACGCCGCGGGGACCTTCACCCTCGACTACCCCGTCCCAGCGGGAACCCCGGCCGCCACCGATTACGAGGTGAAGGCCACCGCGGGTACGCAGACCGCCACCGATACCACCGAGGTGACCGACGCTCCGGTCGCGGCGATCGATGCGGCCGCGACGGTGCAGGCGGGGACGAGTCTTCCGGTCGCAGGATCCAACTGGCCGGCGAACACCGAGGTGTCGGTGCAGCTGACGGCGCCCGGCGGCGGTGCAGACATCGGCGGCCCCGAGACGGCGACCACCGATGCATCCGGCGAGTTCGCACTCGACTACCCGGTGCCGGCGTCTGCGACACCGGGTGCCGCCTACACCGTGACCGCGACGGCCGGAGCCGTCACGGCGATCGATACGACCGAGGTGACGGCCGCTGCTGCTGTCGATGCGGCGGCGACCGTGCAGGCCGGAACGACGCTCCCGGTCACGGGCACGAACTGGCCGGCGAACACCGAGGTGTCGGTGCAGCTGACGGCTCCCGGCGGCGGCGCGAACATCGGCGGCCCCGAGACGGTCACGACCGATGGGTCCGGTGCGTTCACGCTCGACTATCCGGTGCCCGCATCGGCCACACCCGGCACCGGCTACACGGTGACGGCGACCGTCGGCGCCCAGACGGCTTCCGACACGACCGAGGTGACGGCCGCGGCGACCGTGGATGCGGCGGCGACGGTGCAGGCGGGCAGCGACCTGGCCGTATCCGGCACCAACTGGCCGGCCGACACCGAGGTGATCGTGCAGCTCTCGGCTCCGGGAGGTGGGGCCGTCGGTACACCGCAGACGGTGACGACGGGCGGGCTCGGCGCGTTCACGCTCGACTACCCGGTGCCGGCCGGTACGCCCGCGGGAACCGGGTACACGGTCACGGCCTCGGCCGGCGCTCAGACCGCGACCGACACGACAGAGGTCACTGCGGCTCCGGTCGTCGTCGATGCGGCGGCGACGGTTGCTGCGGGCACCAACCTCGCCGTCACGGGTACCGGGTGGCCGGTGAGCACCTCGGTCTCGTTGCAGCTGACCGCTCCCGGCGGTGGTGCGGACGTCGGTGGTCCGGTGACGGTGACCACCGACGCGTCCGGGGCCTTCGCGGCGAACTATCCGGTGCCCATCGACACCACCCCGGGTACGGGCTACACGCTCACGGCGACCGCGGGTGCGGTCACCGGCTCGGACACCACCGAGGTGACCGCGGGCGACCCCGGCGATGTCAACACGAACGCGGCGGCATCGGCCTCGGCGTCGGCCGATGCGACCGCCGACGGCGATCCCTCGGCCCAGGCAGCTGCGGAAGCCGCTGCTCTCGCTGATGCGACCTCCACCGCATCGGCGGCGGCGACGGCCGATGCCACCTCCGCCGCGGAATCCGCGGCGACGACCACGGCGTCCACGACGGCATCGACCGATGCGACGTCGACGGCCAACGCCGCAGCGGCTGTCGCTGCCCAGGCCGCGGCCCAGGCAGACGCCTCGAGCGACGTGAATGCCGCGGCTTCGACAGCAGCCGATTCGAACTCCGCGGCTTCGTCCGAATCCGCAGCGACGGCGACATCCTCGGCGGACGCGTCGTCGGAGGCCGCGGCCAACGCGAACGCGGCGGCCTCGGCATCCGCTTCGGCCAATGCCGACGCCTCCACCGCTGCGGTCGCCGAAGCCTCCGCGCAGGCGGCGGCCTTCTCCGACGCGACGGCGGAGGGATCGGCTGCGGCGGATCCGGCAGCCGAGGCGGCATCGGAGGCCGCGGCGACGGCGACCTCGTCCACGGCGGCGACCGCGGATGCCACCTCCGAGGCGAACGCCGGTGCGGCGATCGCCGCGCAGGCGGCAGCACTGGCCGACGCCACGACGGACACGGCGGCCGAAGCCTCGGCCACGGACGATGCCAGCACGAGTGCAGCGGCGAACGCGAGCGCAGCGGCGATCGCGAGCGCCTCGACCGATGCCTCCTCGGATGCGGTCGGCTCGGCGGACGCCTCGGCGGAGATCAACACGAACGCCTCGGCATCGGCCTCGGCGTCTGCCCAGGCGGATGATGACAGCAACGCCTCGGTCGAGGCAGCCGCTGTGGCTGCGGCACTCGCCGACGCGACCAGCCAGGCATCCGCCGCGGCGGACGTGTCGGCCAGCGCCGCGGCCCAGGCCGCAGCGACCACCGATGCCTCCACGGATGCCTCCACCACGGCCACCACGGCGGCGAACGCCTCGGCAGCGGCCGCGGCTCAGGCGGCGGCGCAGAACGATGCGACCTCGACGAGCGCGGCCGACGCCTCGGCCTCGGCCGATGCGGATCCGAACGCCTCGGCGGCAGCGGCGGCGAACGCGTCGTCTTCGGCCACGGCCTCCGCGTCGGCTGCGGCGGACTCCTCTGCCGAAGCCACGGCTGCGGCCTCCGCAACCGCCTCCGCCACTGCCACTGCGAGCTCCTCGGCGGATGCGGCGGCCGATCCCACCGGGAACATCGCCATCACGATCAAGTCCCCTGTGCTGGAGCGCGGCAAGCAGCAGACCGCAGTCGGCACGGGCTTCACGCCCGGAGAGACGGTCACCGGTGTGATGACCTCCGACCCGCTCGCGCTGGGCAGCCAGGTCGCGAACGCCCAGGGCACGGTCACCTTCGCCTGGACGGTCCCCACGGCCACCGATCTGGGGACCCACACCGTGACACTGACCGGGGCGACCTCCGGCAGTGTGTCGGCGACGTTCCAGCTGGTGGCATCGGGCCTGGCCACGACCGGCGGGCAGCTCCAGAGCGGGTGGATCGCGCTGGCCGCGCTGCTCCTCACGCTCGGGCTGGGGACGATGAGACTCGCGAGATCCCGCCGGCCCCTGGTTCAGACGGAGTAGATCGCGATGCAGGAACGCTGAGTGGTCGGGGCCGTTTCCCCACGGCGGTCCCGACCCTCGGCGGTGGGAGGGAAGTGGATGAGCACCAGAGTCGAGTCCTCGCCGGAGGCGGACGTTTCCGTGTCACCGGAGACGGCCGCGGTGCATCCGCGCCCGACCTGGTGGGTGAAGCTCATCGCCTTCGCCGCCTGCCTCCTGACGCTGTGGCACATCAGCGCGTCGTTCCTGTGGATCGCTCCCTACTCGGCGCTGCGGGAGATCCCCACGCAGGAGGTGCTGGCGGGATACATGCTGCCGATGTTCGGCCAATCGTGGAGCGTCTTCGCACCCGAGCCCATCAACGGCGACTACCACTTCAACGTCCGCGCCGTCATCGAGAAGGATGGCGAGGAAGTCGAGACCGGCTGGGTGAGTGCCACAGACGTCGAGCTGTCGATGATCCGGTACAACCTCTTCCCGCCGCGGGCCGGCATCCAGTCGAGTGAGGTGGCGAGCGGACAGATGAACGCCTACAACAAGCTCAACGCCGACCAGCAGGCGGTGGTCGGTCTCGACTTCGCGAAGGAGGGGTGGGAGGAGTGGATGGTGCGCTCCTTCGAGGAACTCCCCGGAGACGAGAACCCGTCGACGACGGCCTACATGGCCGAGGAGCATCTCTCCACCGCATATGCGACCCAGGTGGCCTATGCGATCTGGGGTGCGGATGCCGTGGTCAAGGTGCAGTACCGCGTGAGCCGTCAGAACGTGATCCCCTACAAGGATCGCAACGACCCGAGCGCACAGCGGCCGGACCCCACGTTCTCGACCACCGGATGGCGACTCCCTATAGAAGAGGAAGGGCAGAGTCGAGAGAACTTCGCGAACACCTTCCGTGGCCAGTTCGAGAGGATCCAGCCGTGAGCGCGCCGGTCAAGACCTCGGCGCGGAAGTCCGACGCGAAGAAGAGGAAGGATCCTGCGCCGCAGAGCACCACCACGTCGGCACCCGCCCCGGCGACCGCCCCTCCCGCTGCTCCCCGTGATCCGGCGCCCGCGACGGCGAACACCGTGCCGAGGTCGTTCGTGACTCGGTTGCTGAGCTTCGTGTCGTCGATGATCGCCGGGCTCTGGGCGATGGTGCTCTCGGCCGTCGATCGCATCTCGGCGTTCATCGGCGACTGGCTCTTCAACGGCAAGAAGGCTCTCTACGGGCTCGCGGTCACACGCATCCTCTTCGGCGTCACCGCGGTCGGCCTCTTGGCCTCGAACTTCGGCACCCGCCTGTACACCTTCGGATCGGGCTCGGCATGGAACGGCGAGCTCGCGGAGCCGGTGAGCGAGTTCCCGAAGATCTGGGTGTTCAGCGCGTTCCATGCCGCGATGGGCAACGACGTCCTCTACACAGCGCTCTATCTTCTCCTCGGGGTGCTCGCCGTGCTGTTCGTCCTCGGGTGGCGCTTCCGGATCGTGCTCCCGATCTTCTTCTGCCTCTGGGTGGGCTTCATCGAGGCCAACGACATGGTGGGCGACCAGGGCGACAACATGTTCCGCATCGCGCTGCTGCTGCTGCTCTTCGCCGACCCCGCAGCCCGGTGGTCGCTGGATGCCAGGCGTCGGGCGAAGTCGGGGGAGTGGTTCGCCCCGAACAGCCAGCCGGCGCTGCTGGGAACGATGTTCCACAATCTCGCCCTCGTGGCACTCGCCGCCCAGGTGTTCTTCGTCTACGCGTCCGGTGCGCTCTACAAGGCGGGTGGTGCGCCGTGGGAAGAGGGGTATGCGGTCTACAACCCGCTGCAGACCGCGCGGTTCGGCACCTGGCCGGTGTTGAGCGACCTCGTCACCGCGTGGGGGCCGATGGTCACGATCGCGAGCTGGGGGTCGATCCTCCTGCAGATCGCCTTCCCCCTCATGCTGCTGACGCGTCCCACCCGGCTGATCGGCCTGCTGGGCATCCTCTCCTTCCACATCGGCATCGCGGTGCTCATGGGGCTCCCGTGGTTCTCGCTCACCATGATCGCGATCGACGCGATCTTCATCCGCGACCGCACTTGGGGGCGGTTGAGCGCGGGGACGAAGCGGCGTTGGCAGGAAGCGGGCGCCGCACCGCCGCCCGCGACGCCCGAAGCGGTCCCGCCAGTCCGGACTGTGGTCTGACGACAACGCGGCGGCGAGATGTGCCCGTCGGGCGTTGGAGGATGTGGACAGGGCAGTTCGTCTCTGGTTGTGGCAGACCTACCATGGCTGTAATCCCACTTCCCTCTGAGAGGAACGCACATGGTCGACGCCGCCGTCCGTCCGAAGACGACTCGCACCTCCACCGACACCGCGGATGCGAACCTGCACATCGATGTCGCCCGCGTCAACGACGCCCTGATGGGCACGTGGGCAGACGTGCGTCGCCAGGCCCGCGAGATGATCAAGGACTCGGCGTTCTGGCGCAAGGATGAGCTCGGCAAGGACGAGCACCGCGAGCGCGTGCTCAGCCAGCTGCACCTCCTGGTCGAGAACAAGGCCGTGCACCGCGCGTTCCCCAAGTCGCTCGGCGGCGAGGAGAACAACGGCGCGAACATCGCGGGCTTCGAGGAGCTGGTGGTGGCCGACCCCAGCCTGCAGATCAAGTCGGGCGTGCAGTGGGGACTCTTCGGCTCCGCGATCCTTCAGCTCGGCACCGAGCAGCACCACGCGAAGTGGCTCCCCGGTGTGATGGACCTCTCGATCCCTGGCGCCTTCGCGATGACCGAGATCGGCCACGGCTCCGACGTCGCGGCCGTCGGTACGACCGCGACGTACGATCCGGCGACGAAGGAGTTCGTGATCAACACCCCGTTCCGCGGGGCGACGAAGGAGTACCTCGGCAACGCGGCGCTGCACGGCGTCGCGGCGACCGTCTTCGCGCAGCTGATCACGAACGGCGTCAACCACGGCGTTCACTGCTTCTATGTGCCGCTGCGCGGCGAGGACGGCGTCGACCTTCCCGGCATCGGCCGCGAGGACGACGGCCTCAAGGGCGGACTCAACGGCATCGACAACGGGCGTCTCTCGTTCGACCACGTGCGCATCCCGCGCACCAACCTGCTCAACCGCTACGGCGACGTCGCAGCGGACGGCACGTACTCCAGCGCGATCGACAGCCCCGGCCGCCGCTTCTTCACGATGCTCGGCACCCTGGTGCAGGGACGTGTGTCGCTCGACGGTGCGGCATCCTGGGCCTCGGCGCTCGGCCTGCACATCGCTATCACCTACGCCACCCAGCGCCGCCAGTTCGACGGTGCGGACGGGCAGGAGGTCGTGCTCATGGACTACGGCAAGCACCAGCGCCGTCTGCTCCCGCGCCTGGCGACCACGTACGCGCAGATCTTCGCGCACGACGAGTTCCTGCAGAAGTTCGACGGCGTCTTCTCCGGCCGCACCGACACCCCGGCCGACCGTGAAGACCTCGAGACCTTGGCCGCCGCGCTCAAGCCGCTGTCGACCTGGCACGCGCTCGACACACTGCAGGAGGCCCGCGAGGCCACCGGTGGTGCCGGCTTCATGTTCGAGAACCGTCTGGTCGGACTCCGCGCCGACCTCGACATCTACGTCACCTTCGAGGGCGACAACAACGTGCTGCTGCAGCTCGTCGGCAAGCGTCTGCTGACCGACTACGCCAAGCAGTTCCAGGGCAAGGATGCGGCGGCGCTCGCGAAGTTCGCCGTCGGCATGACCGCGGGCAAGCTGTTCCACGGCGCCGGTCTCCGCCAGCTCGGCCAGGCCGTCTCCGACTTCGGTCAGGTGAGCCGCTCGGTCGAGCGGGGCCTGCGTGAGGAGCAGCAGCACGACCTGCTCGCCGGACGCGTGCAGCAGATGGTGGCCGACATCGCTTCCCGCCTGCGCCCCGGTGCGAAGGACAAGGCCCTCGGCGCCCGCCTGTTCAACGAGAACCAGGCCGAGCTCATCGAGGCGGCCCGCGCACACGGCGAGCTGCTGCAGTGGGAGGCGTTCACCGACGCCGTCCACCAGATCGACGATGAGGACACGCGGAAGGTGCTCACCTGGCTGCGCGACCTCTTCGGCCTGCAGCTCATCGAGAAGCACCTCGCCTGGCACCTGATCAACGGACGCCTGTCGACGCAGCGCGCTGCGGCCGTGTCGAGTTACATCGACCGCCTGTGCGCGCGTCTTCGTCCGTTCGCGCTCGATCTCGTGAACGCGTTCGGCTACGAGCCCGAGCACGTGCGCGCGCCCATCGCGAGCGGCCTGGAGAAGCAGCGTCAGGATGAGGCCCGCGCCTACTACGCCGACCTCGCAGCGACCGGTCAGGCGCCGATCCAGGAGAAGGCGCTGAAGAAGAAGCAGCGCTGACCGCCTGCGGTTCAGCCCGGACCTGATCCACCTGTCGGGAGTTCGTGACGAGCGCACGGCGAATCCGCGCGATTCTCCCGACAGGTGCGTATCCTCCCGACAGGTGTGCGGGGAGAGGCGGATCGGGTGTCAGGGTGCCGCGGTGAGATCCACTCCGCGTTCGGCGGCCAAGGCCTGGAGCTTCTGCGCCGCGTCGGTCTCGACGCACACGCACGCCTGCAGACCCGCCTCGTCTTCGTCGCGCAGGAGGTAGTAGCTGTCGGTGTCGGTCAGCTGTGCGCCGCCGGCGTCGAAGAACAGCCAGCGCACGCGCACGAGCACGAGCCGATCGGAGAGATCGCGACGCTCGAGCAGCTCGAATCCGACGGAGGCCAGGCCCAGCCGCTGGTAGATCGGATAGGAATGCCGCAGACCGTCGATCATGGCGTCGCGGGATTCCAGCACACCGGAGGAGCGGTCGTTCACGATCGTCCCCGGCGTCGACCACAGACTCGCCGCGGTCTCGGCATCGAACGCGGTCAGGCTGTCCGCATAGCGGGTGAGGTACCGGGAGATCGTGTCGTCGGAGGTGGTCATGGCGTGAGCCTAAGCGTGGCCGAGCGGAGCGCACCCGGCCTTGACAATCGCCGATTCGGCCGGGACGGCCGATTCTCATCCGGTGCTGGGTAGTCTCGGCAGGTACCCGATCCGAGGAGTCCGAGATGTCTGCTGTGAACGCCTATGCCGCACCCCGTGAAGGGGCCCCGCTGGAGAAGACCGTCATCGAGCGACGCGGGCTAGGCCCGCTCGACGTGCTGATCGACATCGCGTTCGCGGGTATCTGCCACTCCGACATCCATACCGTGCGCGGCGACTGGGGGCCGCAGCAGTACCCGCTCGCTCCCGGCCACGAGATCACCGGCACCGTCGCCGCGGTCGGCGAGGGCGTCACCCGGCATGCGGTCGGCGATCGCGTCGGCGTCGGATGCCTGGTGAACTCGTGCGGTGAGTGCCGCAACTGCCTGCGGGGGGAGGAGCAGTTCTGCACCCAGGGGGCCGTCCTCACCTATGGCAGCACCGATCGTGACGGCACCGTCACGCAGGGCGGATACTCCGAGCAGGTCGTGGTCACCGAAGCGTTCGTCCTTAAGATCCCCGACGCGCTGCCCCTGGATGTCGCAGCTCCCCTGCTGTGCGCCGGCATCACGACATACTCACCGCTGCGGCACTGGAACGTCGGACCGGGCACCCGCGTCGCCGTCGTGGGACTCGGGGGCCTCGGGCACATGGGCGTGCAGATCGCGCACGCACTCGGCGCCGAGGTGACCGTGCTCTCGCAGACCCTGAGCAAGAAGGACGACGGGCTGCGGCTCGGCGCCGACCACTATCGCGCGACGAGCGACCAGGAGACCTTCCGTGAGCTGCGGTCGTCGTTCGACGTGATCCTCAACACCGTCAGCGCGGTGATCGATCTGCGCTCCTATCTGAGCCTGCTCGACGTCGGCGGCGCCATGGTGTGCGTCGGAGCTCCCGGCGAACCGCTCTCGGTCGGGGTGATGTCGCTGATCGGCGGCCGTCGCTCGCTCGCCGGCAGCAACATCGGCGGCATCCAGGAGACGCAGGAGATGCTCGACTTCTGCGCCGAGCACGGTATCGCCGCCGAGATCGAGACCATCCCCGCTTCCGACATCAACGCCGCCTACGAGCGCGTGCTCGCATCCGACGTGCGGTACCGGTTCGTCATCGACGCGGCGACCTTCGGCTCCTGACATCGCGGCCGTGGCGGCGGCGGCTCAGCGGCGGCGAGACGTCGGCAGGTCGATCGGTCCGGTGACGGAGAGCTCGTCCTCCCACACCTCGATTCCTCGGACCTCGGGGAGACGGGCCTTGGTGAAGACCGGATCGAGTCCTTCGCGTCGCTGCTGCGTGTAGTCCTTGAGGAGCTTGAAGGCGACTCCGGAGAGCAGCGCGATCGCCACGAGGTTCACGATCGCCATGAAGCCCATCGCGCCGTCGGCGAAGTTCCACACGACATCGGCCGACACGATCGATCCGACAAACACCGCCCCGATGGCAAAGAGCCGGTAGCCGAGCAGGACGGCGGGCGTCGACGTGATGAACTCGATGTTCGTCTGCCCGTAGTAGTAGTTGCCGAGGATCGAGCTGAATGCGAGCAGAAAGATGATCACGATCAGCAGGATGTTCGACCAGCTGCCGAGCGCACCGACCACCGCCCCCTGCGTCAGCCCGATGCCCCGCTCGGCGTTCGCGAGGTCGGGGACCGAGACGAGGATGATGAACGCGGTGATCGAGCACACCAGGAACGTGTCGAAGTAGACGCCGAGGGTCTGCACCAGACCCTGCTTGACCGGGTGCGTCACCGCGGCACTCGCGCCCGCGTTGGGTGCGGAACCGAGCCCGGCCTCGTTGGAGAACATGCCCCGCTTGACGCCGGTGAGGATGATGTAGCCGAGCGCGGCGCCCACGATCTCGTTCGGCCCGAACGCCTGCGTGAAGATCATGGCGAAGACCTCGGGGAGGCGCTCGATGTGAATCACCACGATGACGAGCCCGAGGAGCAGGTACAGCAGCGCCATGATTGGGACCAGGGTCTGGGTGACGGAGGCGATGCGGCGCACACCTCCGAAGATCACCAGGCCCATGAGGACGGCGAGCGCCGCGCCGATGGCCCACGGCAGCCATGCGGGGGCCCCGCCGCCCAGGCTCCCCGCGATGGTGGCCTGGATGGTGTTGGCCTGCAGCGAGCTGAACGCGATCGGGAAGCACACGATGAGGATGACGGCGAACAGGACTCCCATCCAACGCGCGCCGAGCCCGCGCTGCATGTAGTACGCGGGACCTCCGAGGAACCCGTCCTTGTCCCGCGTCTTGTACAGCTGCGCGAGCGAGGACTCGATGAACGAGGACGCCCCGCCGATGAACGCCATCAGCCACATCCAGAAGATCGCACCGGGTCCGCCGATCGCGATCGCCGTGCCGACACCGGCGATGTTGCCGACGCCGACGCGCGAGGCCGCGGAGATGGTGAACGCCTGGAACGCCGAGACGGATTGCGGCTCGCCGCTCTCGGTGCGCGGGGTGCGATCCGTCAACGTGCGAAACATCTCCGGGATCAACCGGAACTGCACGATGCCGGAGCGGATCGTGAAGTACAGGCCGAGGAGGACGACCAGGGGGAGGACGATCCACGTCCACAGGTTGTCGCCCCACGTCAGCAGCCACTCGTTCACAGAATCCATGCGCACAGTCTGGTGGAACTGCTCCGATGACACCAGCTTTCGCGCGCACAGCATTCCGGTGGGACGCGTCCGCCTCCGTGTCGGCGCTCGGTGTCGGTCGCCGCGGATAGCCTGACCGGATGACCTCTCTTCTCACGGGCCCCGACGCCCGCGACCGCTGCGCCTGGGTGGGCGACGACGACGAGTACCGTCGCTATCACGATGAAGAGTGGGGCACGCCTCTGCACGGCGACCGCGCGCTGTTCGAGAAGATGGCGCTCGAAGGGTTCCAGGCAGGCCTCTCCTGGATCACGATCCTGCGCAAGCGACCGCGGTTCCGCGAGGTGTTCGCGGGTTTCGAGCCCGAGATCGTCTCCGAGTACGACGAGTCCGATGTCGAGCGCCTGATGGGCGACGCCGGGATCATCCGCAACCGCGCGAAGATCGAGGCGACCATCGGCAACGCCCGCATCGTGCGCGGCATGGCCGAGGGGGAGTTCGACGAGCTGATGTGGTCGTTCGCCCCGGCGGCCCCCGGCGCCCGTCCCGCATCCTTCGCCGACGTCCCCGCCGTCACGCCGGAGTCCACGGCGTTGAGCAAGGAACTGCGTCGTCGTGGGTTCCGATTCGTGGGGCCGACCACCATGTACGCCCTGATGCAATCGGGCGGCATGGTCGACGATCACATCGCAGGCTGCTGGCGGGCCTGATCATCGCGGATGGGCAGAACTCCCCATCGAGCGGTATTCCGAGACGCGGTTAGGATGAACGGGTGCTCGGTGGGCCCGGAGGGACCGCCCAGGAGCTAACGAAGAGTGTCACCTGGGGGGGAACCGGGAATGAAGGCGTTGTCTTGGATACGCGCGCGGCCCAAAACACTGGCGTCCGCCGCCGGTGTCACCGTCGGCGTCATCGCTATCACCACGATGGCCTTCACCTATGAGGGCTTCCCGACCACCAAGGTCGACCTGAACGACGGCGGCGTCTGGATCACGAAGACGTCGAGCCTGCTGGTCGGGCACTTCAACAACGAGTCGACGGTCCTCGACGGTGGTCTGCGCACCACGGGCGAGAACTACGACATCCTTCAGGACACGAGCAACATCCTCGTCGTCGATGAGAACGCCTCCACCCTCACTGCCGTCGATCCCGCACGCGTATCTCTCGGCGACTCCGCAGGCATCCCCTCCTCGGCGAAGGTCGCGCTGGGCAACCGCACGGCCGCGATCCTCGATCAGAAGACCGGCGAGCTCTGGGTCGTCCCCGCCCAGGGCGTCTCGTCGTTCGAGGCAGAGGTGAACGAGCCCGCCGCAGAACTCGGCGCCGGAGCCGATGTCGCGGTCGCCAAGGACGGCACGGTGTTCGGACTCGCCCCGGAGCGCGGCGAGGTCGTCACTGTGCCCGTGGACAACGAGGGCGAAGCCCTCGATGCCTCGGCCGCATCCGTCGGCGAGCTCGACGCGTCCGCGAAGCCGACGATCACGGCGGTCGGCCGCACGCCGGTCGTACTCGACCGCTCGGCAGGCGTCGTGACCTCGCCCGGTGGCATCCGCACCGAGATCCCCGGCGCCGACAAGGCGGTCCTGCAGCAGGCGTCCGAGAACACCGACGCAGTGGCGATCGCGACCACGAACGCCCTGGTGAGCGTTCCCCTCGACGGCGGCGAGCCGACCGAGGTCGACGCCGGCGGCACCGGCACCGCGGCCGCTCCGGTCTGGCTGCGCGGATGCACCTACGGCGCGTGGGCGGGCACCGCCACATTCATCCGCGAGTGCCCGGGCACCGGCAACGACGTCAACGCCCAGGTCGACGGCGCCGAAGACGCGAAGAGCCTCGTGTTCCGCGTTAACCGCGACGTCATCATCCTCAACGACGCCGTCGGTGGCGCGGCCTGGCTGGCCAACGAGAGTCTCCAGCGCGTCGACAACTGGAACGACCTCACCCCGCCGGAGGGCGAGACCGAGAACGAGGACGACTCCACCGAGGAGACCGTCGAGACCACGCTCCCCGAACGCAAGGAGGAGAACACTCCTCCGATCGCCGAGGATGACACGTTCGGCGTGCGCCCCGGTGTCACGACCATGCTCCCGGTGCTCGACAACGACAACGACCCCGACGGCGACGTCCTGGTGGCGGCGCTCGCCGAGGCCCAGCCCGCGGTCGGGACGATCCAGCAGGTGCAGAACGGTGGATCGTTGCAGATCGCGGTGGAGGAAGGCGCCTCCGGGTCGACCGCGTTCACGTATGAGGCCGACGACGGCCGCGGCGGCAAGGACACGGCGGCCGTCACCCTGACCGTCTACGACAAGAGCATCAACACCGCTCCGGCGCCCAAGCGCAGGACGACGCTGACGGTCGAGACCGGCGGCACGATCTCGTACAACATCCTCCCCGACTGGATCGACCCGGAAGGCGACGACGTCTACCTCAAAGACGTGGTGCCCGCGCCGGGCGACGAGGTCGACTTCAGCACCGACGGCCAGATCACGTACAAGGCCACGGCGAGCCAGCAGGGTCTCAAAGAGGTGCAGGTCACGGTCGCCGACGGATACGGCGAGACCGCCACAGCGACCGTGACGCTCGACGTGCGGCCCGAAGGATCGACCAAGCCCAAGACCAACGCCGACCATGTCGTGACCCGCGTCGGCGAGCAGGTGACGGTGGCCCCGCTCGCCAACGACACCAGCTCGGGACGAGAGCTGCTGCGCCTCGGTCGTGTGAACGAGGTACCCGGCGCGACCGTGCTGCCGGACGGACCCAACAAGACCTTCACCTTCACCGCCGACGCCCCCGGCACCTACTACGTGCTGTATCTCGCGACCGCGGGTCCCGAGAGCAGCCAGGGAATCGTGCGCGTCGACGTGCTGGAGGCGAGCGAGACGGATCTGCCGCCGGTCGCCGTCCGTGACGTCGCGCTGCTGCCCACAGGCGGAGATGTGCTCCTCGGCGTGCTCGCGAACGATGTCGACCCCGCCGGCGGCATCCTCGTCGTGCAGTCCGTCTCGATCGAGGACGACTCCGGTGTCTCGGTGTCAGTCATCAACCATGAGACCCTCCGCATCACCGACCAGGGCTCGCTCACCGATCAGGCCCGCATCAAGTACCGCATCTCGAACGGCTCGAAGTCGGCCGAGGGCGAGGTCGTGGTGATCCCGATCCCCGCGCCCGACCAGCTCCTCCAGCCGGTCGTGAACGACGACACCGCGATCGTGCGGGCGGGCGACGTCGTCACCATCCCGGTGCTCGACAACGACACGCACCCGAACGACGACGTCATGCACGTCGTCCCCGAGCTGGTCGAGCCGCTCATCGATCCGGAGGACGGCGAGGCCTTCGTCTCGCAGGACACGATCCGCTTCAAGGCGGGCCCTGTCGCGAAGACGGTGTACCTCACCTACGAGGCCGTCGACTCCCGCCAGCAGAAGGACGCCGGCTACGTCACGATCCAGATCCTGCCCGTCGACCCCGAGACGAACGCCGCGCCGCGCCCGCAGGACCTCGTGGCTCGCGTGCTCGCCGGGTCGACGGCGAACATCGCCGTGCCACTGGACGGCATCGACGCCGACGGCGACTCGGTCGAGCTGATCGACATCGCCTCCAGCCCCACGAAGGGCCGCATCACCGAGACCGCGCAGAACTACTTCACCTATGAGGCGTTCGACGGATCCTCGGGTGTCGACGTGTTCCGCTACCGCGTGCGCGACCGCCTCGGCAAGGAGGGCATCGCCACGATCCGCGTGGGTATCGCCCCGGGCGAGCAGGTCAACCAGAGGCCCTTCGCCGTCAAGGATGCCGTGGTCGTGCGGCCGGGTCGAGAGATCTCGGTGCCGGTGATGGCGAACGACTCCGACCCCGAGGGCGACAAGATCGCGCTCGTCAAGAACGGCCTGGAGGTCCCGACCGACACGGGCATCACGGCCCGCGTCTCGGGAGACCGGGTGCTGGTTCAGGCGCCGAACCGTGAGCTCGAGACGTCGCTGCAGTACACGATCCGCGATGCGCGCGGAGCAGAGGCCACCGCGGCGCTGCAGATCACCGTCGACGAGAACGTGCCGTTGCAGGCGCCGGTCGCTCGCGACGATCGCGTGCGCCCGACCGACCTCACCGACGGCACGATGAGCGCCGATCTCGACATCCTCGAGAACGATGAAGACCCCGACGGTACGACCGACCGCCTGAAGGTCTCTCTCGGCGAAGGAGCGACGCAGCTCGAGAACGGCAAGGTGCGCGTCACCGTGACCGAGAACCTGCAGCTCATCCGCTACACCCTCACCGATCAGGACGATCTGTCCGCATCGGCGTTCATCTTCGTCCCGGCCGAATCGGATCTGCGCCCGATCCTCGACTCGACCAAACCGCTCGAAGTCATGAGCGGGGAGACCAAGGAGATCCCGCTCTCCAAGTTCGTCACCGTCGCCGGCGGAGGAACCGCGCGGATCACCGAGCACGCCAAGGTGAACGCGGTGTACGCGAACGGCGACGACCTCGTGAAGGACGAGACGACGCTCGTGTACACCTCGGCCGAGGGGTACTTCGGACAGGACTCGCTGACCTTCGAGGTGACCGACGGCACGGGCCCGGATGACCCTGAGGGACGCAAGGCCACGCTCAGCATCCCGATCAACGTGCTGCCGCCCGAGAACCAGCAGCCCGAGTTCATCGGCGCAGAGGTCATCGTCGCCCCCGGTGAGAAGGCCTCGACGCTCGACCTCGCCGCGTTGACGACCGATCCCGACCCCGAAGACGAGGGCAAGCACAAGTACAAGTACGTCAGCGGTGCCGGCAAGGGCATCACGGCCAAGATCGACGGCTCCGACCTGCTCGTGGAAGCTTCGTCCGACGTCGAGAAGGGCACCGTCGCGACGCTGAAGCTCGAGATCACCGACGGGACGACCGAGCCGGTCGACGGCACGGTGACCGTGCGCGTCGGGGCCTCGACCCGACCGCTGCCCGCCGCCAACACCGACACGATCTCGGAAGCCGACCAGGGCAAGAGCATCACGGTGCCCGTGCTCGCGAACGACTACAACCCGTTCCCCGAGACGCCGCTCAAGCTCATGACCGCCGTGACCGAATCGGGCTCCGGAGGCGCCACGGTCAAGGGCGATCAGGTGGTCGTGACCCCGGATGCGAGCTTCGTCGGCACCATGGTCGTGCGCTACCGCATCCAGGATGCGACGAAGGATGCCGACCGCGAGGCCAACGGACAGATCATCGTCACGGTGCAGGGTGTTCCCGATGCACCGGGAGCCCCGCTCGTCTCGAGCGTGCAGGATCGCACCGTTGTCGTCTCGTACGGAGCGCCGTCGAACAACGGTGCCGAGATCACGAAGTACACGGTCAAATCGGTCAGCGGCAACCCGTATTCGAAAGAGTGCCGGTCCACGACCTGCACGCTCGACGGGCTGACCAACAACGTCGAGTACACCTTCCAGGTCACGGCGACGAACCGCGTCGGCGAGTCGAAGCCGTCCGGTACCTCGGCGGTCGCCCGTCCGGACGCTCGGCCCGACACCCCGAACCCGCCGACCCTCGCCTTCGGCGACAAGTCGCTCAAGGTCTCCTGGGCCACCCCGACCACGCCCGGATCCCCGGTCGAGAGCTATACGCTCGAGATCTCGCCCGCTCCGCCGTCCGGCGTGTCGCAGAAGCAGGCCACGGGCAACTCGATGACCTGGGACGGCCTCGAGAACGGCTCGAACTACCAGATCCGCGTGCAGGCCCACAACCGCGCACCCGAGCCGTCGAGCTGGAGCGCCTGGTCGGCATCCGAGGTCCCCGCGGGCCCGCCGATGCCCGCCGCCGCGCCCACCGTGACGCAGGTGCCGGCCGTGGGTAGCCAGGCCCAGATGCAGGTGAGCTGGGTGCCGGGGAACCCCAATGGCGACCCGATCGACTCCTTCGAGCTGCAGGTGTGGGAGGGCGGCACGCTCCGCAACACGGTCTTCCCTGGAGCCGGATCGAAGACGCAGGCAGTCTCGGTGCCGACGTCTGAGACGCCGTACACCTACCGCATCCGCGCGAACAACAAGGCAGGTTGGGGCGAGTGGAGCCCGATGTCGGCACCGCGCCGCGGCGTGAACAAGCCGGGTGCGCCCTCTCTGTCGAACGTCGCCGAGGGCGACCGGTCCCTCACGCTCACCTGGTCTCCCGGCGCGCTGAATGGCGCCAGATCGACCGAGGTGCGATACGAGTACTCCGTCGGAGGCAACTGGGCGGCGATGCCGGGCAACAACGTCATCACCGGACTCTCGAACGGAACCAACTACAACGTGCGGGTCCGTGCCGTCTCGACGGTCGATGGACAGACCTACGCCAGCGACGCGTCCGGCCAGATGTCGGGCAACCCGTACGGTCCGCTGAAGCAGCCGTCGGTCACCGCAGCGCCGAACCCCACGAGCGTGACGTTCGGCTGGAACGCGAACGTCTCGGCCAATGGGCGCGGCATCAAGACGGTGCGCATCCGCATCGATGGCGGTGGATGGTCCAACGTCGGAGCGAACGGAAGCACCACCGTCGGCAACGGCTACAGCCAGCGCCACACCATCGATGTCGAGGTCACGGATGAGGCGGGGCAGAAGATCACCCGGTCCGAGGCTGGAACATCCGGACCGAAGCCCAACCCCCGGGCCTGGGTCACTTCCACGGGCAATGCCAACGGCCAGCCGAACTGCAACGACGGTACATGCGCGTACTTCTACCTCAACGCGCAGGACTTCGATCCCGGTCAGACCATCTCGGTGCGGTGCAACAACAACGACCCGACCTACGGCGGGGTCTGGGGCGGTCCGTACTCGATCACGATGGACGGCAACGGCAACTACGGCGGTCGACTGAGCTGCTATCTCGGCAACCGCCGCGGCGTGATCGAAGCCTGGGTGATGGTCAACGGCAACGCCTTCGAACACCGCGTCTGGCAATGATGCGCTCTCTCTTCTCGACATCCGAAGAACAAGGAACGACACACTCATGACAATGACTCCCGAGCAGGCCGCCTGGTTCCAGGGCACTTTCCAGCGCCTCGTCGAGAACATCGACAAGGCCGTGCAGGGCAAGCAGGAGATCGTCGGCCTCGTGCTGGCCTCGATGCTCGCCGAGGGGCATGTGCTCCTCGAGGACGCACCGGGAACGGGCAAGACCAGCCTCGCCAAGGCGCTGGCCGCGACCGTGCAGGGCACCAGCGCACGCATCCAGTTCACGCCCGACCTGCTGCCGTCCGATGTGACCGGTGTGACGATCTACGACCAGCAGTCGCACCGCTTCGAGTTTCACAAGGGGCCGATCTTCGCATCGATCGTGCTCGCCGACGAGATCAACCGTGCGTCGCCGAAGACCCAGTCGGCGCTGCTCGAGGTCATGGAGGAATCGCGCGTCACGGTCGACGGCGTCACGCACGAGGCCGGGCGTCCGTTCCTCGTGATCGCGACGCAGAACCCCATCGAGCAGGCGGGCACCTACAAGCTGCCCGAGGCCCAGCTCGACCGCTTCCTGATCAAGACGTCGATCGGCTACCCCGACTTGGCCGTGACCGAGAGCATCCTCGCCGGTGCCTCCGACCGCAACCCGTCGGCCGGCCTGTCCGCGATCATCACGACGAGCGCCGTCGCCGACATGGCCGACCTCGCCGCGACGGTGCATGTCGAGCCCGCCGTGCTCCGCTATGTGGCCGAGCTCGCCGAGGCCACGCGCGAGGACGGGGCCATCCGGCTCGGTGTCTCGGTGCGCGGGGCGATCGCGATGGTCCGCATGGCCAAGGTGTGGGCGGCCGCTCAGGGGCGCCACTTCGTGCTCCCCGACGACATCAAGCTTCTCGCCCGCCCGGTGTGGCAGCACCGTCTGCTGCTCGACGCCGAGGCCGAGTTCGCCGGCACCAGCAGCGACACCGTGATCGCCCGCGTGCTCGACGCGGTGGCGGCACCCCAGGCCCGAGTGGCGGCCTGATGACCGCGGAGGCCCTTCAGGCATCGCCGCCGCAGACGGAGCGCGACGCCGGTTGGCGTGACATCGCGGCCGTCATCGGCGCGCGCATCCTGACGCGCCTCCGGAAGATCACGTCGGCGATCCGTCCGCTGGCCTGGGTGCTGATGGCCCTTGCCGTCGGCTTCTGGGTGCTCGGGCAGATCGCCGGCTGGTCGGAGTTCACGATCGCGGCCGTGGTCATCGCGATCGCCGTGGCCCTGTGCGCGCTGTTCCTGATCGGCCGCACCGCCTACGACGTGGCGCTCGACCTCGCCCGCACCCGCGTTGTCGTGGGAGAGCGCGCTGTCGGCGCCCTGACCCTCGCCAACCGCGGCTCCAGGGCGATCCTGCCCTCGCGCGTCGTGCTCCCGGTCGGCTCCGGCCGCGGCGAGTTCGGCATCCAGCGGCTCGCCCCGGGGGAGGAGGCGGAGGAGCTCTTCGCCATCCCCACCCAGAAGCGCGGCGTGGTCAAGGTCGGACCGGTCAGCGTCGTGCGCGGCGACCCGCTCGGTCTGTTCGAGCGGGCGCACCGGCGGGATGATCCCGTCGACCTCTTCGTGCATCCGCGCACCGTGCTGTTCGACGGCCAGTCGCTCGGCTATCTGCGCGACCTGGAGGGGCTGCCCGCCGCCGACCTCTCTCGCGACGATGTGTCCTTCCACGCTCTCCTGGAGTACCAGCCGGGCGATGACCTGCGTCACGTGCACTGGCGTTCGACGGCCCGCACCGGCACGATGATGGTGCGGCAGTACGAGGAGACCCGGCGCTCGCACTTCGTGATCGGTCTCTCGCGCTCTCTCGCCGACTACGCCACCGAAGACGACTTCGAGCTCGGCGTCTCGGCTGCGGGATCGATCGGCCTGCGCGCGCTCCGCGACTCGCAGCGCGTCGACATGCGCGTGCAGGGCCGGGAGCTGCCCGCCGGCACCGGCAAGCAGCTGCTCGACTCGCTCTCGGCGGTCGAGAACAGCAAGCCGAAGGAGGGCGGCATCGCCGAGCTCGCCGGCGTCGTGTCGGCCACCATGCCGCTGGCGAGCGTGGTCGTGCTGGTGTGCGGGGCTCGCGTGAAGTCCGACGACCTCCGCCTCGCGTGTGCGCGCCTGCCGTTCGGCGCCAGGGTGCTCGTGGTCGTCGCCGACACCACCGCGTCCGCCCCGGCTCTGCGTCGCATCGGCGATGCCGACGTGGTGACGGTCGGAGCACTCGAACAGATCCCGCTCGCCCTGCAGAAGGTGCTCGCATGACCGCATCCTCCGCCGCGTTCGGCGATCTTCCCCTGCGCCGCTGGGTCCTCGACCTGACAGCGACGGCGCTCCTGGTCCTCACCGCGCTCATCGGCTTCTGGCCCACGTTCGCCGGTGGGTCCTTCCTGCCCGCCGTCGCCGGAGGCATCCTGGTCGGCCTCGCGATCGCGGTCGTCGCGACCTGGCGCCGCTGGGGAATCCTGATCATCACGGGTCTCACGGTCGCCGCGTACTTCGTGTTCGGCGGCGCCTTCGCCCTGCCGCAGACCTCGATCCTCGGATTCATCCCCACACTGGAGACGCTGCAGAACCTGGCGCTGGGCACGGTGACCGCCTGGAAGCAGATGCTCACCACGGTCGCCCCCGTCGCGGCCGCCGACGGACACCTCGTCGTCCCGTTCCTGCTGGCCCTCGTGATCACCACCGTGACCGCCTCCCTCGCGCTGCGCCTCTCGCAGGTGGCCTGGGCGCTGATCCCCGCCGGCGTCCTGCTCATGCTGGTGATCGCGCTCGGGACGCCCGAACCTGCGTTCCCTCTCGTGCAGGGACTCGTCTTTGCCGTCGTGAGCATGTCGTGGCTCGCGCTGCGCCAGCTCTGGGCACCGCAGAACACCGCCGTCTCCGTGAGCGAAGTCGATCCGTCGCGGGCGTCGCACATGCGCACCCGCCGCCTGCTCGCGGGTGTCGCCGTGCTGGCCATCGCCGGAGGAGCCGGAGTCGCCACGAGCGCGATAGCGAACCCGGCGCAGCCGCGGCACGTGTTCCGCGATGTGATCATCCCGCCGTTCGACATCCGGGACTATCCGAGCCCGTTGCAGGCCTTCCGCAAGAACGTGCGCGACGAGGCGGATGAGACCCTCTTCACGGTGCAGGGTCTGCCGAAGGGCGCGCGTGTCCGCACCGCCGTCATGGACCAGTTCGACGGCATGGTCTACAACGTCACCGACGGCGGCCCCACCTCGTCGAGCGCTTTCACGCCGCTGCGTTCGAACATGTCGCCCGATGCCGAAGGCGTCCCGGTGACGCTCAAGATCGAGATCGACGAGTATCGCGGGGTGTGGGTGCCGACCGCGGGAGAGCTGTCCGAGATCAGCTTCTCGGGCGACGACGCCGAACAGCTGCGCCGCGGCACCTACGTGAACACCGAGACGGGCACGGCCGTCGCCACGACGAAGCTGACCACGGGCGACGAGTACACGGTGGATGCCGTGCTGCCGAACGTGCCCGACGACGAGCAGCTCGCCGAGGTGCCGTTCGGCAAGGTCGCGATGCCGAAGCCGAGCAACGTGCCGGAGGAGCTCACCGCCCTCGCGGCCGAGACCGTCGCGGGCGCCGAGACGCCGATCGAGCGTGTGCGCGCGCTCGAGAACCTGCTCGCCAAAGACGGCTTCTTCAGTCACGGCCTGGAGGGGGAGGTCATCTCCCGTGCCGGGCACACCGCCGAGCGCATCTCGACTCTCATCGGCGGCGAGCAGATGATCGGTGACGATGAGCAGTACGCTGTCGCCATGGCACTGCTCGCGGGCCAGATCGACATCCCCGCTCGCGTGGTCATGGGCTATTACCCCGACGAGACGCGGGAGGGCGAGGCCGTGTTCGCCGCGACCGGCGACGACGTGCACGCCTGGATCGAGGTCAACTTCGAGGGCATCGGATGGGTGAGCTTCAACCCGACTCCGCCCGAAGACCAGGTGCCCAACGATCAGAACACCAAGCCCCGGGTCGACCCGAAGCCGCAGGTGCTGCAGCCTCCGCCTCCGCCGCAGGAGCCCGTCGACCTGCCGCCCACCCTGCCCGACGACCGCGAGGCCGAAGACGAGAGCCTGAACATCGCGGGCATCATCGGGGCGATCCTGGTGATCGGCGGCATCTCCCTCGGGGTGATCGCCCTGCTCGCCTCGCCCTTCATCGTGATCGGCGCCTGGAAGGCCGCGAAGCGTCGCTCGCGTCGCGCCGCCGCGCGCACCGCCGACCGCATCAGCGGGGGATGGGACGAGCTGACCGACCGCGCGGTCGACTACGGCGCCCGCATCCAGCCCGGCGGTACCCGCATCGAGGAGGCCGCGGTCGTGGCGTCCTCGCTCACGGTGCCGCAGGTCACGGCCCTCGCCGAGCGCGCGGACTCCGAGGTGTTCGGCCCCGCGGAGCCGAGCCCGGCGGACGTCGAGTCCTTCTGGCAGGAGGTCGATGACATCGTCGGTGGCCTCGGGAAGGACGCCGGCTTCTGGAAGCGCCTCAAGGCACGACTGAGCGTCCGCTCCCTGATCGGCGGCACCGCGATCTCGAACGGATTCCAGAATCTGAAGGAAGCTGCGGCCGTGCGCGTTCGCCGCGAACCTGGCACCATCAAGAACAGCACGACGCCCCCGTCCTCCGAGAGCGAGACCCCATGACGCAGCCCGCGCCCGACCAGATCGCGCCCGTCGCCCGTCGCGCCGTCGCGTACATCATCGATGCCCTGATCGCCGGCGGGCTCGCGATCGTGCTCGGCGGCGGACTCCTCATCGCCGCCTCTCTCACCGGCAGCATCGAAGGCAGCATCGGGGTCCTGCTGGTCGGCGGTCCCGTGGTGAGCCTGGTGCTCCTGGGCTGGTTCGTCGTCTACACGGTGATGCAGGCGGGCAACGGCTCGATCGGCATGCGTGCCCAAGGGCTGCGGCTCGTCTCTGCGGCCGACGCGAGCCCGCTGGGCTTCGGGCGTGCGCTGCTGCGCAACATCATCTTCGGCCTCGCCGCCTCCGTGGTGGTGGGGTACTTCACGCCGCTCTTCGACGGCTCCGGACGGTTCCAGGGCTGGCACGACAAGGTCGCCGGCTCCCTGATGCTGGACGCCAAGGTGCCCGCAGCCGTCGGGTCTGCCGCCGCATCGCCCGCGGCGCCGGCGGTGCCTGCTCCGACCACGGCTTCGGCGCACCCGACGCCCGCACCGGCGATCCCGGGGCTCCCGCAGCCGACGGAGGCAGTGGCCGCGACCCCGGCCATGCCTCCGGCACCCGCGGCACCGGCCTCCGTCCCGCCGCGCCCGGCCGCACCCGCGGCACCGGTCGCCGAAGCGGGATCGCTCATCGCCTTCGTCCCCGGGATCACACAGGATGCGCCCGGACGGCCCGCTCCGTCGTTGGAGCCGGAGCCCGCACTCGACGCGACGATCCAGCAGCAGCCGGCGCCTCCCGTCGCGGCCCCTCCCATCGCAGCACCGATCGTCAGCCCGGTGCCGCCCGTTCCGCCGACGCCCCTCGCCGTCGAGACCCCCGCAGCTGCGCCCGCGACCCCGGAACCTCCGCTCGCGTCCGCGGCTCCGGCCGCCCCGAGTGCTCCGGTCGCCGCCGATGAGGACGACCTCGAAGACACCAGGATCAGCGTTCCCGGACACCGTCTGGTGTTCACCTGGGACGACGGAACTCGTGTGTCCGTGTCGCGACGCACGGTCTTCGGCCGCAACCCCGCACCGGAAGAGGGAGTGACGCTCGTGCCGGTGCGCGACGAGACGCTCTCGCTCTCGAAGACGCACTTCGAGGCGGCGGCGGAGACCTCGGGCGGTTGGGTGATGGATCGGCACTCCACGAACGGCATGACCATCGTCCGCGAAGGCCAGCGGATCGCCTGCCCCGCCGGGCAGCGCGTGCCGGTGCGTCTGGGCGATGCGATCGAGATCGGCGACCGCATCGTCACGATCGGCGGATACGCGTGAGGCCGGGACTCATCGTCTCGACCGGATCGGCGACGCATCCGGGTCTTCGGCGTGCGCTGAACGAGGACGCCCATCTCGCGGCCGCTCCGATCTTCGTCGTCGCCGACGGGATGGGCGGGCACGAGGCCGGGGAGCGCGCGAGCGCCGCGGTGATCGCCGAGTTCGCGCGGTACATCGGACGCTCTTCTCTCGCCCTCGACGATGTGCGCGATGCACTGTCCCTCTCCAGGGAGAGCGTGGAGGAGCTGTCCACCTCCGGCAACGGCCGTGCCGGCACGACGCTGAGCGGTGTGGTCATCGCCTCGGTCGACGGCATGGGCTACTGGCTCGCGCTCAACATCGGAGACTCGCGCACCTACCGTTTCGCCGACGGCGAGCTCGAGCAGATCAGCGTCGACCATTCTGTGGTGCAGGAACTGATCGAGTCGGGTGAGCTCACGACCGAAGACGCCGTCTCCGATCGGCGCCGCAACATCATCACGCGCGCGATCGGGGCGAGCAGCACCGGCGACGCCGACTATTGGATGTTCCCCGCCGAACTGGGCGACCGCATCCTGGTGTGCTCCGACGGACTCACCTCCGAGGTGCCGGACGCGCGCATCCGCGAGGTTCTGAAAGCCGAGTCGGACCCCCAGCGAGCCGCAGACGTGCTCATCGACGAGGCTGTCAGCGCCGGGGGCAGGGACAACATCACGGTCCTCGTCATCGACGCCGTCTCCGTCGCCTCACGTCCGGGGACGCTCATGGCCACCGATACGGACATCGACCAGGACACACGTCCACGAGAAGCCGCAGCAGGAGGGGTTCGCTGATGCAGACCATCTACCGACCGGGACAGTGGTACCTGATCGTCATCCCGGGAGCGCTCGTCGCCCTGCCGCCCGACGTCCCCGGCGATGTCGTCGCCCGGCTGTGGGAGCGTCTGCCGGAGGACAAGACCCTCGCGACCGTCGTCGACGTGCTCACCACGCACGCGGGCGGGTCGTTCACATCGCTGCCGTCGTTCGTCGCAGCCGTCGCCGAAGGCGCCGATGTGCGCATCGCCCTGCGGGGAGCGGTCTCCGCGCAGGTGGAGACCGGGACGGAGTCGCTCGAGCTCTCGGGCGCCGAGGTCACGACCTGGAACGAGCGATTCCTCGGCGGTGCCACGAAGATCGACATCACGGTCGAGGCTCCCGCCGACGCCGTGGGTCTGCCCGTGCAGGGCGGCATCGTGCGGGCCGCGGCGGTGAGCGCCGAGCTCGAACCGAGCGACGCCGATCCGCTGACCTCCGCGCTCGGTCCGGCACCGGTTGTCGGAGACGCGGCAGCGGACGCACCCGCATCGGAGCCCGTCGCGGTGCCGGAGCCTGTCGCTGCACCGGAGCCTGTCGTCGTCGGGATCCCGGAGCCCGTCGCGGCACCGGAGCCGGAGCCGGAGCCCGAGCCGCAGTCGGATGTGGACCCGGAGCCGGAGGAGCCGCTCCCCGTCATCGACGACGCCTTCCTGCCGCCGACGGAGGTGACGCTCGCTCCGCCCGTCGATGACGACTTCGACCAGCTGTGGGGAGCCACCGTGCATTCCGTCGGCGCAGCGGCACCGGCACCGGCACCGGCGGCGGCACCGGTCGCCCCGGTCGTCGTGGAGGGCGACCATGACGGTGCGACGATCTCGGCCGCAGACCTCCGTGCTCTCCGCCAGGAGCCGCCGGTCGCGAACGACGCGCCGACCGAGGTGCTCGAAGTCGCTCCGGCGCCGACCACGGTGTCCGTCGGTCGTATCCGGCTCTCCACGGGACAGGTGACTGCCCTCGACCGCACCGTGATCATCGGACGCCGTCCGCGGTCGACCCGTGCGAGCGGTGCGAACCTTCCGCACCTGATCGCGGTCGAGAGCCCCCAGCAGGACATCTCGCGCAGCCACCTCGAGGTCAGACCCGAAGGCGATACCGTCGTGGTCATCGACCTGCACACCACGAACGGGTCCACTCTGCTGCGTCCGGGGGCCGACCCCGTGCGGCTGCACCCCGGCGAGCAGACGCTGGTGCTCTCCGGCGACGTGGTCGACCTGGGCGACGGCGTCACCGTGGCCTTCGAGGACCTCCCGTGACGCGTCGCCCCTCACCGCCGCCGGATCTCCCCGGCTTCACGTATGTGGAGCCGCTGGGCACCGGTGGCTTCGCCGATGTCTTCCTGTACGAGCAGGAGATGCCTCGGCGCCGAGTCGCGGTGAAGGTCCTGCTCGCCGATCGCATCTCGAGCGGTGCGGCGCAGGAGTTCGCCGATGAGGCGAACGTCATGGCGATGCTGTCCACGCATCCCGCGATCGTCACGATCTACCAGGCGGGGGTCGCCGGCGACGGCCGCCCCTATCTCGTGATGGAGTACTGCCCGCGGCCCAACCTCCAGCTCCGTGCACGGAAGGACCCGTTCTCGGTCGCCGAGGCACTCCGGGTCGGCGTGCAGGTGGCCGGCGCCGTCGAGACGGCCCACCGTGCCGGCGTGCTGCATCGCGACATCAAACCCGCCAACATCCTCGTCACCGAATACAACCGGCCGGCGCTCACCGACTTCGGCATCGCGTCGACGACGGGGGCCACCGGCGAGGCGTCGGGGATGTCGATCCCGTGGTCGCCTCCTGAGTCGTTCGCCGAGCCGCCGCAGAGCGGACCCCGCACGGATGTGTGGGCACTCGGGGCGACGCTGTACACACTGCTCGCCGGACGATCGCCGTTCGAGCGACCTGGAGAGCGCAACTCCAGCGCCGACCTCATCGAGCGCATCGAGCGCGCTGCGCTCCCCTCGCTGAAGCGGCCGGACTCCCCGGAGAGTCTGCAACGGCTGCTCGAGCGCTCGATGGCGAAGAACCCCGACGACCGTTTCCCGAGTGCGGTGGCGTTCGCGCGAGCGCTGCAGAAGGTGCAGATCGAGCTCTCGCATTCGGTGACGCCGATCGACATCGTCGACGACCACCCGCCCGCGGAAGACCTGGATGACGACGGCGACGGTCTCACCCGGGTGCGGGAGATCGTCAGCATCGATCCCGACATGGCGTCGTTCACCCGTCCGTCGGCGACGACGCAGCGGAAGGACCCTCCGGCCATGTTGCCGGGGATGCCGCGCTTCGACGCGCCGGTCGCCGAGGAGCCGTCCGTCGAGCAGACACAGCTGCGTGCGCCGACCCCGGCTCCCGCTGCTCCGATGGCGCCGGGCGCCGATGACCGGACCATCGCCCGCGCACCGATGGTGGTCGCACCCGATGCCGCCGTGCCGCCGCCGTCGGTTCCGGGCACTCCTGCCCCTGCCCCGGTCGCCGCCGAGCCTGCTCGCAGCCGCAAGGGCCTGTGGATCGCGCTCGCCGCAGCGGGCGTGGTGCTCGTGATCGGCGGGATCGTCGGCCTGAACCTCCTGGTCGCGGGAATCGCTCCCGAACCGCAAGAGACGGCGGAGGCCGTCGATCCGAAGGATGTCGGAACGGATGTCGTGCCGAAGGTGACCGAGCTCGCCGGCACGCGGCAGGGCGATCAGGTGGTCTTCACCTGGACGAACCCGAGCCCGCTCGACGGCGACTCGTACATCTGGACGCCGGTGGTCGTCTCCGGCGAGGTCGCTCCGCAGCAGACGCCGGACCCGACCGCGGCGGTCACCGCCGGTGCGGGCACCGTCTGCATCGACGTGATGCTGCGACGTGACGACGGTCGCGCGTCCGAGACCGTGCGGGGGTGCGTCGAGTGAGTGGCGAAGGCGGAGTGACCGTCGAGTTCGCGGGGGAGTACTTCCCCGTCCGGCCGGGCGGACGGTTCATCGTCGGGCGCGAGGGCGACCTCGAGCTGGATGACAACCTGTTCCTGCACCGCCACTTCCTGGAGATCACCGACGCCGACGGGCTGTGGTGGCTGTCGAACGTCGGCACGCGGCTCACGGCGACCGTGACCGACTCGGCGGGCGGCGTGCAGGCGTGGCTTGCTCCCGGCGCACGTCTTCCCGTGGTCTTCGAGACGACCACGGTCGTGTTCAGCGCGGGTCCGACGACGTACGAGCTCACGCTGCACGCGGCAGAGCCGGCGTTCCGCGCGACCAGGCGCGAGCACGACGACGGTGGCGCCTCCACCATCGGCGACGTCCCGTTGACCCTCAGCCAGAAGCTCCTCATCCTCGCGCTGGCCGAGCCGCAGCTGCGCAGGGACGGCACCGGCATGAGTGAGATCCCGACCTCGGCGAAGGCGGCGGAGAGACTCGGATGGACCGTCACCCGGTTCAACCGCAAGCTCGACAACGTGTGCGACAAGTTCGACCGGATCGGTGTGCCCGGTATGCGCGGCGGTCAGCGCAGCTTCGCGACCAACCGACGTGCGCGTCTGGTCGAGCACGTGATCGCGTCGCGCCTGGTCGGCAAGAGCGACCTGCCCCTTCTCGACACCGCGCACACCGTCGATGAGGTCGAGGGAGAGCAGGAGTGATCTGGGAGATCGACGACCACGCACCGGAGGTCGAAGGACTCGACGCGCACGGGCGCCCCGATCCCGCGTACGCGGAGTCGCTGGGCCTGCGGGCAGCAGGGCGCGGGGCGCGCGTGCTCGCCGCGGTGATCGAGTGGACGGTGGCCGTGCTCATCGCGCTCCCGGCCATCATCGCGCTCACCCCGGTTCTCGCCCAGGCGGTGGCCGGGCAGTTCGACCCCGAGAAGTTCTTCGCCCGCGGTGACCTGGTGTGGCTCATCGTCGCGGCGGCCGTCTCGCAAGGCCTGATGATCGCCTACGTCGTGGTCCAGCTCGTGCTGCACGGCCGCAAAGGTGTGACGCTCGGCAAGGCGATCTGCGGGATCCGCTCCGTGAACGTGCGCACCCTCGAACGCCCCGGCTTCTGGCGCGGCGCCGTGGTCCGCTACCTCGTCGCCTACGCCTCGTTCATCGTGCCGCTCATCGGCCCGGTGCTGGTGATCATGCTCTCCCCGCTCTTCGACATCGAGCGGCGAGGACGCGGGTGGCTCGACCTCGCCGCGGCGACCTGGTTCGTCGACGTGCGCGGCGGGCTGAACCCCTACGACCAGAAGCGCATGCGCATCGCGCGCAAGCGCGTGAAGACGCCCGAACACGAGGAGAAGGCCCCGCTGCCGTCACTGGCGACGCCGGTGCATCGCGATGCACCGGCCGAGTACGTCCCCAGTGCGCGTCTCTCCGGCGGTGTCATCGGTGCGCACCGCGCCGCGTCGGGGCCGGCGGTCGAGCCGGCGCAGGCTCCTGCTCCGGGGGCCTTGGTCTCGTCGACGCCGCCGTCGCTGGCGACGGGAGCCCCGGGTCCGGCATCGTTCGCTCCGGCTCCGGCTCCTGCTCCGGCATCGGACCCGGCCCCGGCGTACGTGGCGCCTCCGGCGGCTTCGCCGATGCCGCCCGTTCCAGCGGCTGGGCCTGTTGCGGCGACGCCGGCACCGGACGACGCCCCGGCAGCGCCCGTCGTCGCTCCCGTGGGCGTCCGCGCGATTCTGGTGCTCGACACCGGGGAGCGCATCGAGGTGCGCGGGACGACGCTGTTCGGGCGGTCCCCGAGCGCGGCTCCCGGCGAGGGCGAGGCGCTCCTGGTGCCGGTGGTCGACGACACGCGATCGGTGTCCAAGACGCACATCGCGGTGATGCCCGCTCGACGGGGCGTCTTCGTCGTCGACCGCGCGTCGACCAACGGCAGTGCGGTCGTGCGGGGCGGCGCCGAGACCGCTCTGCCGGCCGGCCACCCCGCCGAGCTGAAGACCGGGGACACGGTCCGCTTCGGCGACAGGTCCCTCCACGTGGAGTGGGTATGACCCTGAGCAGTGAGATGCGCCCTCGGCGCGGTGAGGACGAGCGATGAGAGTCAAGCTGACCCTGCGTCGACCTGCAGCACCTCTGACCGATGTGGTCGTGATGGCGGACTCGACCGCGACGATCGCCGATGTCGCGCGACAGATCGCCACGACCGACCCGGCGCGCAGCATCGCGGCGGGAGCGGCCGATGTGCTCACCCTCTCCGTGGCGCCGCCGACCAGCGAGCAGCTCACTATGCTCAACCCCGACCTGCTCGTGGGTGACGCCCCGATCGGCTCCGGATTCCTCGCCGAGGTGGTCAACGTCGGACCCCACCGGGCCTCGACGGGAGGCGCCGGTGCGCGTCCTGCCGCGGTGCTCACGGTCGTCGCCGGGCCCGCCGCCGGTCAGGAGTTCCCGCTGCCCATCGGGCACTTCCTGATCGGGCGAGACGCCGCCAACGATGTCACCATCGCCGATCCGCTCGTCTCCAAGCGCCACGCCAGGATCGAGGTCGCGACCACGTTCGTCGAGCTGGTCGACCTGAACTCGGCCAACGGCATCCTCGTGGACGGCGGTCTGGTCCAACGCCTCCGGGTCATTCCCGGTCAGACGTTCGTGCTCGGCGACTGCGAGTTCGTCGTGCACATGGTCAGCGACTTCGACGGTTCGGCGTCGGGCGACCCCGTGCTCGAGCGCGGGGGAGCATTGATGTTCAACCGCAGCCCCCGGGTCGAGGAACGCTTCACCGGTCAGGAGCTGGACGAACCGCGTTACCCGCGCGACCAGCCGTCGAGGCTCTTCCCCTGGCCCATGCTCGTCGCGCCGATCCTGCTGGCCGTCACGATGTTCAGCATCACGCAGCGCCCCGCGTCCCTGTTGATCGCCGCCGCATCACCGATGATGATGTTCGGCAACTTCATCTCGCAGAAGACCAACATCGGCCAGCGCCTGCGCAAGGAGGCGGAGTCGTTCGAGGAGCAGTTCGAGCGACTCGAGGAGACGCTCTACCACTCGCACCCGAAGGAGCGGGAGGTGCGGCAGAACGAGGTGCCGGCCGTCGCGGTGGTGTTCGACGAGGCGATGCGCCTCGGCCCCCTGCTGTGGACGCGCCGACCGGAGCACTGGAACTTCCTCGCCATGCGGCTCGGGGTGTGCGAGAGCGAGGCGCGCACCCGCATCAAGCGCACCGAGACTCCGGAGGCGCTCGTCGAGTACGTCGAACGTGTCGACCGTCTCGAGGAGCGGTACCGGATGATCGCCGACGTACCCATCCTGGAATCCCTGCAGAGTGTGGGGTCCATCGGTGTCGCGGGGCCGACCTCGCTCGCCAGCGATGCGCTGCGCGGCATCGCGGTCCAGCTGTTCGGAACGCACTCGCCGAACGAACTGGTCACGGTCGCCCTCACCGAGCCGGGGTGGGCGAACGAGCTCGACTGGCTCAAATGGCTGCCGCACACCTCGAGCGAGCGCAACCCGTTCAAGGAGATGCCGCTCGCGGACTCCGCCTCGACCGGCACGGCCCTGCTCAGCGGTCTCGAGGAGATCGTGCTGCGTCGCTCGCGGGAGTCGAAATCGGCGCGTCCTCCGTACGGCGCCGACTGGGATCCGATGCGCTACGGCACCGACGTCAAGCGCGCGGCCGAGGACGCCACGTTCCCCGGGCAGACCGCGATCCTGGTCATCGTGACCAATGACGCCCCCGTGGACCGGGCCCGCCTGACCCAGATCCTGGAGCGTGGTGCCGACGTCGGCGTTTACGCCCTCTTCGTCGCCCCGGTCGTCGAAGCGCTGCCCGCGGCGTGCCGCACCTTCGTGGATGTGAGCGCCGGGCTCGGCGACGCCGTGGTCGGCACCGTCCGCAGCGGCGTGGACTACCACGGAGTGCAGGTAGAGGGCGTCTCGCACGCGTACATGATGATGTTCGCGAAGCGTCTCGCTCCGGTCGTCGATTCGAGCACCGTGATCGAGGATTCCTCCGACATCCCGAACTCGGTCAGCTTCCTCTCGCTCGTGGGGAACGAGGTCGCTGAGGATGCGAACGCCGTGATCGACCGCTGGCGGCAGAACAACACCATCATCGACCGCTCCGGCGCGCCCCAGTCCCGTCTCAAGAAGGCCGGGAACCTGCGCGCCATCATCGGCCAGTCGCAGACCGATGCGATGACCCTCGATCTGCGCACGCAGGGTCCGCATGCGCTCGTCGGCGGCACGACCGGTGCCGGCAAGAGCGAGTTCCTGCAGGCGTGGGTGCTCGGCATGGCTGCCGCCCACAGCCCTGACCGTGTCACATTCCTCTTCGTCGACTACAAGGGCGGCTCCGCCTTCGCCGACTGCGTCGACCTCCCGCACACGGTGGGGCTCGTCACCGACCTCAGCCCGCACCTCGTGCGGCGTGCGCTCACCAGCCTGCGCGCGGAGCTGCATCACCGCGAGCACCTCTTCAACCGCAAGAAGGCGAAGGACCTGCTCGAGCTCGAGAAGCGCCGCGACCCGGAGACCCCGCCCGCGCTGGTGCTCGTGATCGACGAGTTCGCCGCGCTCGCCGGAGAGGTGCCGGAGTTCGTGGACGGCGTCGTCGACATCGCTCAGCGCGGTCGCTCCCTCGGCATCCACCTGATCATGGCGACGCAGCGCCCCGCCGGCGTCATCAAGGACAACCTCCGCGCGAACACCAACCTCCGCGTCGCGCTGCGTATGGCCGACGAATCCGATTCCAAGGACGTCGTCGATGATCCGGTGGCGGCGACGTTCTCGCCGTCGCTACCCGGGCGCGGTATCGCGAAGACCGGTCCCGGGCGTCTCGTGCCCTTCCAGTCCGCCTACGCGGGCGGGTGGACGACCGATGAGGTGCAGGTAGCCGAGGTCAAGGTCGCCGAGCTCCGGTTCGGCTCGATCCAGACCTGGGAGGCCGAGCAGGCTCCGGAGTCCGACTCCCACGACGAAGACCTCGGACCCAACGACCAGAAGCGCATCGTGGCGACGCTCGTGAACGCGGCGCGACAGGCGCGCATCCCGGCGCCCCGACGCCCGTGGCTCGACGATCTGGAGGGCGCCGTCGACATGCGCGACCTCCCCGTGCTCGGCGACGGACAGGTGCTGCTCGGCAAGATGGATGTCCCGGAGCGTCAGCTGCAGGAGCCGGCCTACTTCCATCCCGACAAGGACGGGTCGCTGCTCGTCTACGGCACGAGTGGATCGGGCAAGTCGACCGTGCTGCGCACGATCGCGATCGCCGCCGGGTTCGACTCCGCGCATTCGAACGTCGAGGTGTACGGCCTCGACTTCGGTTCCGGCTCGCTCAAGAGCCTGGAGATGCTGCCGCATGTCGGGTCGATCATCTCGGGCGACGATTCCGAGCGTGTGCAGCGCGTTCTCCGCTCGCTCGCCAAGGTGCTCGATGACCGTGGAAAGCGCTTCAGCGCCGCCAATGCCTCCAGCCTGACCGAGTACCGCGAGATCACCGGTAAGGACGAGGCGCGCATCCTGCTCCTGATCGACGGTTTCCCGCAGTTCCGCAGCGAGTGGGAGTCCACCACCGCGCGCATGCCGTTCTATCAGACGTTCATGCGCATCCTCGGGGAGGGGCGCCCGCTGGGCGTGCACGTGATCGCGAGCGCCGACCGTTCGGGCTCCGTGCCCACCGCGGTCAGCGCCAACGTGTCGCGGCGCGTGGTCCTGCGGCTCTCCGACGAATCCGGGTACGCGATGCTCAACGCCCCCAAGGACGTGCTGGACGAGCGTTCGGCGCCTGGTCGTGCCATCGTCGATGGTCGGGAGACCCAGATCGCCACTCTCGGCGGCACCCCGAACGTCGCCGAGCAGACCAAGCTGCTGGAACGGCTCGCGGAGCAGCTGCGCGCGTCGGGTGCGAGGGAGGTGCCGGAGATCGGCGCCCTGCCCACTCGTCTGTCGGTGCGCGACCTTCCCGATCGTCTGGGTGAGTTCCCGGTGCTCGGCGTCGCGGAGGACACCCTGGCCGCGCGCGACTTCGACCCGGTCGGCACGTTCGTCGTGGCCGGGCCGCCGTCGTCGGGCAAGACCAACGCCCTGAAGTCGCTCATCACCTCGATGCGGCGGCTCGACCCCTCCGCCGTGCTGTTCCACTTCGGCGGCCGCCGTGCTCAGCTCAAGGACTACGCGAGCTGGACACGCAGCGCGGTGACGCCGGAGGATGCGAAGGAGCTCGCCAAGGAGATCACCGAGCTGATCGCCGACGACTCGCTCCCGACCAGAGTGCTCATCGTGGTCGAAGATGTGCCCCAGTTCGCCGACAGTCCCGCCGAGCGCGAGATGAAGGCCCTCTTCCAGGCGATCAACCGCAGTGACCACCTGCTCATCGGCGACGCCGACGTCACGCAGGTCACGAGCGGCTTCGGGTTCATCGGCGACTTCAAGGCCGGGCGCAAGGGCATCATCCTCAAGCCCGATTCCTTCGACGGCGACGCGGTGTTCAAGGTGCCGTTCCCGAAGGTCAAGCGCACCGACTTCCCCGAGGGGCGAGGCATCTTCGTGCAGGCCGGCCGCCAGGTCACCGTGCAGCTGCCGCTCGTCGAGGGGTAGGAACGGCCGAAGCCGCGGATGGGGAGTTGTCCCCATCGACGTCGGTGCGGGTATTTCCATAAGGTGGTCTTATTCGGGCCGGAGGGGTCCGGTTCTTTCGATTTGCGGAGGTGTGGACGATGGCCGATTTCGGTGCGTCTTATGCAGAGATGGAGCAGGTGGCGTCGTCGCTGTCGCAGGCTCGTGATGACATTCAGGGTCAGTTGGACACGTTGAAGGGTCAGGTCGACACGCTTCTGGGTGACGACTTCAAGACGCAGCACGCGTCGGGCAAGTTCGGTGAGGGGTACACGGAGCTGACGACGGGTCTGAAGACCGCGGTCGACGGTATCAACGACATGTCCGAGTCGCTGCTGGGCATGATGCGGGCGATCCAGGACCTGGATCAGCAGCTCGCCGGCAGCTGACACCGGGGCACTCTGACTCGAAAGGGGGCGGCGGGATCCGTCGGCCCCTTTTCTCTCATCATCCCCGCTGGAGAAGATACTCGCGATGGACATCATGCTCGATCTGGACCGACTTCGCCTGACGAAGACCGGCCTGACATCCTCGGTTGACGCCTTCGAATCGGCGGCTCAGACCAACGATGCGCTGGAGAGCGCCGTCGGAAAACCGGACGGACGTTCCGAGCTGCGGCAGAAGGTCTCCGACTTCGAGGACGACTGGAAGTCGAACCGAGGCAAGCTGCAGAAGAACCTCGACGAGATCCTCAAGCAGCTGACCGGGATCATCGATGGTTGGGAGCAGTGGGACTCCGAGACCGCGAACGGCTTCGAGAACCCCACGAGCACCGCAGACGTCTCCGTAGGGAAGGCCACTCCGCGATGAGATCTCCGTTCACGCAGCACGAACTGCGACCGCTCGAGGGAAACCCGACCGTGATCTGGGATGACGGCGACGGATTCGTGAAGCTCGCCGTCACGATGTCCGAGACGGCGGTGCTGCTCACCGAGATCGGTGACTCCAGCGTCCACAAGAGCAAAGGCACGGACAAACTCGGCGACATGGCACGGGAGTCGTCGAGTGACCTGTCCGATGCCGCGGTGCGCTACGAGGGGACGGGCAAGGCGCTGCGTACGTATGCGGACGCGCTGCGGACCGCGCAGAACTGGCTCGACCTTCACCTCGACGAGGTCGAACGCGCGGAGAGGGAGTATCAGAGCGCGCTCGATGAGAAGGAAGCGGCTGACCGGAACCAGGCCTCGGTCGATCATCAGTGGCCCTGGGAGGACGAGCCGACGCAGGCGGACAAGGAAGCAGCGTCCGGCGCCGTCGATGCGGCGAACACCTCGCTCACCGGAGCGAAGGCGGATCGCGATGCCCAGTGGCGCAGCTTCGACCATGTGTTCGAGGCGTGGTCCGATGCGTATGACGATGCCGTGGAGGGTGTGCAGAAGGCCATGGACACGGCCGACAACGGCGACGGATTCTGGGGATTCGTCGACGACCTCCTCACCGTCATATCCGTCGTCCTGATCGTTCTCACGATCGTCGCACTGATCATCGGCGCCCCTTTCACAGGTCTATTGGCAGGGGTGCTCCTCGGACTCACTCTCCTCAGCCTCGGTCTCACTGCGCTCAAGTATTTCGATGGTCGTGCGACGCTGGGCGACGTCGGGCTCGCCGCGCTCGGCCTGCTGCCGTTCGGGATCGGTAGGGTGCTCTCGAAGGGCGTTCCCGCGCTCGGTGCCGTCCTCAGCGGCGGACGGGGTGTCGTCACCTCGGTGATCCGAGCGGGCCTTCCGCGCGTGCGGCTCTTTCATCCGTCCACCTGGGCGACGCCGTTCCAGTGGCTCGCGGCACCGATCCGTTCGATGTCGAATCTGCCCAGGCCGGGTCTCTTCGTCAACCCGTTGCGGACGATCGTCAACGGCGGCCCTGAGGTGCAGCAGATGCAGCGATTCCTCACGACGATGCACAACTCGCAGTGGGGGGCGAATCCTGCCGTGCAGCAGTTCATCGCGGCGACCGCGTCGCACTTCCCCTCCAGCCTGGTATCGCGGCTGAACGCGGTGAACTGGCTCGGATCCACGAGTCTGAACGTCTACGGGTCGATCACGGCGCCCTGGTGACGGCCTACGCTTGATTCTCATGACCTCCCCTCGGGCCTCCGTGCACAAGCGGATCACGACGATGTATCTCCTGCTGCGGATGATGCAGGCGGCGGCGCTGATCGTCTATCTCGTTGGGTCTTTGCTTCTCACCGGAGGACAGATCGCCGCCGGTCGTGCGCCGATGTGGGGCGTTGCCATCGACTACCCCCTGTTCTCTTTTCCAGGGCTGCTACCTCTCGTCGTGTCCGTCATCGGTCTCATCCTGGCCGCCGCTGTTCTCGCTACGGCGCGTGTGAACGATTCCGGTCGAGTGGGCGGAGCGTTCGCGGCGACGGGTGCGGCCACCGCGTCCTCGGCGATGTTCGCGTGGATGCTCCCTTCGGAAGGGGCGACCGAGGCGACGCTGCGGTGGGCCGCGGCCGGTCTCGACGGGGCCGCCACTGTGGTTCTGATGGTCGCAGCGCTGATCCTCGCCGTCCGAGATGACCGTGCTCGTCAGCGTGAAGGACGCCCGATATGGACCCCCGGTCAGGAAAGCTGATGGCCGAAGGCGAGCCCGGCGGATTCAGCATCCTGTTCCCGCCGGGATGGACGCGGTACTTCATCGATGATGAGGGGCGAAAAGCCCTGACCACGCGGATGTCGTCGCAGATTCGGGCGCTCGGTCGCCCCGATCTCGATGTCGAGGCGCGGATGCTGATCAGCCAGCAATGGAAGCAGATGCAGGCGCGGAGCGTCGGTGCGGTCTACCTTCCGGACGCGATGGGGGACGACTCGAAACCTCTGCCGATGTCGTTCGCGTTGATCCAACATGTCGCTCGTCCCGGAACCGATTTCGAGTCGGCGTTCCGCGACATGGCGAAGGGGACCGTTGAAGCTTTCGACACGTCGATCGGTCGGATTCTGCGGGTCGAGAGCGAGCGCCGCGGCACAGACGAGCTCGCGGACGTGATCGGGCGGCAGATCGACTACGGCATCGCGCTTCCGAACCCCCGCGATCGTCGCGGCATGATCATCTCGACCTCCATCACCACGCTCGACGACACCGCACCCGATCTGGTGAATGGTCTGATCGAGCTCAGCGATACGATCGTCGAGACGTTCCGGTGGCGTGCGTGAGCCGCTACCGGGTGCGGCCCGACCAGACCGCTTGGCTGACACTTCCGCTCGTGTTCCCATGGAGAGACTTCGTCGATGACGTGTCCTGGGCCGCCGAAGTCGCAGGTGACCGAGCCCTTGCGGAGGCGCCCGCTGCTGTCCGCACGGCTATCGCCGAGAGCGCGCTCACTCTCGTGCGCGCCGAGCCGCCGCTTCCGGGGGTGCAGGAACGATTCTGGTGGCTCCCCTCGATCGGCGGAGCGGTGGTCGTCGCTCACCTGACGGCTGTCGAACTCGACGAGTCGCTGTGCGAGCAGCCCCTGGAATCTCTCGTCTTCCTCGGTGCGGGAGGCATGGTCCAGAACATTACCGAGGTCGAGGGGAGCGCGTTCGATACGGCACTGGACTGCGTGCTGCTCGTCGCGGTCGAGGACTCGACCATCGCGCTGAGGCGCCTCCTCGGACGGACTGCGCGGACGCTGCTGATGCTCGACGTCTTCGTCGACGACGGCGGTGCGCTCCACGAGGCGCAGCACGATATCTCGTCGCTCTTCACCTCGATCGAAGTGGTGGACTGACCGGGCTCGTCGATGGGGACTTGTCCCCATCGACGGTGTTTGCGGCTGCCCCGTAGGGTGGTCTTATTCGGGCCGGAGGGGTCCGGTTCTTTCGATTTGCGGAGGTGTGGACGATGGCCGATTTCGGTGCGTCTTATGCAGAGATGGAGCAGGTGGCGTCGTCGCTGTCGCAGGCTCGTGATGACATTCAGGGTCAGTTGGACACGTTGAAGGGTCAGGTCGACACGCTTCTGGGTGACGACTTCAAGACGCAGCACGCGTCGGGCAAGTTCGGTGAGGGGTACACGGAGCTGACGACGGGTCTGAAGACCGCGGTCGACGGTATCAACGACATGTCCGAGTCGCTGCTGGGCATGATGCGGGCGATCCAGGACCTGGACCAGCAGCTCGCCGGCAGCTGAACCACGGCACGGTTTCACGAAGAGGGGCGACCATGACGGTCGGCCCTCTTCGTCGTTCGCGGGCGTTTACTCTGGGAGCATGAGTGCGTCTGAGGCTGTCGAGGAGTTCGAACGCGGTGTGCTGGAGGCGAATGCGCCCCTGGCCGCGCTGCATGAGGCGGCGGGAGTCTCGGGTGACGCTCGGATGCGGGAACTCGCGGCCCACATCGCGTTCCCGTCCTGGCCGGGAGCGACGTCGGCGACGGCGTTGAAGCGCGCCGCTCAGGAGGCGGAGATCACCGCGGTGTTGGACGAATATGCGGCCTCCGCTCGCCCGCTGATCCGACCGGCAGACCAGGAGCGCTGGGAGCTGCTGGTCGCCGACATGCAGCGCAGGAGCGGCGAGGGATTCCTCGCGGACGAGCTCGGGCGCAGCGCGGTGGGAGCCTCGCTCCTGCGGGCGAAGCTCGGCGGACGTCCGCATCGGGCGCAGCAGCGCGGCGGTATCGACTGCGCATGCGGCTATGCGGTCGATGGCGTCATGCCGCAGAAGCTGTGTCCGGAGTGCGGTGACGTGCTCCTGCGGCGCTGGGTGGCCGAGGAACGGCGACTCCTGCGGGCCATGCCTGCGTACGCGGAAGAGGTTGCGCGAGTCATCGAGGTGACTGCGCAGAAGCAGGCCAAAGTGGCCCAGAGTCGCGGCGACTACACGGCCGACGAGGCGAGCGCGACGCGCAGAGCTGGCGGACGTCGACTCTCACGTCTTCGCCGCACGCACCGCGTCGAGCTGGCGAAACTCGACCTCCGGCGTTGGTCGAGCTTCGTCGAGATGCTCTCCCGAGACGCGCGCCCCGCGGTTCGGACCACCGCTGCGAAGGCGCAGAAGCGCGGCCCCGGTGCGGCGGCTCTCACTGAACTCTCGCTCCTCTCGATGGCCGACGTGATCAAAGTCGCTGAGCGCATTCTGGAGAAGCGCAGGAACAGCAGCTGGAAGGTCTGAGGTGTCGGCGGATGGGGAGTACTCCCCATCGCGTCGCGCGGTGCTTCCCAGTAACGTCATAGCGTCCGGGAAAGAAGGAGGGGGTCATGGCAGGCGAACGCATGCTCGTGCCGATCAGTGATCTGCAGACGACCAGCGAGAAGCTCACGGCGATCGTGGCCGAGCTGGAGTCGGCCGCGGCGAAGCAGGATGACGTCGAGAACGCCGTCGGCAGGCCCTACGGCGACGGACGTCTGAAGGATCGCTGCCACGACTTCGAGGGCAGCTGGAACGACAGCCGCGACAAACTGCTCACCAAGCTCAAAGAGGTCGCCGATCGCGTCAAGGGCACGGTCGACGAGGTCACGAGCCTCGACACCGAGATGGCAACGTCGATGGAGCAGTCGGGTTCGGGGAACGCGCCGGGCGCCGGCCGTCAGCCGGCCGCGGTCTAGGGGGAGAGAAGCAGATGCAGACGAACAAGGGGCGTGACGTCGAGGTCGTGGCCGGAGATGCCGTGGCGATCGCCGACAGGGGGACGAAGATCGTCGAGCTCGGTGACAGCATGGTCAGTGCCGCCGCGACGCTCAAGGGGATCAAGGACGGCTCCATCGAAGGCGAGGGCTACGCGATGGACAAGATCAAGGATGTCGTCGACGACGTCCACAAGGATCTCGACGAGGCGGGTCGCCGCTACAAGCCGGCAGGGACCACGCTGAACAACTACGCCGCGGCGCTCGAGACCGCCCAGAGCCGCATGCGCACCATCGTGGCCGACTGCCAGACCAGCCTCACCGAGCTGCAGACCGCGCAGTCGAATGCCGCCGACGCCGCCGATGCGCTCCAGGCGCACAACACGTCGACGCGGCTGAACCCACCGGCACCCGAAGACACATCGGCGAGCACGACGGCCGGCACGAATCTCGCGAACGCCGCCTCCGGCGCGGCATCGACCCTCAACACCGCGGAGACCACCCACAACGACAACCTCGACGCGTTCGACGGCGAGTACGACACCTGGCACACGGCCTATGAGACCGCCGTCTCGGGGCTCACCGACGCGAACAAGATCGGCGAGGACTCCACGTGGGAGAACATCGCCGGTGTCCTCGCCGTGGTGGCCGAGTGGGTGAGCTGGATCGGCCTCGCCATCGCCGTGCTCGGACTCATCATCGGCGGGCCCTTCTTCGCGATCGCGGCACTCGTGGTCGGCGTCATCGCACTCGCACTCACGGTCGCCCTGATGTTCGACGGGCGCAAGGGCTGGGGCGATCTCGCGATGTCGATCATCGGGATCCTCCCGATCGGGAAGCTCGGACAGGGATTCGGGAAGTTCTTCAAGGCGATTCCGAAGCAGCTCACCGGACCGCTCGGCCAGATCCGCAACATCCGTGGAATCACCGCGGCTCCGAAGGGTAGCTGGGGTGTGATGAGCAAGGCGAACTTCGCGAACTTCGTACAGAACGCCTCGCGGACACGCATGACCGGTCCGTTCACCCTCGCGGGGCTCGGCCAGCGTTTCCTCGGCGGATCGAATCGCTCGTTCACCGTCTCGTTCCAGGAGGCGGTCGCGGCCGGCACCGGATACGGGAACCGGTTGATGAACCAGCTGCCGGATGCGCTCTCCAGCCTCGCGAAGTCTCCGGCGCCCGACCTGTTCGAGCAGGCCTACAACGTGTACAAGTGGGCGGACAAGGGCGTGGCTCTCGCGGGCGGCAGCCCTTCCGGTGGTCTGTCGCCGGCCAGCATGCTCAACGGTCTCACCCGATGACGTCGGTGCCGGTCGCCGACGGCGCGGCGCGATGGGACTTCGCGTACGACGCGGAGTGGTTCATCCCACTGCCCGCGGCTGACCTGCTGCGGCGAGAGCCGAGCATCGGGGAGCAGTGGGTGTCGGCTGCGGTCGAGCACTACGCCGAACGGGCCCCGCTCTCGGACGGGGACCGCGAGGCGCTCTTCTTCACGGCCGAGGGCATGTTGGGTCTCGCCGGCAACGCCGCCGTGCAACTGTGGTTCGTGCCGCGCGGGGTGTACAGCGACGTCGTGATCGAGGTGACGGTCTCCGCGGCAGCCGACCTGGACATCCCTGCCATCCTGACCGAGATCGCCACCCTCCCTGACTCGACGGCGTCCGAGCTCACGGCCTTGGAGACCGACTCCCACGGCAAGGGCTTCCTTCTGCGACGCACGTCCGCCGTGCTCCTCGACGACGGGGAGGCACGCCCCATCGCGAACTGGACGGTGATGCTGAGCGACGGCAACTCTGCGATCATGATCGAGGCGATGGGGTCGACGCTCGAGCCGTTCGCTCTCATGGAGGAGCAGATCCCGAAGATCATCTCCGGCATCACCCTGCCGAGTGGCCAGCCCGCGTGACCGCCGACCGCACGATCGACACGAGGAGTGCCGCCCGATGAATGAGATGAACGACCTCGGCGTGGAATTCCGCTTCGGCATCCCCGCCTTCCGTCTCGTGCTGCCCCCGGGGTGGACGACGCACCTCCCGACGAACGCGGGGCAGCAGGAGGACGTGCGCAAGGCGAGTGCGATCTTCATGCAGGCCGGGCGCCCCGATCTGGACGCCGAGTTCCGCACGATGATGGCGCAAGCCAACCAGGGCATGCGGCGCACCAAGGTGTTCGCGATCTATCGGCAGGAGGACGTGCCGATGGAGGAGCTGCTGCCGTTGTCGATCACGGCCTCTGCCCTCGATGCGCCCGACGGCGAGAACCTCGACGCCTGGGTGACCGAGGCATTCCGCGCGCGTGGCGCGGTGTTCCTCGACGAGAACCTCAAGCACATCGTCCGCTGGTCCACCGAGGCCAAGCGCCCCGCGGGTGCGCCCGCGATCGACGGGGTCGGCGGCCGAACGGTGACGTACATCATTCCGGTACCGGGGACGCTGCGTCGCAAGGCGCTCGTGTTCACGTCGACCATCGTGATCCCCGACGGAGACGTGATCCCCGCCGAGGTGCTCGACGGCATCGAGCTGCTGAGCGACGCCATGATCTCGACCTTCGCGTGGGAGCAGCTGGCCGAGGAGCCCGCGGTCCCGGACATGGCAGGGCAGACGCCCACTCCCGGCAGTTGAGGCGGTCGATGGGGACTTGTCCCCATCGACGGTGTTTGCGGCTGCCCCGTAGGGTGGTCTTATTCGGGCCGGAGGGGTCCGGTTCTTTCGATTTGCGGAGGTGTGGACGATGGCCGATTTCGGTGCGTCTTATGCAGAGATGGAGCAGGTGGCGTCGTCGCTGTCGCAGGCTCGTGATGACATTCAGGGTCAGTTGGACACGTTGAAGGGGCAGGTGGACACGCTTCTGGGTGAGGACTTCAAGACGCAGCACGCGTCGGGCAAGTTCGGTGAGGGCTACACGGAGCTGACGACGGGTCTGAAGACCGCGGTCGACGGTATCAACGACATGTCCGAGTCGCTGCTGGGCATGATGCGGGCGATCCAGGACCTGGATCAGCAGCTCGCCGGCAGCTGACACCGCGGCGCCAGCTGACACAACAGTCTCGAGGAGGGGTCGACGGTTCGCCGTCGGCCCCTTCTTCGTGCCCTCGAGCTCCGGATCACGCCCGATGGGCAGTTCTCCCCATCGGTGCCGTACGAGCGTCCAACTATGGTGGATCACGGCAGAACCGGGGGGAAGCCATGTCAGACGTCGAGATCGACAAGCGCGCACTCGAAGGCGCCGTCCTGCAGATCAGCTTCTCGGTCGGTGACTACGTCATGTACGCGAACGACATCGCCGCGCGCGACACGGGCGTCGGCAACCCCGCGGGGCGCACGGGCCTGCGGGTCATGCTCGAGAACGCGCTGGGACAGGCGATGCTCGAGGCGCGGGCGCAGCATCTCGCGGGGATCGGCATCACCGATCGACTGACGAGCATCAACGAGTCATTCGAGGACCTCGACGTCTCACTGGGTAGCGGATGGGATGTCGACTATGTCGCTGACCTCTCCTAACCGCGGGTGGACGCTCGAGGAGATCGAGTATGACAGTGGGCAGCTCGAAGGGATCCATGCCGATCTCGGAAAGCTCACAGACGCCGGAGGGAACGCGCAGATCGTGCTGCGCAACATCGACGGTGGCCTCGAGGGGCGGGGCCAGAGCATCACTCTCGTGCAGCGCGAATCGGGGCTGCTCGCCACTCGGATGAACCCGACCATCGCCACACTCGGGCGCATCGCCGACGTCGTGCGGGCCTACGGTGAGGCTGTCGCGACGCATGCCAGAACCGCGAACGACCTGATCGACGACATCGAGACCGCGCATGCGGCGAACGAGGCGGCGGTCGCCGATCTCGAGAATGCACGATCCCAGCAGCAGATGTGCACCCCCGACGACGACGCGAGCACGCGTTCGACCGCGGAACAGGACGTCACCGACGCGCAGAGCTCGCTCGCCACGACACGCAGCGCCCTCGAAGGCCTCTGGGAGAGCTGGGAAGCCGCATACGCGCTCTGGGACGAGGCGTATGGTGCAGCGATCGCCGGACTCGTCCATTCGGACGGCTCGACCCTCAGCGACTCGACCCTCTCGGCGATCGACGCGCTGGCGAACGCAGATACCCCTGCCGAGGTCACGGGGATCTGGGACAGTCTCACCGATGCGCAGCGCGATGCGCTCCGTCTCACGTACCCGGGCTTCATCGGGAACCTCGAAGGTGTGCCCTACCTCGATCGCATGCTCGCCAACAGGGCGACATATGAACGAGTGATCGACGCCGGACCCTACGGCGAGCCGCTGGACACGCAGTTCGAGAACCTCGGGATCGAGATCAACCGGTTCCAGGGGCAGTTGCTGATGTTCAACCCCTTCGAGCAGCCGCAAGCCACCGCTGCTGTCATGTACGGCGTGACCATTCAGGATGAGAACGGTGACCCCGTCGACCCGCTCAAAGGCGTCACCAACGTGAACGTGCTCGTCGGCGGGATGTTCTCGGGCCTTGGAGACCTCGAGGCATGGGGGCAGAGCGCACGCGACCTGAACTTCTTCGCCGACGGGTACAACGACGGGACCAGGTCGGCAACGATCGCCTGGTACGGATACGACTCGCCCAACCTTCTTACCGAGCACACGATGGGCAGCGCTACTGAGGGGGCCGCGACTCTCAGCGCCACGCTGCGAGGGCTCGACAACGAGGTGTCGTCGAGCGTCACGACCTCCGTCATCGGGCACTCGTACGGCAGCACGACCGCTTTCCTGGCGGTGGGCGGATCCCCCGACAACCTCGGTGTCGACAATCTGATCGCGGTCGGCTCGGCGGGGGTGCCGGACGGCTACCACCAGACGTGGACCGGAGATGATCCGATGGACTATTCCGGCACTCAGGTCTACGCGTCGCGGGCTCCCGGCGATCTGGTCGCCCGCTATGGTGAGCACAGCTCCTTCGGACACGGCACCAACCCCGAAGAGCTGCCGGGAGCGATCAGCTTCGAAAGCGACGGCGGCACCGTGCCGAAGGTGGGCGGCGGCACCGAGGACGGCCTCGGAACCCCGGGCCACGCGGCGCACGACGGCGGCAACAGTATCTGGGGCTGGTGGGAAGAAGGCAACGGATACCTCGCTCGCGATTCGGAATCCTTCCGTAACATTGCCTACATCGTGGCCAACGGCCAGGCGTGGAACTGAGTCGTGGTGGCAACGGCAGCAAGGGGCGGGCGGATGGCGAAGCGCTGGCGGATCACCGCGGCGATGGCGGTGCTCGCGTTAGGCCTTACCGGGTGCACGAATGAAGGAGACGGCATGGCGACCCCGACCGGCGACGAGCTCGTCGCCCAGGCGAAGCAGCACTACCTTGACTATCGCGAAGTCACGAACGGCGTCCAGGCGCTGATCTTCGACGGCCGGTGGGAGGCTCCGGGCGGCTCATTCGGCATGGAGCCTTCGGGGGCGGGGTGCCCGGACGGTTCTTACAAATTCTCTCTCGCCAGGTCGACGAAAGTGGGCCCGGAGCAGCATGCCGAGCGAGGCGCCGCTGTGCAGAAGTACCTCATGGATGCGGGCTATGAGCTCGACGGCATGGACTTGGGGTCGGGCGAGATTCAGTCGAGTGATGTGATCGTGCGCGAGCAGGGCGACTTCTCGTTGTTGACGGTGACGTTCATCACGAACGGCAACGTGCTCGTGACGGCGACGACCAAGTGCTGGTCCGGTGACCGCTACGAGCTCGGTGACCTGATTTTCGGTGATGCGAACCTTTCGGACGGGTACCTGCCGCGTGAGGAGTCGCCGAGCGATCCGCTCTTCTTCGGTGTGACACCAGGCGAGCCGGCGTTCGGCCCGACTCCCACGCCGACGCCATAGCGTCGGAGGCGTCGCCCCGGTCAGTGAGCGGCGGCCGCGTCGGCCAGATGCCGCGCGTCGTGGCTGAGCACCTTCACGATGATGCCGTGCCGACGGAGCTCCGACGCGGTGCGGGCGCCTTCGTCGGCGTCGAGGCCGAGTGCCTTGATGTTCGCGACCACGACCACATCACCCGTGCGCAGGGTCGAGATGAGACGCGCGAGGCGGTCGTTCCAGCTCTCCAGGATGTCGGGCGCAGGGTGGCGGAATCCCTCGATCGGGACACCGAAACGGGTGAGGTCTTCGCGCTGCTCGACGACCGACGGCATCCCCTCGCGGGCGACGACGAGGCCGACCAGACGCGATCCGTCGGGACGGGCCGTCCAGAAGTTGCGGTTCTGCTGCAGCTCGGTGAAGCACTTCGGGCACGTCGCAGCATCGTGCGGCAGGTGCAGGGGGCTCGTCAGAGCCTCGTCGACCGATGCCGTGGTCTTCGTGGGATCAATCGTCTCGCTCATCGCGCACCTCCGGCATCCATTCTGCCCTGTCGTCGGACGCCGCGGCGACCGGATTCACAAGAGACCGAGCGCCTGAACCGTCTCCCGCTCCTGGAGCAGTTCCGCCACGGAGGCGTCGATCCTGGTGCGCGCCCAGTCGCTCACCTCGAGCCCGTCGACGATCTGCCACTCGCCGTCGACGGAGCGCACCGGGAACGACGAGATCAGGCCCTCAGGGACCCCGTACTCGCCGTGCGAGACGACGCCGGCCGAGGTCCAGTCGTCGGTGCCCTGCACCCAGTCGCGTACGTGGTCGATGGTGGCACTCGCGGCCGATGCCACGGACGACGAGCCGCGGACCTCGATGATCTCGGCGCCGCGCTTGGCGACCCGCGGGATGAACGTCTGGTCGAGCCAGGCGGGAACGTCGCCCACGATCTGCTCGAGCGCTTCTGCGACCGGTCGCCCGCCGACGGTCGCGTGCGAGATGTCGGGGAACTGCGTCGCCGAGTGATTGCCCCAGATGGGCACGCGGCGAACGGTGTGCACGGGAGCGCCGAGTGTGTGTGCGAGCTGGGCCCGCGCGCGGTTCTCGTCCAGCCGCGTCAGCGCGGTGAAGCGCTCCGCAGGCACACCGTCGGCCGCAGCCGCCGCGATCAGGGCGTTCGTGTTGGCGGGGTTGCCGACCACCGTGACACGCACGCCTGCTGCGGCATTGGCGGCGATGGCAGCCCCCTGCGGGCCGAAGATGCCGCCGTTGGCTGCGAGCAGGTCGGCGCGCTCCATGCCGGGGCCGCGCGGCCGTGCGCCGACCAACAGGGCGAGGTCGCAACCGTCGAAGCCCACCGCGGCGTCATCGGTCACCTCGACGTGCTCGAGCAGACCGAACGCGCCGTCCTGCAGCTCGAGCGCGGCACCCTCCGCGGCGCCGAGCCCCTGCGGGATCTCCAGCAGTCGCAGACGCACCTTCTCATCCGGGCCGAGCAGGTCGCCCGCCGCGATGCGGAACAGCAGTGCGTAGCCGATCTGTCCGCCGGCGCCGGTGATGGTGATCGTGGTCGTCATGCCCCGAGCCTACGTCCGTTGGAGGGGCCTCCGCTCGGAGTACCCTCGACGCATGACCTTCAATCCCGACGCCGACATCTCGGGCAACACCACACGTCGACGCGGACGCACGGCAGCCATCGCGGGCGGCGCCGGTGTCGGCGTGCTCGGCATCATCGCCCTCATCGCCGGGCCTCTGCTCGGCATCGACCTGACCGGGCTGCTCGGCGGGGGAGCCACGGGCGGCGGGAGCGAGCCCGCTGGCGGGTCGGCCATCGAGAACTGCGACACGGGTGCCGACGCGAACGCCGACGTCGACTGCCGCATGGCCGGGGCACAGGTCGCGCTCGATGCCTTCTGGAGCGACAACGTCGAGGGCTACCGCGCGCCGGAGATGATCGTCGTCGACGGCGCGACATCGACGCAGTGCGGCACCGCCTCCAATGCCGTCGGTCCGTTCTACTGCCCGCCCGAGGAGAACGTGTACGTGGACCCCACGTTCTTCCAGCTCATGCAGCAGCAGTTCGGAGCATCGGCCGGCGATCTCGCGCAGCTCTACATCGTCGGTCACGAGTGGGGCCACCACATCCAGAACATCACCGGCTACATGGATCGATACCCGAACAACGGGACCGGTCCCGGCAGCAACGGCGTGCGGATCGAGCTGCAGGCCGACTGCTACGCCGGTGCATGGCTCGGACGGATGACGGAGCAGACGGATGCCGACGGCGACCCCTACCTGATCGCGCCGACGGAACAGCAGATCGAAGATGCCCTGAACGCGGCTTCGGCGGTCGGTGACGACAGCATCCAGGCGCAGTCGGGGTTCTCGAACCCGGAGAGCTGGACGCACGGCTCCAGCGAGCAGCGGCAGCGCTGGTTCGCCGAGGGCTACCAGAACGGACTGGGAGTCTGCGAGCAGGCGCTGACCCTTCCCGCTGACCAGCTGGATCCGTGATCCCGGCGCACGAGTGAACGTCCGCTACCGTTGACGAAGCAGTCAGCACGACCGGCTGGGGGGCCGATGATGAAGAAGACGGATGCACTGTATCCACCGATCGAACCGTACGAGACGGGGGAGCTGCTCGTCGGCGACGGCCACCGCGTCTATTGGGAGGTCAGCGGGAACCCCGAGGGCAAACCCGTGGTGTTCCTGCACGGCGGTCCGGGGAGCGGAACCTCGCCGTGGCAGCGGCAGTTCTTCGACCCGAAGCGCTACCGCATCGTGCTGCTCGATCAGCGCGGCTGCGGCAAGAGCACACCGCACGCGAGCGCCCCGGATGCCGACTTCCGTCACATCACGACGGCTCATTTGATCGCCGACATCGAACTCCTGCGCAAGAATCTCGGCATCGCGAGATGGCAGGTGTTCGGCGGATCGTGGGGCAGCGCCCTGGCCCTCGCCTACGCACAGGCGCACCCGGATGCCGTGACCGAGCTGGTGCTCCGGGGGATCTTCACGCTGCGCAGGGTCGAGCTCGAGTGGTTCTACGAGGGCGGTGCCGCCGCCCTGTTCCCTGATCTCTGGGAGAGCTTCATCGCGCCGATCCCGCTGCTGGAGCGGTCGCACATGATCGAGGCGTATCACCGCCGACTGTTCGATCCCGACCCCGCCGTGCACGTGCCGGCGGCGGTCGCCTGGTCGACCTGGGAGGCGTCGACCGTCACGCTGACGCCGAACGCTTCGCAGATCGAGGCGATGTCCGACCCGGTGAAGGCCACCGCTTTCGCTCGCATGGAGAACCACTTCTTCGTCCATCGAGGCTGGTGGGAAGAGGGACAGCTGATCGCCGGCGTAGACGTCATCCGTCACATCCCGACCGTCATCGTGCAGGGGCGGCATGATGTCGTGACGCCGATGATGACGGCCTGGGATCTGCACCGGGCGTGGCCGGAGGCGGAGCTCGTCGTGGTCGACGATGCCGGTCACGCGGCCACCGAGCCCGGCACGAAGAAGGCGCTCCGCGCGGCGACCGACAGATTCGCCCGCGCGGCGCGCTGACCCTCAGGCCCGCAGCGCCTTCGTCAGCGTCTTGACGAGACCCGCGATGCGCCCGTCCACCCGATAGCGGGTCAGCCCCTCGCTCACGGTCGCGCCGGTGCGGGAGGAGACGAACCACGGCGGCTTCGGCAGGATCGTGAATCGTCCGCCGCCGTTCGTGATCGGCAGAGATCGAGGGAACGGGCGGAACGGGCCGCGGAGCACCGAGCGTTCGACCCGGTCGAGCAGCAGCGCGTTGTGCACGATGCCGATGCCGCTGCCCACGTCGCCGATCGTCCCGCCCGGGAACGCGCCCCACGTGAGAGTGGGGGTGATGAATGCGAACGCCGTCCAGCTGTTGATCGCGATCGAGCCGTAGCGGAGTGCCGCGATCGCCCTCTCGAAGCCGGCCCCGAGCGACTTCTCGGTCGCGGGGTCGATCAGCAGGTTCGCGCCGAGGGTGCCCTGGAGCTTGTCGTTGGCGTGAGTCACGGCGGCGTCCAGGAACTGCTGGCCCGTGCCAGGCAGCGTCACGACACCCAGCACCGGCGCGAAGTACTCGGTGGTCTCCAGAGCCTTCGGGTCGTCGTCCGCGTCGATCTCGACGAGCAGCCGGTCACCCAGCACGAGTGCGTCGGGGTAGGCGTCGGTCGCGAGCTCCATCCGCGACGAGGACCCCGGGTACCAGATCGGGCGCTCCGGCGCATTGGCGTATGCCCGTCGGAGGGCAGCGCGGAAGGCGTCGGCCTGGTCCCACTCGGACGACATGATCACGACCTGACCGGCGATGCAGTTGTGGCCGCAATTCTGCAGACGCATGGTGGCGATGTGCTCGGCCTGGTAGGTGAGGTCGGCGTCTGTCCATGCGCCGGGAACGACGATGATCGGTGAGACGCCGCCGAGCTCTGCGGTGATCGGCTTCTTCAGCTGCGGGCGGTTCTCGCGCCGACGACGCGTGGTCGCTGCCGCTCCCGTGCCCTTCGACGGGCCCCACACGATCGTGTCGAACGTCGCCGCGGAGCCGGTGATGTGCACGTGCACGAGACCGGGGTGTGCGGTGAGGTGGGCGCCGACTTCGGGGCCGCCGCGGACGATGCGCAGGAAGCCGGGCTCGATGAGCGGTGCGAGCGCGCGCTTGTAGACCGGCACCAGGGCATCCTGCGTAGGATTCACCTTGAGCAGCGCGGTGCGGTTGTGGGCCAGCAGCTCGTAGAGCACGTCCAGCACCGGGATCGAGGTCACGTTGCCCGCGCCGAGCACCAGGCCGACGCCGCCCGATTCGGTGGGCGTGCGCTGCGCGAGACCGGCCGACGCACGAGCGGCGCCCGGTGTGACGCCCGGTTCCAGCCAGACCTCGCCCGTGAAGCCCGAAAGGAGGAAGGAATCGATTCCGGTCAGCGGGAAGGCATGCACGCGAGTGCGCCCTCCCGGGGCGCGATCGAGCGTGATCCCGTCGAGGGGGTTCGCGCCCTTCGCCAGACGAGACAGGGTCTCGATGTAGGCGTCGAGCGCACCCAGCACGCTGTACGGCCCACTGAGCCACTCCTCGCCGCGCAGCGGATGACGGGCATCGAGGCCCTTCGAGGCCGCGGCCGTGGTCGCCCAGTCTTCCGCGGTCGCGGCGACACTCGTGCGCACCGCGCGCAGCAGCGTGACCCGCTGGGCGACCGTGAGGGCCGACCAGGTGCGGGCTCCGGTCTGGAGGGCGTCGACAGCGGAGTCGAGGCGCTCTCGTTCGGCTTCGCCCAGCGTCGGGGCCCCGCTCTTCGGCGCACGCTTCGAGGGCGTGGCGGAGGTGGCGGTTGTGCTCGCAGAAGTCATCGACGTCTCCTTCGGACGGGATCCCAGCTTAGGCGTCGGAATCGGCGACGGCATCGATGTCCGCGCGACGCAGGCGGTACCGGCGCAGCGTCAGCAGGCTGGCGCCCATCAGCACGGCGGGCAGGACGCTGAAGCTGAGGACGATACCCGTGATCGCCGCCTCCGGCTGCTCGACGGTGGTGCCGGCGACGGTCGAGATGTACCCGGTCGCCGCGAGCGTCAGCGACACCGCGGTCGCTCCGAGTGCGAAGCCGACCGTCTCGCCCGCGGTCCAGATGCCGGTGAAGGTGCCGGCCTGGCCGGGCCCGCTCGTGCGCTCGTCGTGGGAGATCACGTCGGGGAGCATCGCCATCGGCAACGACTGCAGGCCTGCATAGGCGATGCCGGCCACGGCGACGGATGCGTAGATCCACGCACCTGGCGACCACACCGCGAAGACGAGGGATGCCGCTGCCGCCGTGAACAGGAGGCTGGCCATCGCGAAGGCCCGCTCCTTGCCGACCCGTCGCGCGATGACCGTCCACCCAGGGGTGGCCAGCAGCGCCGGTCCCACCAGTGCGACGAAGACGAAGGTCACCGCATCCTCCGACCGCAGCACCCAGGTCGCGACGTACTGCGCGCCGGCGAGCATCGTTCCCGTCGCGAGCGCCTGCAGCACGAATGTGCCCAGCAGCGCGCGGAAGGGCTGACTGCCACCGAGGGTGTGGAAGCCCGACATGTACTGGTCTCGCCAGGTCGAGGCGGTCACGGCCGTCGCGGGAGAGACCGCGGTCCGCTGGGCGGCATCATCCGCGGTTCGAGCGGCCACGAGCATCCCGACGCCGATCACGACGCCCGACGCGATGCCCATCAAGAGGTATCCCCTGACCGGGTCGTCGCCCGCATTGCGCAGCGCGGGGCCGCCGGCGCCGAACAGCAGGATCGCTGCGGTGAGCACGACGACGCGCCACCCGAGCAGACGCGTGCGCTCGTCGTAGCTGCCGGTCAGTTCCGCGGGAAGGGCGACGTACGGCACCTGGAACAGGCTGAAAGCCGTCGCGGTCGCCAGGAAGGCCAGCAGCACGCTGATCGCTCCGGCGACGGGACCCCAGGTGGGCGGTACGGCGAAGGTGAGGGCGAAGAAGAGGGGGAGTGCGAGCGCGCCGGTCACCATGAACCCGCGGCGAGAGCCGGTGCGCGCGAGCTGGCGATCGGACGCGGCCCCGATCAGCGGGTCGATCAGCACGTCCCAGATCTTCGCCGCCGTGACGATCAGCCCTGCCGCGAGTGCGGCGACGCCGAGATTGTCGGTGAGGAAGTACGTCAGCACCAGCCCGGGCAGTGTGGCGTAGCCGCCGGTCCCGAGCGAGCCGATCGCGTACAGCGCGATCGTTCGCGGAGAAAGACGGACGGGCGCTCGTTCGGACCGAGCCTCGGTGCTCATCGCGCCAGTGTAGTGGCGCGATGCCGCGGGATCAGATCAGCGAGAGCTCGCGCAGCTTCGACTCGACATCGGCGTTCGACGGCTCGACGTGATGCGAGGCATCGGGGTACACGACGACGGGGATGTTGGTGCGACCCGAGATCTCCTTCGCCACGTCTGCGGCGGCGGGCTCGGCGACCAGGTCGACGTACGTGTACTCGACCCCGAGTGCATCCAGCTGCTTCTTGGTGCGGATGCAGTCGCGGCACCAGTCGGCGCCGAACATCGTGATGGTGTCGGAGGCAGGAGAAGTCATGCACCCAGCCTACGACCGCTCGGGTGAAGTGGCGCTGAGTGTCGAGCGGATCATGGTCGGACGCGTGTGAAGAGGTGCCCCGTCGGCGCGGATCCGCGCGCATCTCTTGTAAGTAAGGGTGCCCTTACTTACACTGGGGGCATGAGTGGCGCATGCGAGCACCTGGAGGATCCCGACTGGGACGACATCGAAGGTGCCGTGCTCATCGCCGGCGATGCGGCTGACGCCGGATTCATCGCGAGCATCGCTGCGCGGCTGCCGTGGGATGCCCAGGGCGTCGTCATCCTCGAGGCTGCGGCTCGCATCCAGTTCCGACACATCGACGTCCCGGACGGGGTGTCGGTGCGCTGGCTGGTACGGGGAGACGGCACCAGGGCGCATACGCGCGGCGAACGCCTCGCGAACGCCGTGCACGCGTGGTGCGTCGAGTGGGCGTGCAGCGAGCCGCCGTCGCAGTGGACGGTGTGGCTCGGACCGCACACACCTCCGCACGTGGCGCGCATGGCGCGCAGCCTGCTCGGCGTCGCGAACTGACCGCCGGGCGGCGTGCTGCTCAGCGCGAGGCGGCGACCGCGGGAGCGTTGGCACCCGCGGTGATCGCATCGAGTGCACGCCGCAGCGACGAGCTCGACGTGTGCGCCGTGTACGGGAAGTACACGACCTCGACCCCGACCTCGGCGAACTCGCGCTCCAGGCGCAGGCCCTTGTCGGTGCCGCGCCAGTCGTCGCCCTTGAAGAAGTGCGTGAACTGCACGTCGCGCCACGAGTCCATCTTCGACGGCGTCGTCTCGACGTAGACGTCGTCGACGAACGAGATGTGCTTCACGATCTCCGCACGCTCCGCGGTCGGGATGACGGGCTCGATGCCCTTCACCTGACGCAGCATCTCGTCGCTGACGACGCCTGCGATCAGAATGTCGCAGTGCTGCTTGGCGTGACGAAGTAGATTCAGATGCCCGACGTGAAACAGGTCGAAAGCACCAACGGCATAGCCGATACGCGTCCCCATGATCTCCCCAGATCAGTAATTCCCCAGTAAGCGGATCCCCATCCACTTCGCGACTCCCACAGCCGCGGTTCGAGAGTCTAGCAGGTTCGGGTTTCTCTCTGCACAGGATCCCGTGGAACGATGGAGGCCGCACGCGATGCGCGTGGAGAACAGGGGGCGGACGTGGGGACACCGGTCACGATCATCGTGCCGACGTTCAACGAGCGCGACAACGTCGCCGAGCTCGTCGCGCGGACCGCCGTGGCGCTCGAGGGGTGGGACGCCGAGATCCTGTTCGTCGACGACAGCACCGATGACACCGCCGCTGAGGTCGAGCGCGTCGCGGCCGATGCTCCGATCCCCGTGCGTGTGATCCATCGCTCCGAGAACACCGGAGGGCTGGGCGGCGCCGTCGTCATCGGCCTCGAGGCCGCAGCCTCCGATGTCTGCATCGTGATGGACGGTGATCTGCAGCATCCGCCCGAGCTCCTTCCCGTCCTGCTCGCTCGATTCGCGCAGGGGGACGCCCACGTCGTCGCCGCCTCCCGCTACGTCGGCGGAGGGGACACGAGCGGTCTCGGCACGGCGGTGCGCTTCGGCGTCTCCCGCGTCGCGACCTGGCTGACCAGGGCGATGTTCCCGATTCGCCTCGCTCGCAGCACCGACCCGATGACGGGGTTCTTCCTGGTCGACCGCGGTCGCCTCGACGTCTCGACGCTCCAGCCTCGGGGCTTCAAGATCCTCCTCGAGATCCTCGCGCGCAACGACCTGCGCATCGCCGAGATGCCGATGGAGTTCGCCGAGCGACGCCACGGCACGTCGAAGGCGAGCTTTCGCCAGGGCGCGATGTTCCTCGAGCACCTCGCACGACTGCGCTTCGGCAAGATGTCGCTGTTCGCGCTGATCGGCGTGATCGGCGCGGCCGCGAACCTCGGGATCATGTGGGCGCTCACAGCTGCGGGGGTGCCGTACATCTGGGCGGCGATCATCGGTGCCGAGGTCACGATCATCGGCAACTTCGTGCTGCAGGAGCGTTTCGTGTTCGCCGACATGCGCACCGATGCGCGCGCTCTCGGCATCCGCTTCGCCAGTTCCTTCGCGTTCAACAACGTCGAGGCCGCGCTGCGGATCCCGGTGATGGCGCTGATGGTCGAGTCGTGGCACATCTCGAGCGTCGTCGCGACGGGTCTCTCGCTCATCGTGGCCTTCTTCGCCCGGTTCCTGTTCCACTCCCTCGTCGTGTACGCGCCTCGACGGCGGCGCAAGGGGGAGGTCGTCGGCGCCGAGCCGCCGACGGATACCGCGGCTCAGCGCGTGATCCGCGCCATCGACGTCGAGGTCATGAAGCCGGGCGAGCTCTAGAGATTCGACGCGAGATAGACCCCCAGGGCTTCGTCCGCTTCTCGCGGAGTCCACCCCGTCGCCCGGATGCGGCTCAAGTCCAGCACGCTGTTGCGGGGACGAGGAGCGATCGGACCTGTTTGATCGGCGAAGTACTCCGACGTGGTGACGTCTGTCACCGCGTCCGGGTCGTGTCCTGTCAGTCGATACACCGCGCGGGCGATGTCGGCCCAGGAACGAGCGTCGCCACCGCTTGTCACGTTATAGATGCCGTAGGGAGCCGTGTTCGAGAGCAAGTGCACGATGGCTGAGGCGAGGTCATCCGTGAACGTGAGGCGCCCGACTTGGTCGCCGACCACGCGAGGCGCGATGCCGCGCTCTGCCAGCGAGGCCATGGTTCGGACGAAGTTCCGGCCTTCGCCGATCACCCAGGAAGTGCGGAGGATGTAGTGGCGGGGCACGGTCGCCACGACGGCATCGCCCGCGGCCTTCGTCTGGCCGTAGACGCCGAGCGGTTGAACCTCGTCGGTTTCTGTGTACGGTCCCGCCGTGGTGCCATCGAAGACATAGTCGCTGGAGACATGTACCAGCGTGATGCCGTGCTCAGTGGCGATACGGGCGAGGGCCGTCACCCCCGTGACGTTCGTGGCCCACGCCTCCCGGCGTCCGTCCACGGTCTCGGCGAGGTCGACCGCGGTGTATGCCGCGGCGTTGATGATCGTGCTGTAGTCGCGCCAACGCCTCGCGGAGTACAGATCGGTCTCCCGCAGGTCGAGCGTGTCACGCGTCGCGTACTCGATGTGCGCAGCGTCGCCGAGCGCATCTCGCAGTGCCAGTCCCAGCTGCCCCCCTCCGCCGAGGACCAGGATCTTCTTGGGACCGACCGGCGTCACGTCAGCGAGGCGAGGGTGGCCGAGATCCTTCGCTGACACCTCGACCTCGGAGAGCGGGATCGGCCAGGCGATCGCCGAGGTCTCGTCGGCGAGATTGAGGAACGAGTACTCGGCATCGGCGGACCAGTGATCGTTGACGAGGTAGGTATATGCCGTGTCCGCATCGAGCGTCTGATAGGAGTTGCCAACGCCGCGCGGCACCAGGACGGCACGAGAGGGATCGATCTCTGTCGTGAAGACCGTGCCGAAGCTTGCGCCAGCCCGCAGATCGACCCAAGCGCCGAAGATCCGGCCGGTGGCGACTGAGACCCACTTGTCCCAGGGCTCGGCATGGATGCCGCGAGTGGTACCCACGGCGTCATTGAACGAGATGTTGTTCTGCACGGGCCCGAAGTCCGGCAGCCCGGCGGCGAGCATCTTCTCGCGCTGCCAGTTCTCTTTGAACCAGCCCCGCGAGTCCCCATGAACGGGCAGGTCGACGACGAGAAGCCCCGGAATCGGCGTCTCAGTGACTGTGAGCGTCTTACCGAACTCCGTCATCACTGCCCTTTGGACGCATAGAACGACTCGGTCGCGTCTTTGGCGGGCGCCCACCAGTCTTCGTTCTCGCGGTACCAGTCGATCGTCGACGCGAGACCGGACTCGAAGTCCGAGAACTGCGGCGCCCAGCCCAGCTCCGTGCGGAGCTTCGTGGAGTCGATCGCGTAGCGCAGGTCGTGGCCCGCCCTGTCCGTCACATGGTCATAGGCGTCTGCCGGGAGGCCCATCTGCGTGAGGATCAATTCGACTACCGACCGGTTGTCCTTCTCGCCGTCTGCGCCGATCAGGTAAGTCTCGCCGATCTCGCCCTTCTCAAGGATGGTGAGCACGGCCGAGGAGTGGTCGTCCGCATGGATCCAGTCGCGGACGTTCTGCCCGGCGCCGTAGAGCTTCGGACGGGTGCCGCGAAGCACGTTCGTGATCTGGCGAGGAATGAACTTCTCGACGTGCTGGTAGGGCCCGTAGTTGTTCGAACAGTTCGAGATGGTCGCCTGCACGCCGAACGAGCGCACCCAGGCACGCACCAGCAGATCGCTGCCTGCCTTCGTCGACGAATACGGCGACGAAGGGTTGTACGGGGTCTGCTCGGTGAACCTCTGAGGATCGTCGAGCTCCAGGTCGCCGTAGACCTCGTCGGTCGAGATGTGGTGGAAGCGGCGCCCGTGTCGGCGGGCGGCCTCGAGCAGCGTGTAGGTGCCGATGATGTTGGTGTCGAGAAAAGGGCGAGGATCGTGCAGCGAATTGTCGTTGTGCGACTCCGCGGCGTAGTGCACAACCGCGTCGGTCTTGGCGAACAGCGCGTCGACGAGCTCGGCATCGGCGATGTCGCCCTCGATCAGCTCGACCCGGTTCGCGGGGAGGCCGGCGAGCGAGGCTCGGTTGCCTGCATACGTCAGTTTATCGAGCACGCTCACGTGCGCATCGGTGTGGGTGACGACGTGGTGGACGAAGTTCGATCCGATGAAGCCGGCTCCGCCGGTCACGAGCAGGCGGGTCATG